>NZ_CP016397.1:2870000-2992500 GCF_002240035.1 Legionella clemsonensis | reverse complement strand
AGCGAAAGAATCAATATAACGACGAGTAAAGTAAAAGGCCGCAGCAAAAAAATGGGTCTGTAGCTCAGCTGGTTAGAGCGCACCCCTGATAAGGGTGAGGCCGGTGGTTCAAGTCCACTCAGACCCACCACCAACGTTTCTGTAGGATGCATCAGATCAAAGTGATTTTAAAAGAGATTGCTTTAATCTGGTTAATCCAGGCGTTCATTAACAATTTGGTAAAGAAGAAGGGTAAACACAAGCGAATTAGTATTAATCTTTTGTCAGTTTATAACCTAAGGATAATTTGCGAAGATTTTTGCTTGAATTGAGGCATCGATGCGAACGAGTGAGGGAACATACTAATGTATGTGACCGAGTGAGAGAGTGTCGATAACGAAGAGTCAAGGAAAAAGCTGAAGCAAAGAGGTGATTGAGGTTATATGGTCAAGAAGAGAAGCGCAAACGGTGGATGCCTTGGCAGTAAGAGGCGAAGAAGGACGTGGAATCCTGCGAAAAGCTCTGGGGAGTTGGAAACGTGCGTTGATCCAGAGGTGTCCGAATGGGGGAACCCAACTTACGTGAGTAGGTTATCTGTATCTGAATACATAGGGTGCAGAGGCGAACTCGGGGAACTGAAACATCTAAGTACCCGAAGGAAAAGAAATCAATTGAGATTCTCTAAGTAGCGGCGAGCGAACGGGGAAGAGCCTGGCATGATTTATCATTATCAGAAGTAGAACAGTCTGGGAAGACTGACCGAAGGGGGTGAAAGTCCCGTATACGACATGGTAATGAAGAACTAGGCATGCGAACAAGTAGGCCGGGACACGTGAAATCCTGGTTGAAGACGGGTGGACCATCATCCAAGGCTAAATACTCCTTACTGACCGATAGTGAACCAGTACCGTGAGGGAAAGGCGAAAAGAACCCCGGAGAGGGGAGTGAAATAGAACCTGAAACCGTTTGCGTACAAGCAGTGGGAGCATTTTTTAGGAAGTGTGACTGCGTACCTTTTGTATAATGGGTCAGCGAGTTACTTTTAGTGGCGAGGTTAACTGAATAAGGAAGCCGTAGAGAAATCGAGTCTTAATAGGGCGCGAGTCGCTGAGAGTAGACCCGAAACCGGGCGATCTAGCCATGTGCAGGATGAAGGTTGGGTAACACCAACTGGAGGTCCGAACCGGGTAATGTTGAAAAATTATCGGATGACGTGTGGCTAGGAGTGAAAGGCTAATCAAGCCCGGAGATAGCTGGTTCTCCCCGAAAGCTATTTAGGTAGCGCCTCGTGAATGATTACTGGGGGTAGAGCACTGTTTCGGCTAGGGGGCTGTCATGGCTTACCAAACCGATGCAAACTCCGAATACTGGCTAATTGAATCACGGGAGACACACGGCGGGTGCTAACGTCCGTCGTGAAGAGGGAAACAACCCAGACCGCCAGCTAAGGTCCCGAAGTTATAGTTAAGTGGGAAACGATGTGGGAAGGCCCAGACAGCCAGGAGGTTGGCTTAGAAGCAGCCATCCTTTAAAGAAAGCGTAATAGCTCACTGGTCGAGTCGGCCTGCGCGGAAGATGTAACGGGGCTAAAACTATACACCGAAGCTGCGGATGTGCACTTTAGTGCACGTGGTAGGGGAGCGTTCTGTAGGCTGAAGAAGGTAGATTGAGAAGTCTGCTGGAGGTATCAGAAGTGCGAATGCTGACATGAGTAACGATAAAGAGGGTGAAAAACCCTCTCGCCGGAAGTCCCAGGTTTCCTGCACGACGTTAATCGGAGCAGGGTGAGTCGGCCCCTAAGGCGAGGCTGAAGAGCGTAGTCGATGGGAACCAGGTTAATATTCCTGGACTTTCTATAAGTGGTGAAGTGGGGACGAAGAAGGCTAGGTGAGCCGGGCGTTGGTAGTCCCGGTACTGGCATGTAGGCGGAGAGACTTGGCAAATCCGGTCTCTTGATAACGCTAAGGTGCACAGTGGTCCTGACCCTACGGGGTGCAGGGAAGTCATTGATGCCAAGCTTCCAGGAAAAGCTGCTAGCCATAACTTATAGAGAACCGTACCGCAAACCGACACAGGTGGACAAGTAGAGCATACTAAGGCGCTTGAGAGAACTCGGGTGAAGGAACTAGGCAAAATGGTACCGTAACTTCGGGAGAAGGTACGCCCTTGCTGGTTAGTTTCCTTGCGAAACGAAGCTGGTGAGGGCCGCAGAGACCAGGTGGCTGCGACTGTTTATTAAAAACACAGCACTCTGCAAATTCGAAAGAAGACGTATAGGGTGTGACGCCTGCCCGGTGCCGGAAGGTTAATTGATGCTGTTAGGAGAAATCCGAAGCGGTTGATCGAAGCCCCGGTAAACGGCGGCCGTAACTATAACGGTCCTAAGGTAGCGAAATTCCTTGTCGGGTAAGTTCCGACCTGCACGAATGGCGTAACGATGGCCACGCTGTCTCCACCCGAGACTCAGTGAAATTGAAATCGCTGTGAAGATGCAGTGTACCCGCGGCTAGACGGAAAGACCCCGTGAACCTTTACTACAGCTTTGCACTGGACTTTGATGATAACTGTGTAGGATAGGTGGGAGGCTATGAAGTGCGGACGCCAGTTCGCATGGAGCCGACCTTGAAATACCACCCTGTTATTATTGAGGTTCTAACTTGGACCAGTAAACCTGGTTGAGGACAGTGTATGGTGGGTAGTTTGACTGGGGCGGTCTCCTCCCAAAGAGTAACGGAGGAGCACAAAGGTACCCTCGGTACGGTCGGACATCGTACCAAGAGTGTAAAGGCAAAAGGGTGCTTGACTGCGAGAGTGACGGCTCGAGCAGGTACGAAAGTAGGTCTTAGTGATCCGGTGGTTCTGAATGGAAGGGCCATCGCTCAACGGATAAAAGGTACTCCGGGGATAACAGGCTGATACCGCCCAAGAGTTCATATCGACGGCGGTGTTTGGCACCTCGATGTCGGCTCATCACATCCTGGGGCTGAAGCAGGTCCCAAGGGTATGGCTGTTCGCCATTTAAAGTGGTACGCGAGCTGGGTTTAGAACGTCGTGAGACAGTTCGGTCCCTATCTGCCGTGGGCGTAGGAAAATTGAGAGGAGCTGCTCCTAGTACGAGAGGACCGGAGTGGACGAACCTCTGGTGTACCGGTTGTAACGCCAGTTGCATTGCCGGGTAGCTAAGTTCGGACGGGATAACCGCTGAAAGCATCTAAGCGGGAAGCCTCCCTCAAGATGAGTTTTCCCATGAAGCCCGTTGAAGACTACGACGTTGATAGGCGAGGTGTGGAAGCGCAGTAATGTGTGAAGCTAACTCGTACTAATTGGCTGATTGTCTTGACCATATAACCTGAATTGCTTCAGGGTATGGCAACAAACGATTAAACGAGTCAACCTTGTGTTGCCCTTAACTTCTTTACCAGCCTGCTGGTAAGACAGAGAATAAAACAATCCTGTCCACCCAGCTGGAAAACCAGTTTTCCTGGCGACCATAGCGGTTTGGAACCACCTGATTCCATCTCGAACTCAGAAGTGAAACAGACCAGCGCCGATGATAGTGTGAGGCTTCCTCATGCGAAAGTAGGTCATCGCCAGGGTTTTATTATAAGTAGTAATTCGCCAAAGTCGCGAATAATGTGCTGCTTAATTGGCTATAAGATAGCTGTAGCTAAGGCACGTAGTGAGAAAGAGTATTGCTGGCGTAGCTCAGTAGGTAGAGCAACTGACTTGTAATCAGTAGGTCCCGGGTTCGATTCCTGGTGCCAGCACCATCTAGATCTAGTCCTCATTACTGGACTAAGGCTATTGACTTTAGTCATGCCATGAAAGACAATGGCGTTCTTTTGGGAGGGGTTCCCGAGCGGTCAAAGGGATCAGACTGTAAATCTGACGGCTCTGCCTTCGAAGGTTCGAATCCTTCCCCCTCCACCAGTATTGTGCAGACGAAAAAAGTGAGCAGGCGGGTGTAGTTCAATGGTAGAACTTCAGCCTTCCAAGCTGATAGCGTGGGTTCGATTCCCATCACCCGCTCCAAGTTTTTGACAGCCTGTTTATAGACAGACTGTGGCTAAAAAGCCCACATAGCTCAGGTGGTAGAGCACTTCCTTGGTAAGGAAGAGGTCGTTGGTTCGAGTCCAGTTGTGGGCACCATACAGGTATCAACTTTTAATGGGGAGATCTTTCGATGGCGAAGGAAAAGTTTGAGCGTAAGAAGCCGCACGTAAACGTGGGAACGATTGGTCACGTAGACCATGGGAAGACCACCTTGACTGCAGCGATTACCACAATTATGGCAAAGAAATTTGGTGGAACAGCGAAGGCGTATGATCAAATTGACGCGGCACCAGAAGAGCGAGAGCGAGGGATAACGATATCAACTGCGCACGTTGAATATGAATCAGCGAACCGCCACTATGCCCATGTGGATTGCCCTGGCCATGCTGACTATGTAAAGAACATGATTACAGGTGCAGCTCAAATGGACGGCGCTATATTAGTAGTATCAGCGGCGGATGGTCCGATGCCACAAACCCGTGAACATATTTTGTTGTCACGTCAGGTAGGTGTGCCTTATATTGTAGTGTTTATGAACAAAGCGGACATGGTTGATGATCCGGAGTTGTTAGAATTGGTAGAGATGGAAGTCCGTGACTTGTTAAGTAGTTATGAGTTTCCAGGAGATGATATTCCCATTATTGTTGGTTCAGCATTGAAAGCATTGGAAGGAGATACCAGCGAGATTGGTGTACCGGCTATTGAGAAATTAGTAGAGACGATGGATTCCTATATTCCTGAGCCGGTGAGAAATATCGACAAGAGTTTCTTGTTGCCGATTGAAGATGTATTCTCGATTTCTGGCCGAGGAACAGTTGTAACAGGTCGTGTTGAGAGTGGAATCATCAAAGTAGGTGAAGAAGTAGAGATTGTAGGAATCCGTGACACGCAAAAGACGACTTGTACAGGTGTAGAGATGTTCCGCAAGTTGCTGGACGAAGGACGCGCAGGGGATAATGTTGGTGTATTGTTACGTGGTACGAAGCGAGACGAAGTCGAGCGTGGTCAAGTGTTGGCTAAGCCAGGCACAATCAAGCCTCACACGAAGTTTGAAGCAGAAGTCTATGTTCTGTCAAAAGATGAAGGTGGTCGTCACACACCATTTTTCAATGGCTATCGTCCCCAGTTTTATTTCAGGACGACTGATGTTACAGGTTCATGTGAATTACCCAGTGGTATAGAGATGGTAATGCCAGGCGATAATGTGCAGATGACAGTTAGCTTGCATTCACCAATTGCTATGGACGAAGGATTGCGTTTTGCAATTCGTGAAGGTGGTCGCACAGTTGGGGCCGGTGTAGTCGCAAAAATTATTGAGTGATAATGATGAAAGTGTGAAGCCATGGCTTCACACAAATATGCTAATGTTAGGCCAGTAGCTCAATTGGCAGAGCGGCGGTCTCCAAAACCGCAGGTTGGGGGTTCGATTCCCTCCTGGCCTGCCAACAATTAGATAAATATGAAAAATTCAAGCGCTTCTAAGTTAAGTTTTAAAGAAATTATATTGTGGTTCGGTATTTTGCTGGTCACAATTTTTGCCTTTTTAGGAACCTATTATTTTGATTTTACAGCGCCTATCAAAGCTATGGTCTGGATTGGCTGGTTTATTTTAGTTGCTGTCTTAGGATTTTTTACTTCCAAAGGAAAACAAGCCTTTGCATTTGCAAAAGAAGCTAAAATTGAATTACAAAAGGTAGTCTGGCCAACACGCCAGGAAACTGTTCAAACCACATCTATTGTTATGATCATGGTTGCAGTAACAGGGTTTGTTCTTTGGGGTGTAGACTCTGCAATGATGTGGGCAATCGCTAAATTAACACATTTAGGTTGAAAATACGGTGGAAGAGCATAAAACTAAACAATGGTATGTGGTTCATGCCTATTCAGGCTATGAGAATTTTGTCATGCGCGAAATTAAATCACGCGCAGAGCGCCATCACCTACAAGAAAAGATAGGTGAAGTAGTTGTTCCATCGGAAGAAGTTGTTGAAATGCGTGCAGGTCAAAAGAGAAAGAGTACGCGAAAATTTTTTCCTGGATATGTACTGGTTCATATGGTGATGGATGATGAAACATGGCATATGATTCGAGCTATTCCTCGTGTCTTGGGTTTTATTGGTGGAACAAGTCAGACACCAACACCAATTACGGACAAAGAGGCTAGAGCAATCTTACAGCGAGTAGAGGAAGGTGTCACAAAGCCTAAACCTAAAATCCTGTTTGAGCCTGGTGAAGTTGTTCGTGTTAAAGAAGGACCTTTTGTTGACTTCAATGGTGTTGTTGAGGAAGTTAACTATGAGAAAAGTCGCCTAAGAGTGGCGGTACTAATATTCGGTCGTTCAACTCCGGTTGAACTCGAATTCAGTCAAGTCGAAAAGACTTAATTTTGTGTGTGTAATTGGGGAGCTATAGTAACTGCAGCTACTTAGGTGCTAATAGTGAAATAGCGTTATACCCGTAAGGAGTAATAATGGCTAAAAAAGTAGAAGCATATATTAAACTACAAATACCAGCTGGAAAGGCAAATCCAAGTCCTCCTGTTGGTCCTGCTTTAGGACAACGTGGTGTGAATATTATGGAATTTTGCAAGGCATTTAATGCTGCCACCCAAAATATCGAACCAGGTCTGGTTACACCGGTAGTAATTACAGTTTATTCCGATCGTAGCTTTACATTCGTCACTAAAACTCCTCCGGCTTCTGTTCTCTTGAAAAAAGCCGCTGGTATTCAAAGTGGAAGTGGTACCCCAAATACCAAGAAAGTTGCTAAGTTAAAACGTGCTCAACTCGAAGATATTGCTAAGATGAAACAACCTGATTTAACTGCAGGTAGTTTGGAGGCAGCAGTCCGTAGTATTGCAGGTACTGCTCGCAGTATGGGTATCGAAGTTGAGGATTTGCAATAAGGGGTTACCAATGGCTATCAGTAAGAAACAAAAGAAAATAAGGGAAGAGGTGAAAGCAAATCACCTTTATAATGCATCAGAAGCAATTGCTATACTAAAAGAATTTGCTAGTAAAAATTTTGAGGAAAGTGTGGATATTAGCGTGAATCTGGGTGTTGATCCTCGTAAATCAGATCAGGTTGTTCGTTCATCAACAAATTTACCAAAAGGTACCGGCAAAAAAGTACGAGTTGCAGTGTTTGCACAAGGTGATAATGCTACAAAAGCTAAAAATGCTGGTGCAGATATAGTTGGTTTTGAAGATTTGGCTGAACAAATCAAAGCAGGAGAAATGGACTTTGATGTAGTGATTGCCACACCCGACGCAATGCGAATTGTAGGGCAATTAGGGCAAATTCTTGGTCCTCGTGGTTTAATGCCTAATCCCAAAGTTGGTACTGTGACAACAAATGTTGAAGCAGCTGTAAATGATGCTAAATCAGGACAAGTACGATATAGGACCGACAAAAATGGTATTATACATTGTACAGTTGGGAAGATTACCTTCTCCGCTGAAGATTTGATTGAAAATATTGCTGCATTGATGGTCGATTTGCGAAAGGCAAAACCCACCTCAGCAAAAGGTGTCTATTTTAAGAAAATATCCCTGTCTACAACAATGGGGCCAGGCTTGCCTATTGATATTGCTACAATACCTGTGTAATATATATCGCCCTTAAAACAGCTTTCACGGCATAGACATGGTTCGATGCCGTCGAAGACCGCAGGTGCCACAGGCTTAATATCCTGCGCAGACGGTGAACCGACTCTGAGTTTTCTGAGACGGCCACCATAACTGTCAAATCATTTATGATTTGCGCAACTTAGGAGGTCAGTAACGTGACATTAACATTAGCTGCAAAAAAAGCCGTTGTAGAAGAAGTAACAAATGTTGCTTCTAAGGCTATTTCGGCAGTCGTTGCTGATTATCGTGGTTTAACTGTGAATCAAATGACCCAACTGCGTAGTGAAGCACGCAAAGCTGGTGTTTATTTACGAGTAGTACCTAATACGCTAACTCGTCGCGCGTTTGAAAACACTGAATTTGCTTGTTTAAATGAAAAGCTGGTTGGTCCTTTATTTATTGCTTTATCTCTCGAAGCTCCGAGTGATGCAGCAAGAATGTTAAAGGAGTTCGTGAAATCATTTGATAAGCTGGAAATCAAAGCATTAGCTGTGAGTGGAAAAGTATATAGTCCAGATCAACTTGAAGCTGTGGCTAGCTTGCCTACTCGCGATGAGGCCTTGGCTAAACTAATGTATGTGATGAAAGCACCAATAGAAAAATTTGTCCGTACGCTTGCAGAACCTCATGCCAAATTGGTAAGGACTGTAGCTGCAATCAAAGACACCAAGCAGTAATAAACCACATAATCTTTATAATTTTTAACTTAGGAGCTAGAAATGGCTGTATCAAAAAATGAGATTCTTGAAACAATCTCTAACATGACTGTAATGGAAGTTGTTGAACTTATCGAAGCAATGGAAGAGAAATTCAATGTCTCTGCTGCCGCTGCTGCTGTAGCTGTTGCTGCACCTGCTGCTGGTGGTGCTGCTGCTGCCGAAGAAAAAACTGAATTCACTGTGGTGATGAGCAGCTTTGGTTCAAACAAAGTAGGTGTTATTAAAGCAATTCGTGAAATTACCGGATTAGGCTTAAAAGAAGCTAAAGATCTAGTAGAAGGTGCTCCTTCAACTGTTAAAGAAGGTGTATCTAAAGACGAGGCCGCTGAAATTAAGAAAAAGCTTGAAGAAGCTGGCGCGACTGTCGAAGTTAAATAATACCGTTGTAGATAAATTTAAGAACCCAGCCATGTTTTCATGGCTGGGTTTGTGTGTTTGATGATATCAATAATTTTACAGAGGAACCACCATGGCAATTGCAGAAGCTAAACCTCAATATTCACATGCTGAGAAAAAACGATTTCGCAAAAGCTTTGGTAGGCAGGCAGATAAGATGGAAATTCCGAATCTGCTTGAAATCCAGCTAAGATCGTATCGAGATTTTTTAGAAACTGACCCTAATGGTAATGGGCAGAGGACAGGTTTGCATGCTGCGTTCTCATCTGTATTCCCTATAGAAAGTTTTTCTGGAAATGCAAGACTGGAATATGTTAGCTATAAGCTTGGTGAACCAGCTTTTGATGTACGTGAATGTAAGCTCAGAGGTTTGACCTATTCAGCACCACTACGTGTAAAAATTCGGTTGGTGGTTTTAGATAAGGACGCAGCAGGCGAGCCCAAACCCATAAAAGATATTCGTGAACAAGATGTATTTATGGGCGAAATTCCTTTAATGACTGATGTAGGTACATTTGTCGTTAATGGTACAGAGCGTGTTGTAGTATCCCAATTACACCGTTCTCCAGGCGTAATCTTTGAGCATGATCGCGGCAAAACACATTCTTCAGGTAAACTCCTGTATTCAGCCCGCATTATCCCTTACCGTGGCTCATGGTTAGATTTTGAATTTGATCCCAAAGACTGTGTGTTTGTAAGAATCGACAGGCGTCGCAAGTTACCCGTTACTATTCTATTACGCTCTTTAGGATATGAAGCTGAGGATATTCTCGCCGAATTTTTTGAAACAACGCTTTGTCAACTAAGGAATGGTGAATTTCATATTAACCTGATTCCAGCAAGACTACGTGGTGAAATAGCTTCTTTTGATATAGCCGTTCCCGAAACTGGTGAATTAATTGTTGAACAGGGTCGTCGAATTACTGCTCGCCATATTAAATTAATGGAAAAGAGCAACATGCAGGATCTTGTTGTGCCTAGAGACTATTTAATAGGCAAAGTTTTAGCAAAAAATATTGTTAATACTGATACTGGTGAAGTATTGGCTCAAGCGAATGATGAAGTAACTGCTGAATTATTAGATCAATTAGCTGATAATGGTATTCTTAGTTTTGAAACAATTTATACCAATGATTTGGATCATGGTTCCTATATTTCTGATACTCTTAGAATTGATCCAACTACCAGTCAATTGGAAGCATTGGTTGAAATATATCGGATGATGCGTCCAGGTGAGCCTCCAACCAAAGAAGCTGCTGAAGCATTATTTAAAAACTTATTTTTTGCTGAAGACCGTTATGATCTTTCTGCAGTAGGTCGTATGAAATTCAATCGTCGTGTGGGCAGAAAAGAAGATACAGGTCCAGGTACCTTAGCTAAAGAAGATATTCTTGCGGTCATTAAGACTTTGATTGATATTCGCAATGGTATCGGCATGGTGGATGACATTGATCATTTAGGTAACCGACGTGTAAGAAGCGTTGGAGAAATGGCAGAAAATCAATTTCGCGTTGGTCTGGTTCGTGTTGAACGAGCTGTTAAAGAACGCTTAAGTCTGGTGGAGTCTGAAAATTTAATGCCACAAGATTTAATCAATGCAAAACCGGTTTCAGCGGCTGTAAAAGAGTTCTTTGGTTCAAGCCAGTTATCACAATTTATGGATCAAGTTAATCCTCTTTCAGGTGTGACTCATAAACGCCGTGTCTCAGCACTTGGCCCAGGTGGTTTAACGAGAGAGCGGGCAGGCTTTGAAGTTCGCGACGTACACACGACCCATTATGGTCGCGTATGTCCGATTGAAACACCCGAAGGTCCAAATATCGGATTGATTAATTCCTTGTCTGTCTATGCACGAACAAACGATTATGGTTTTATTGAGACACCTTGCCGTAAAGTTATTAACGGTCGAGTAACCGATGAAATTGAATATCTTTCTGCAATTGAAGAGGTTGACCAGTATATTGCTCAGTCTACTGTTCCCGTGGATGAAAAAGGAAATATTCTTGCTGATCTAGTACCTTGCCGACATCAAAATGAATTTTCATTAACAACGCCCGATAAAATTAATTATATGGACGTTTCACCAAAACAAATCGTTTCGGTAGCTGCCTCTTTAATTCCCTTTTTGGAGCATGATGATGCTAACCGTGCGCTTATGGGATCAAACATGCAACGGCAAGCAGTCCCAACATTACGTTCAGAAAAACCACTGGTTGGTACAGGAATGGAGCGAACTGTAGCATCCGATTCTGGCGTTTCAGTCGTTGCCAAACGAGGTGGAATAATTGATTTAGTTGATGCGTCACGTATTGTCGTCCGTGTAAATGATGATGAGACCACTGCCGGTGAAGCTGGGGTTGATATCTATAACCTGACCAAATACTTCCGCTCAAATCAGGATACTTGTATTAATCAGCGTCCTATTGTTTCTACTGGTGACAGAATTCAGCGTGGAGATATCCTGGCTGATGGTCCTTGCACAGATATGGGAGAACTTGCATTGGGCCAAAATCTGTTAGTAGCCTTTATGCCCTGGAATGGATATAACTTTGAGGATTCTATTCTTATTTCAGAACGTATAGTTCAAGAAGATAGATTTACCACTATTCATATTGAAGAATTAACCTGTATTGCTCGTGATACAAAACTAGGTACTGAAGAGATTACCGCTGATATTCCTAATGTTGGTGAGTCAGCACTGGCTAGTCTGGATGAGTCTGGTGTTGTATATATTGGTGCCGAGGTTAGTGCTGGAGATATCCTAGTAGGTAAAGTAACACCAAAGGGAGAAACGCAATTAACCCCTGAAGAAAAATTGCTTAGAGCAATCTTTGGAGAAAAAGCGTCAGATGTAAAAGATTCTTCTTTGCGTGTTCCTTCTGGAATGAATGGAACAGTGATTGACGTTCAAATCTTTACTCGTGATGGTCTTGAAAAGGATGAACGTGCTAAAAGTATCGAAGAAGAACATCTAGCTCGAGTACGTAAAGATTTAATTGATGAACGACGTATCCGTGAAGAAGACATCTATCACCGCGTGAGTAATTTATTACTCGATAAAATTGCTACTGGCGGTCCAGGCAGTATTAAACCAGGTTCTAAAATAGCCGCTGATTATTTAGATAAAGTGGGTAGAGAGAAGTGGTTTGATATTCGTGTTGATGATGAGGCAACTAGTCAGCAATTAGAGCAGCTATCCAAACAAATGGAGTTACTCGGCAAGGAGATGGAAAAGCGTTTTAATGATAGTCGCAAAAAAATTGTTCAAGGCGATGATTTAGCGCCTGGTGTGCTTAAGATTGTTAAAGTTTATTTGGCGGTGAAGCGTCGTATTCAGCCAGGTGATAAGATGGCAGGGCGTCATGGAAACAAGGGTGTTATTTCTATTGTTGTTCCCGTCGAAGATATGCCTCACATGGCTGATGGCACTGCTGTTGATATCGTGTTAAATCCACTTGGGGTGCCTTCACGTATGAACATAGGTCAGGTATTGGAAACTCATTTAGGATTAGCTGCCAAAGGTCTTGGGCAACGAATAGCTGATCTTATTGATTCGCAACATTCTGTCACTGAAATAAGAGCTTATCTAGATAAAATTTATAATCACGATGGGCAAAAGCGCATCTATTTAAATAGTCTGAGTGATGAAGAAATTATGATCCTGGCTGATAACCTGCGTGCTGGAGTCCCTATGGCAACGCCTGTATTCGATGGTGCCAGTGAAAAAGAGATTAAAGATATGCTTGAATTGGCTGGTCTGCGTCCAGATGGTAAAACCATTTTATACGACGGCCGAACAGGTAAGCAATTTGATAATCCAGTTACAGTCGGCTATATGTATATGCTTAAGCTTAATCATTTAGTAGACGATAAGATGCACGCCCGCTCTACTGGCTCTTACAGCTTGGTAACGCAGCAACCACTGGGTGGTAAAGCTCAGTTTGGAGGACAGCGCTTTGGGGAAATGGAAGTATGGGCGTTGGAAGCGTATGGTGCTGCCTATACGTTGCAAGAGATGTTAACAGTTAAATCAGATGATGTCGGAGGACGCACGAAGATATATAAAAATATAGTTGATGGTGACCACCGTATGGATCCTGGTATGCCTGAATCTTTCAATGTTTTATTGAAAGAAATAAGGGCCTTGGGTATCGATATCGAACTGGAACATGACTAATCATTCGAGCGATATTTCTGACAACTACTTTTTGGAGGCATAGACTTGGCTAATCTCGAACCAATGAGAAAACCACCTGTGATGAGTGATTTGCTTGGCATCCTCAAACAACAAGGTCAAAGTGAAGAGTTTGATGCGATTAAAATTGCGCTTGCTTCACCCGATTTAATTCGTTCATGGTCTTATGGCGAAGTTAAAAAGCCTGAGACTATAAATTATAGAACCTTTAAGCCTGAGCGTGACGGTCTGTTTTGTGCTAAGACGTTTGGGCCTGTTAAAGATTATGAATGCCTGTGTGGTAAATACAAGCGACTCAAGCATCGTGGTGTTATTTGCGAAAAATGCGGTGTTGAGCTTGCACTTGCTAAAGTTCGCCGTGAAAGAATGGGCCATATTGAACTAGCAAGCCCAGTTGCACATATATGGTTCCTCAAGTCATTACCTTCTCGCATCGGCTTGCTCTTAGACATGACGCTTCGTGATATTGAGCGCGTGCTATATTTTGAAGCATTTGTTGTTGTTGATCCAGGTATGACCGAATTAGAACGAGGTCAATTGCTCAATGATGAAGTGTATCTTGATGCTATGGAGCAATATGGTGACGAATTTGATGCACGTATGGGTGCAGAAGCAATTCGTGACTTACTTCGCCAAATCGATTTGGAAGAAGAAATTAAATCGCTCCGTGAAGAGTTACCAACTACTAATTCAGAAACAAAGATTAAGAAAATCACCAAGCGATTAAAATTACTCGAAGCCTTCCAGGAATCAGGCAATAAGCCTGAATGGATGATCATGGATGTATTGCCGGTTCTGCCGCCAGATCTGCGACCCTTGGTACCATTAGATGGTGGACGCTTTGCTACCTCTGATTTAAATGATCTCTATCGTCGAGTCATTAATCGTAATAATCGATTAAAAAGACTTCTTGATTTAAACGCGCCTGACATTATTGTGCGTAATGAGAAGCGAATGCTGCAAGAGTCTGTGGATGCTCTTCTTGATAATGGTCGTCGTGGTCGTGCTATTACAGGTACTAATAAGCGTCCATTGAAATCTTTGGCTGACATGATTAAAGGAAAGCAAGGTCGTTTTAGACAAAACTTGCTTGGTAAGCGGGTGGATTATTCCGGTCGTTCTGTAATTGTGGTTGGTCCGACTTTACGTTTGCATCAATGTGGCTTACCTAAAAAGATGGCATTAGAACTCTTTAAGCCCTTTATCTTTAGCAAATTGGAATTTCGTGGTTTAGCAACTACGATTAAAGCTGCCAAAAAAATGGTTGAGCGTGAGGATCCAGTTGTTTGGGATATTTTGGATGACGTAATTCGTGAACATCCTATTCTGCTCAACCGTGCGCCAACTTTGCACCGCTTGGGTATTCAGGCATTTGAACCAGTTTTGATTGAAGGTAAAGCAATACAATTACATCCCTTAGTTTGTACTGCTTACAATGCTGACTTCGACGGTGACCAGATGGCCGTGCATGTGCCATTGACACTTGAAGCACAGTTAGAAGCTCGTTCACTCATGATGTCGACAAATAATATTTTGTCCCCAGCGAGTGGTGAACCTATTATTGTACCTAGCCAAGACGTGGTACTCGGACTGTATTATTTAACTCGAGAACGCGTAAATGCGAAAGGTGAAGGTAAAATTTTTGCCAGCCCTCAAGAGGCTCAAAATTTTTACGAAGCAGGTTATGTGGATATCCACGCCAAAGTAAAAATTAGAATGCCTCGTGAAGATGCTGAAGGTTACCATTTAGTTGAAACGACAGTGGGGCGTGCAATTCTTTCTGATATTTTACCAGAAGGAATGTCATTTTCTCTGATAAATAGAGCGATGACTAAAAAAGCCATATCGAAAGTAGTTGATACTTGCTATCGTAAGTTTGGTTTAAAAGAAACTGTTATTTTTGCTGACCAGCTGATGTATACAGGCTTTAAGTTTGCTACGCGAGCAGGTGCTTCTATTGGTATTGAAGATATGGAGATACCAGATGATAAGGCATCAATTATTGAGCAAGCAGATAATGAGGTTCGCGAAATTGAAGCTCAGTATCGTTCAGGTTTGGTAACGAATGGTGAGCGATACAATAAAGTTATCGATATTTGGTCACGTACCAATGAAATGGTTGCCAAGTCAATGATGGCAAAAATTGCAACGGAAGAAGTTACAACGCGTGATGGTAAAACAGTACGTCAAGAATCCTTTAATCCAATTTTTATGATGGCTGACTCGGGCGCAAGGGGATCTGCTGCTCAGATTAGACAGCTTGCTGGTATGAGGGGATTAATGGCAGCTCCTGATGGTTCAATTATTGAAACACCAATTACTGCAAATTTCCGTGAAGGGCTTAATGTATTCCAATACTTTATTTCAACTCACGGTGCCCGTAAGGGTCTTGCAGATACAGCTTTAAAAACAGCGAACTCAGGATATCTGACACGTCGTCTGGTAGACGTTGCACAAGACGTAGTGATTACAGAAGATGATTGTGGCACTGAGCATGGTATTCTAATGCAACCATTGATTGAAGGTGGAGACATTGTTGAGCCGTTACATGAGCGAGTCTTAGGTCGTGTTGTTGCGACGGATGTTTATATTCCCAATCAGGCCGAACCCATTGTCACTGCTGGAACACTTCTTGATGAAGACTGGGTTGAAAAACTTGAAAAGTTTGGTGTTGATCAGGTGCTGGTTCGTTCTCCTATTACCTGTGAAACTCGCTTTGGTCTCTGTGCAAGTTGTTATGGTCGAGATCTGGCTCGTGGTCATTTAGTTAATACCGGTGAAGCAGTAGGTATCATTGCTGCACAATCAATCGGTGAGCCTGGTACACAGTTAACCATGCGTACCTTCCATATTGGAGGTGCTGCATCAAGAGCTACTGCTGCAAATAATATTCAAATTAAGAATAAGGGGATTATCCGCCTGCATAATATTAAGACAGTATCTCATGAAAACAGTAATCTGGTTGCTGTATCCCGTTCAGGGGAAGTATCAATTGTTGATGATTTCGGACGTGAGCGTGAGCGTTATAAATTGCCTTATGGTGCAGTTTTAACGGTTCATGACAATATGTCAGCAGAAGCAGGACAAATCATTGCAACCTGGGATCCACATACTCACCCAGTTATTTCAGAAGTAAGTGGTAAATTAAAATTTGTGGATCTGATAGAGGGTCTGACAATGAATCGTCAGACAGATGAATTAACTGGCTTGAGTAACATAGTCGTTATTGATGCTAAGCAACGTAGTGCTGCTGGTAGAGATCTGCGGCCAATGGTTAAACTTGTCTCTGATGATGGCGAAGACATTTATCTGGCTGGTACAAATGTTCCTGCGCAGTATTATTTACCTGTTGATGCCATTATTAATTTTGAAGACGGAAGTGCTGTTGGTATTGGTGATGTAATCGCCCGTATTCCTCAAGAGCGCTCCAAAACTCGCGATATTACCGGAGGTCTACCCAGAGTAGCAGACCTTTTTGAAGCTAGAAAACCAAAAGATGCCGCTGTAATGGCTGAAGTTTCTGGTCTGGTTAACTTTGGCAAAGAAACTAAAGGTAAGCGACGTTTAATAATTACTGCATCAGAGCATCATTCTCATGAAGAGTTAATTCCTAAATGGCGTCATATCTCAGTCTTTGAGGGTGAGCATGTAGAGCGCGGTGAGGTGATCGCGGATGGTCCACTTAATCCACATGATATTTTACGTCTGCTGGGAGTGGGTGCACTTGCAAATTATATAGTTAATGAAGTTCAAGACGTTTATCGTTTGCAAGGGGTGAAAATTAATGACAAACACATCGAAGTGATTGTTCGACAAATGTTACGCAAACGCGTGATCACTTATGCGGGTGATTCAAAATTCCTGGTAGGTGAACAGATTGAAGAAAGCGTAATGTTGCAAGAAAACGACAAGCTGGCCGCAGAAGGTAAAGAAATAGCTCAAGGTACACCTATCTTATTAGGTATTACTAAAGCGTCCTTAGCAACAGAATCTTTCATCTCAGCCGCATCATTCCAGGAGACTACCCGTGTCTTGACTGAGGCAGCAGTGAGTGGAAAAGTGGATGAGCTGCGTGGCTTGAAGGAAAACGTAATGGTAGGGCGCCTGATTCCAGCTGGAACAGGCTACACTTATCATCAAAGCCGCAAGGCAAAACGCGCAAAAGCTATTGCTGCAGGAAGTGAGCAAGGTACGCATACGGTGACTGCGAGTGATGTAGAACATGCATTAAGTGAAGCGCTTAATGCTGATCATCATGATCATTGATGCAGGATCTATTAGCACAGCAGGTTTGAAACTTGACAAACCTGCTAGACCTATATAGAATCCGGCCTCCTTATGCATTCGAAATATATACAAAAGTGAAAGTTCGGAGTTAAGAATAAATGGCTACTATTAATCAGTTAGTAAGAAAGCCTCGCGTGGATGCTAAAAAGAAGAGTAACGTCCCCGCATTGGAATCCTGTCCACAACGACGAGGTGTTTGTACTCGTGTGTATACCACAACACCTAAAAAGCCTAACTCAGCTATGCGTAAGGTTGCTCGTGTTCGTTTGACGAATGGTTTCGAGGTTACATCCTATATCGGTGGTGAGGGCCACAATTTGCAAGAGCACTCTGTTGTGCTAATTCGCGGTGGTCGTGTCAAAGACTTACCGGGTGTGCGTTATCACACAGTTCGCGGTAGCTTGGATACCTCGGGTGTTAATGACCGTAAACAAGGTCGTTCTAAGTACGGTACCAAGAAACCAAAAGATAAGAAATAATCTGATTGTAGGAACTAGACATGCCAAGAAGAAGAGAAGTCCCCAAGCGCGAAATTTTACCTGATCCCAAGCATCACAGTGAATTACTCGCTAAATTTATAAACGTACTAATGGTTAGTGGAAAAAAATCCACTGCTGAAAAAATAATTTATGGTGCGTTAGAGTTACTAAATGAGCGTGTAAAAAAGGCAAGAAAAAGTGATGAAGAAGGCGGCGATGAAAGTAGTTCAGGTGCTGCTGGTAGTGTGCTTCGTTATTTTGAGCAAGCGCTTGATAATGTTCGCCCTAGTGTTGAGGTGAGATCACGCCGTGTCGGTGGCGCCACCTATCAAGTTCCAGTAGAAGTGCGAACAGACAGGAGTATCGCATTAGGTATGCGTTGGATTGTTCAAGCTGCTCGTTCTCGTGGTGAGAAAGGTATGATGTTGCGCCTGGCTGGCGAATTGATGGATGCGTTTGAAAACAAAGGTTCTGCAGTTAAAAAACGTGAAGATACTCATAAGATGGCAAAAGCTAACCAAGCCTTTGCGCACTTCAGATGGAATTAATAGAGAGGTAAGTCGTGTCTACTCCATTAGAACTATACAGAAATATCGGCATTGCCGCACACGTTGATGCCGGGAAAACTACAACCACCGAGCGTGTACTTTTTTATACAGGAATGTCACACAAAATCGGTGAGGTACATGACGGTGCTGCAACGATGGATTGGATGGTTCAAGAGCAGGAACGTGGTATTACCATTACCTCCGCAGCAACAACATGCTATTGGTCTGGAATGGATAAAAATTACCAGCGTCATCGTATTAATATTATCGATACCCCAGGCCACGTGGACTTCATGATTGAAGTGGAGCGTTCATTACGTGTACTCGATGGCGCAATTGTGGTGTTCGACTCTGTTTCTGGAGTAGAGCCTCAGTCTGAAACTGTATGGCGTCAATCCGATAAATATGGTGTTCCTCGGATTGTTTTCGTCAACAAAATGGACAGAATGGGTGCCAATTTCCTGCGTGTAGTCGAACAAATCAAACAACGTCTGGGTTCTAATCCTGTTGTGGTTCAATTACCTATCGGTGCAGAAGATTCTTTTAAAGGGGTGATTGATCTTATTAAAATGAAGGCAATTCACTGGGATGAAGAGTCTAAAGGTATGTCTTTTGAATATAAAGATATCCCTGCGGATATGTTGGAACTATGTGAAGAATATCGCGCCAAGATTGTTGAGGCAGCTGCTGAAGTCTCTGAAGAATTAATGGAAAAATACCTTGAAGGTGAAGAATTCACTGAACAAGAAATTAAAGCTGCATTGCGTAAGCGTACTGTAAACAATGAAATTGTACCTGTATTTTGTGGTTCTGCATTTAAAAATAAAGGGGTTCAAGCTGTATTAGATGGTGTAATTGAATATTTGCCTTCTCCTCTTGATGTTCCTGCTATTCGCGGTGTCGATGAAGATGGTAATGAAATTCATCGTAAGACATCTTATGATGAGCCTTTCTCTGCATTGGCCTTCAAAATTGCTACCGACCCATTCGTAGGTACTCTTACTTATTTCCGTGCTTATTCAGGTGTTCTTAAGAGTGGTGATACCGTTTATAACCCTGTCAAAGGTAAAAAAGAGCGAATTGGTCGATTATTGCAAATGCATGCTAATTCTCGTGAGGAAATCAAAGAAGTTAGAGCAGGAGATATTGCCGCAGCTGTGGGTCTCAAAACAGTAACCACTGGTGATACGCTCTGTGACATTGACCATGTTGTAACCTTAGAGCGTATGGATTTTCCAGATCCTGTTATCGCAGTAGCGGTTGAACCTAAAACTAAAGCTGATCAGGAAAAAATGGGTATCGCTTTAGGTAAATTAGCACAAGAAGATCCTTCATTTCGTGTTCATACTGATGAAGAATCGGGCCAAACCATTATTCAGGGAATGGGGGAGCTCCATTTAGAAATTATTGTTGATCGCATGAAGCGTGAATTTAATGTTGAGGCTAATGTTGGTAAACCTCAAGTTGCTTACCGTGAAACAATTAGAAATGCTGTTGAACAGGAAGGCAAATTCGTTCGTCAATCAGGTGGTCGTGGTCAATATGGTCATGTTTGGTTGAAAATTGAACCTCAAGAACCAGGTGCTGGTTATGAGTTCGTAAATGCTATCGTTGGTGGTGTGATTCCAAAAGAATACATTCCTGCGGTTGATAAAGGTGTACAAGAGCAACTTCAAAATGGTGTTCTCGCTGGATATCCTGTTGTTGATGTCAAAGTGACTTTATTTGATGGTTCATTCCATGAAGTCGATTCAAGCGAAATGGCATTTAAGATTGCTGGTTCCCAATGCTTTAAGCAAGGTGCGTTGAAGGCTAAGCCTGTTTTACTTGAACCAATTATGCAAGTAGAGGTTGTAACTCCTGAAGATTATATGGGCGATGTAATGGGTGATCTCAATCGTCGAAGAGGTATGGTTCAGGGTATGGAAGATTCTCCTGCTGGAAAAGTCGTTCGAGCAGAAGTTCCTCTTGCTGAAATGTTTGGCTATGCTACGGATCTTCGTTCTGCAACTCAAGGTCGTGCAACATACTCTATGGAATTTTCCAGATATGCAGAAGCGCCCACAAACATTGCTGAAGCGATTATTAAGAAACAATAAAAGTTAATGAGGTATTTGAAATGGCGAAGGAAAAGTTTGAGCGTAAGAAGCCGCACGTAAACGTGGGAACGATTGGTCACGTAGACCATGGGAAGACCACCTTGACTGCAGCGATTACCACAATTATGGCAAAGAAATTTGGTGGAACAGCGAAGGCGTATGATCAAATTGACGCGGCACCAGAAGAGCGAGAGCGAGGGATAACGATATCAACTGCGCACGTTGAATATGAATCAGCGAACCGCCACTATGCCCATGTGGATTGCCCTGGCCATGCTGACTATGTAAAGAACATGATTACAGGTGCAGCTCAAATGGACGGCGCTATATTAGTAGTATCAGCGGCGGATGGTCCGATGCCACAAACCCGTGAACATATTTTGTTGTCACGTCAGGTAGGTGTGCCTTATATTGTAGTGTTTATGAACAAAGCGGACATGGTTGATGATCCGGAGTTGTTAGAATTGGTAGAGATGGAAGTCCGTGACTTGTTAAGTAGTTATGAGTTTCCAGGAGATGATATTCCCATTATTGTTGGTTCAGCATTGAAAGCATTGGAAGGAGATACCAGCGAGATTGGTGTACCGGCTATTGAGAAATTAGTAGAGACGATGGATTCCTATATTCCTGAGCCGGTGAGAAATATCGACAAGAGTTTCTTGTTGCCGATTGAAGATGTATTCTCGATTTCTGGCCGAGGAACAGTTGTAACAGGTCGTGTTGAGAGTGGAATCATCAAAGTAGGTGAAGAAGTAGAGATTGTAGGAATCCGTGACACGCAAAAGACGACTTGTACAGGTGTAGAGATGTTCCGCAAGTTGCTGGACGAAGGACGCGCAGGGGATAACGTTGGTGTATTGTTACGTGGTACGAAGCGAGACGAAGTCGAGCGTGGTCAAGTGTTGGCTAAGCCAGGCACAATCAAGCCTCACACGAAGTTTGAAGCAGAAGTCTATGTTCTGTCAAAAGATGAAGGTGGTCGTCACACACCATTTTTCAATGGCTATCGTCCCCAGTTTTATTTCAGGACGACTGATGTTACAGGTTCATGTGAATTACCCAGTGGTATAGAGATGGTAATGCCAGGCGATAATGTGCAGATGACAGTTAGCTTGCATTCACCAATTGCTATGGACGAAGGATTGCGTTTTGCAATTCGTGAAGGTGGTCGCACAGTTGGGGCCGGTGTAGTCGCAAAAATTATTGAGTGATAATGATGAGCAACAATCAAAATATTAAAATCCGTCTTAAATCGTTTGACCATCGACTAATTGATTCGTCAATTCGTGAGATTGTTGAGACAGCAAAACGTACTGGGGCCCAATTACGTGGTCCTATACCTTTGCCTATTAAGAAAGAAAAATTTACTGTATTGATTTCGCCCCACGTTAATAAGGATGCGCGTGATCAGTATGAATTGCGTACTCACAAACGCCTGGTTGTTATTGTGCATCCTACAGAAAAAACAGTAGATGCGTTAATGAAGCTTGATCTGGCTGCTGGAGTTGACGTACAGATTAGCCTTGACGACGAATAATGTTGAGGCCAAAAGTTATTAACGAGGTGTTAGAATGACGATTGGGTTATTAGGCCGTAAAATCGGTATGACACGGGTGTTTACAGAGGATGGTATATCAATACCTGTTTCTGTGGTTGAGGTGGTTCCTAACCGTGTATCACAAATTAAAACTATTGATAATGATGGCTACACTGCAGTTCAATTAACTGGTGGCGCTAAAAAAGCTAGCCGTGTTAGCAAACCACTTGCCGGACATTTTGCCAAGGTTGAAGTTGATGCAGGCGATATGATAGGTGAGTTTCGCGTAGATAGCATCGATGCATTTACTGCAGGTCAAGTAATTTCTGTTCATGATATATTCAATGATGGGCAGTTTGTTGATGTGGCTGCAACAACAAAAGGTAAAGGCTTTGCTGGTGGCGTTAAACGGCATAATTTCCGCACTCAGGATGCTACCCACGGTAACTCACGTTCTCACCGTGTTCTCGGTTCTATTGGTCAAAACCAGACACCTGGTCGTGTATTTAAAGGAAAAAAAATGGCTGGGCATTTGGGAAATGTGCGTTGCACAACCCAAAGTTTAGAAATAGTTCGTGTTGATAAAGAGCGTAATTTGCTTTTGATTAAAGGTGCTATCCCTGGTTGCCCTGGCGCACGAGTTGAAGTACGGCCCGCAGTTAAGAAGAAAGGGGGCAATAATGGAAATTAAAACAATTGATACCAATACACAACTTAAGGTAAATGAAGAAGTATTTGGTTATGTTTACAACGAAGGTCTTATACATCAAGCTGTAGTTACCTTTATGAATAATGCACGTAGCGGTAACAGTGCTCAAAAAACTCGTGCTGAAGTGCGTGGTGGTGGTAAGAAACCGTGGCGTCAAAAGGGTACAGGTAGAGCTCGAGCTGGTACCATTCGGAGTCCGCTATGGCGCTCAGGGGGTATTATTTTCGCGAAAAAGAGACGTGATTATAGTCAAAAACTTAATAAAAAAATGTACAAACGTGCATTGCGTAGTATAATCTCTGAACTTCATCGTGCAGGTAACCTTGTGGTGGTTAGTGATTTTCAATGTGAATCTCATAAAACAAAAGACTTTATCAAGAAGATGAATGAACTAGAGTTGCAAAATGCTTTAATCGTTATGCATGAAGTGGGTGAACATGAATACCTGGCTTCTCGTAATTTGATTGACTATGACATTTGCGATGTAATGTCGTTAGACCCTGTAAGTTTACTGAGTTTTGAAAAAGTGCTAATGACAGAAGGTGCCGTTAAGATTTTAGGGGAGCAGTTACAATGAATGCTGAACGTATATTAATGGTTCTGCGTGAGCCACATACCTCTGAAAAGGCAACTGTAATGGCTGATAAATATAAGCAGTTTACATTTAAAGTGCTTAAGACAGCGACTAAGCAGGAAATTAAACAGGCTGTTGAGCATATGTTTAATGTCAAAGTGAAGTCTGTATCAGTAATGAATGTAAAGGGTAAAAGAAAGCGTTTTAAACAATTAAACGGCAAACGTAGTGATTGGAAAAAGGCTTTTGTCGCTTTACAGGAAAATTACGACATCGACTTTACCGTGACTGAATAAGGCAGATTAAGATGGCATTATTAAAATCTAAACCAACTTCACCTGGGAAACGTGGTGAAATTCGAGTCGTCCATCATAATATTCACAAAGGACAGCCCTATGCTGGTCTGGTTGAGAAATTAAATAAAACCGGTGGACGTAATAACCAAGGTCGAATTACCGTTCGACATATTGGTGGTGGTGTTCGTGCAAAATATCGTATAATTGATTTTAAAAGAAACAAAGATGGCATTGAAGCTAAAGTTGAACGCTTGGAATATGATCCTAATCGCTCTGCTTTAATTGCCTTGGTGGTTTACAAAGACGGTGACCGACGTTACATTATCGCACCTGCTGGTATAAAGCCTGATGATATTATTATTAGTGGTGAAGACTCGCCTATCAGCAATGGCAATTGTTTGCCTTTAAGAAATATACCTGTAGGTACCACAATTCATTGTGTTGAACTTAAACCTGGCAAAGGTGCTCAGATGTTAAGAAGCGCCGGTTGTAGTGGTCAGATAGTTGCAAAAGAAGGTGCTTATGCGACTTTAAAGCTGCGTTCAGGTGAAATGCGTAAGGTCTTAAGTTCTTGTAGAGCTGTTATCGGTGAAGTAAGTAATAGCGAACACAGTTTACGTGCTCTTGGTAAAGCTGGTGCAAAACGTTGGCGTGGTATTCGACCTACTGTTCGTGGTGTTGCGATGAACCCTGTAGATCACCCACATGGTGGGGGAGAGGGTCGTACATCTGGTGGACGTCATCCAGTAACTCCATGGGGTATTCCTACTAAGGGGTACAAAACACGCAGTAACAAACGTACTGATCGTTTTATCGTCAGAAGACGTAAGAAGAAATAATTAGCTAAGAGGATATCAAGGTGGCACGTTCTATAAGAAAGGGTCCGTTTGTCGATCATCACTTAATCAAAAAGGTTGAGGCGGCGATCGAATCTAAGTCTAAGAAACCAATAAAAACTTGGTCCAGGCGCTCAACAATTGTACCTGAGATGATTGATTTAACAATCGCAGTGCATAATGGTAAAGATCATGTTCCTGTATATATTACTGACAACATGGTTGGCCATAAACTTGGTGAGTTTGCCATGACTCGTACATTCAAAGGTCATTCTGGCGACAGAAAGGCTAAAGGTAAGTAAGAGGCAATGATGGAAGTAACAGCAAAATTAAGAAATGCACCGCTTTCTGCCCAAAAGGGTAGATTGATCGCCGATATGATTCGTAAGATGGATGTTTCTAACGCTATTGACGTTTTGAAATTTACTCCCAAGAAGGGTGCGCACCTTATGCTAAAATTGTTAGAATCGGCAATCGCTAGTGCAGAAAACAATAATGGTGCAGATATTGATGAATTAAAAGTAGGTGTGGTTTGTGTAGATGAAGCGCCAACTCTTAAAAGAATTAGTCCACGTGCAAAAGGTCGTGCTAATCGTATTTGTAAGCGTACCTGCCATATCACAATTAAAGTATCTGACGAGGAATAGCAATGGGACAGAAAGTAAACCCTATAGGTATTAGATTAGGTATCGTTCAAGATTGGAATTCCAAATGGTATGCTAGTAAAAACTACGCCCAACTCCTCAATGAAGATATTAATCTGCGTAAGCATCTTAAAAAGAAGCTCATGGCGGCAGCAGTTAGCAAGATTCGCATTGATCGTCCAGCTAGTAATGCAGTAGTTACAATTCATACTGCAAGACCAGGTGTCATTATTGGTAAGAAAGGTGGTGGCATTGAAGCATTAAGAAGTGAAATTGCTTCTAAGCTAGGCGTTCCTGTTCACTTGAACATTGAAGAAGTGCGAAAACCAGAATTAGATTCAACTTTGGTTGCCGAAAGTATTGCCCAGCAGTTAGAGCAACGCGTGATGTTCAGACGAGCAATGAAACGAGCCGTGACTTCAGCGATGAAGGCTGGTGCTAAAGGAATTAAAATATGTGTTAGTGGACGACTGGGTGGTGCTGAAATTGCTCGTAGCGAATGGTACCGAGAAGGAAGAGTTCCTCTACATACTTTCCGTGCCGATGTTGATTATGGTACTGCTGAAGCTAAAACTACCTATGGAATCATAGGGGTAAAGGTATGGATCTTCAAGGGAGAAGTTCTTCCTCAGAAGAAACGTAATGCTGAAAGTGGTAAGTAAGTGAGGAATTACAGTCATGTTACAGCCAAAACGTACGAAATATCGTAAGCAAATGAAGGGCCGCAACCGTGGTTTGGCTCAAAGAGGTTCAAAAGTAAGCTTTGGTGAATTTGGGCTAAAAGCGTTGGAAAGAGGGCGTTTGACTGCTCGACAAATTGAAGCCGCTCGACGAGCAATGACTCGTCACATTAAACGAGGTGGAAAAATTTGGATTAGAGTATTCCCAGACAAGCCAATCACTCAAAAGCCTCTTGAAGTTCGTCAAGGTAAAGGTAAAGGTAGTGTGGAATACTGGGTAGCACAAATTCAACCTGGTAAGATTTTATTTGAAATGGAAGGTGTTAGTAGAGAGTTGGCTATGGAAGCATTTAATTTAGCCAAAGCGAAACTACCATTCAAAGTAATTTTTGAAGAGCGCAAGGTGATGTGATGAAAGACATTAAAGAGTTAAGAGAATTGACACCTGATGAATTACAAGCCGAGCTGATCTCCCTTCGTAAAGAACAATTTAACTTGCGTATGAAAAAAGCCAGTGGCTCTTTAGATAAAACTCATCATATTCCTAAAGTTAGAAAAACTATTGCACAAGTTAAAACCATTATGACTCAGAAGGTAGGTAAGCGTCATGACTAATAGTGAAAATAACGCCAGAACCATCGTAGGAAAAGTCGTTAGCGATAAAATGCAGAAGACTATTGTTGTTATGGTTGAGCGAACTGTAAAACATCCGAAATATGGCAAAATCATGAAGCGTCGAACTAAACTTCATGCTCATGATGAGAATCAAATTGGTAAAGTTGGAAATATTGTAAGAATTCGCGAATCTCGACCACTCTCTAAAATGAAAAGTTGGGTGCTAGTTGAAGTAATTTCCTAATATTCATTTTGATTACTTTTAAATTATTAAGAGGCCTGATATAATCAGCAACCTTTTTCTGGTCGAATTTAGAGCTGGAGAATATAATGATACAAATGCAGACTGTGCTCGATGTTGCAGATAATAGCGGAGCACGTAAAGTGATGTGTATCAAAGTGCTTGGTGGATCACATAGACGGTATGCCCGTGTTGGTGATGTAATTAAAGTAAGCATTAAAGATGCAATACCACGTAGCAAAGTAAAGAAAGGCGCAGTAATGAGAGCGGTAGTTGTGAGAACAAGTCAAGGTGTCCGCCGTGATGACGGTTCGCTTATCCGCTTCGACGGTAATGCAGCTGTACTTTTAAACAACCAAAATGAGCCTATAGGTACACGTATATTTGGACCTGTAACTCGTGAGCTAAGAGAGCGGTTTATGAAAATTATTTCTCTGGCTGCTGAAGTATTGTGAGAAGGATTAGTTATGAAGCGTATTAGATCAGGTGATACTGTAATTATTATCGCCGGGAAAAGTAAAGGTCATGTGGGCAAGGTAACCAAAGTTTTCGATAATAGTGTAGTTGTTGAAGGTGGTAACATGATTAAAAAACATGTGAAGCCTAATCCGCAATTGAATCAACAAGGTGGGATTGTCTCACGTGAAGCCCCTGTCCATGTATCCAATGTTGCCATGTATAATCCAGTCTCCAAAAAGGCAGACAAAATTGGGTTTAAATACCTTGAAAAAGATGGCAATAAGCATAAAGTTCGTTATTTCAAATCAAATAACGAAATTATCGATCTTGTCTGATAGGTGACGGAAAATGGCTAGACTTAAAAACTTATATAAAAATGATATAGTGCCAATGATGATAAAACGCTTTGGCTACAAAAGTGTAATGGAAGTGCCCAAAATTCTAAAGATTACATTGAATATGGGTGTTGGTGAAGCGGTTGGTGACAAGAAAATTATGAACCATGCACTTGAAGATATGACTTTGATTGCTGGACAAAAACCGGTTGTTACTAAAGCCAAAAAATCGTTGGCAGGGTTTAAAATTCGTGAAGGTTGGCCAATTGGTTGCAAGGTAACGTTAAGACGTGAACGTATGTATGAATTTCTTGATCGTTTAGTTACTATTGCTCTGCCTCGTGTTCGTGATTTTCGTGGTTTAAATCCTAAATCATTTGATGGGACTGGCAATTATAGTATGGGAATTCACGAGCAATTGGTTTTCCCTGAAATCGACTTTGACAAAACTGATGGTATTCGTGGTTTAGATATTTGTATCACCACAAGTGCCAAGACTAATGAAGAAGCGAAGGCCTTGTTAGAAGCGTTCAACCTGCCTTTGAAAGACAGAGATAAACACTAAGAAAGGGTAATACTGTGGCTAAAAAATCAATGCTCGCCCGCGAAAATAAAAGAGCTAAACTTGTCGCGAAATATGCAGAGCGTAGAAAAGAACTAAAAGTTTTGATTAAATCATCAACTGATTATGATGAGATTAGGGAAGCGCAAGCTCAATTAACTAAGCTTCCAATTAATTCTAACCCAGTGCGATATAGCACCCGTTGCCAGCAATGTGGGCGTCAGCATGCCGTTTATCGCAAATTTGGCCTTTGCAGGATTTGCTTAAGACAGCAGTTGATGACCGGTAATGTTACTGGTGGTCGCAAATCCAGCTGGTAAATTTTATTCTATGGAGAACAACTGTGAGTATGCATGATCCTGTTGCTGACATGTTGACTAGAATTCGTAATGGTCAGCAAGCTAAACATCAGAGCGTAACCCTGAATTCATCTAAATTGAAAGAAGAAATAGCCAGGGTGTTAAAAGAAGAAGGTTATATATTAGATTATGATGTCCAACTTCTTGAAAATAATATTAAAACAATTACGTTACAATTAAAATACTATCATGGTAAGCCTGTAATTGAGCGTATTTTGCGTATTAGCCGCCCTGGTTTAAGAATTTATAAATCATTTAAGGACTTACCTTCAATTCCTGGTTTTGGTGTTGCCATTCTTTCAACCTCTAAAGGGGTGATGACTCATATAGCAGCTAAGAGACAAGGCGTTGGTGGCGAAGTTCTTTGTGAAGTGGCCTAATACTTGAGAGGAATGATATGTCTAGAGTAGCAAAAGCCCCAATTAATTTGCCTGCTAATGTTGAGCTTACCATTGGAAAAGATACTTTAACGGTTAAAGGCCCCAAAGGTTCCTTGGTTCAGCACTATAATAAGCTGGTAAACGTTAGTAAATGTGAAGAAAGCAATAACAAAATTTTGTTCAAACCAGCTTCTAATGATCCTAATGCATGGGCACATGCCGGAACAGTGCGTGCTTTAGTTAACAATATGGTTAAAGGTGTTACAAACGGCTTTGATGTAACCTTGGAGCTGATTGGTGTGGGTTATCGTGCACAAGCAAACAATAAGTCAATAACCCTGTCTTTGGGTTTTTCTCACCCCGTTGAATACAATTTACCTCAGGGTGTTACCGCGGAGACGCCAAATAACACAACGGTTGTAATTCGTGGTATTGATAAACAATTGTTAGGTCAAGTTGCCTCAGAAATCCGAGGTTTTAGACCTCCAGAGCCTTATAAAGGTAAAGGTATTCGCTATGCTGGCGAAATTATTATTCGTAAAGAAGCCAAAAAGAAATAAGGTGTAAGAGATGAAGAATAAAGAAAAAGCCCGTATAAGACGTGGTTTAAAGGCAAAAGCCATTCATCGTCGTCATCCCGATAAAGCAAGACTTGTCGTGCATAGAAGTGGTTCTCACATCTATTCTCAAATTGTTGCTCGTGGTGAAAAGGGTGATGTTGTACTTGTCTGTTCATCTACAATGGATAAGGAGCTTAAGGCTAAGCTTTCAGGAACCAAAGTAGAACAAGCCCAGCAAGTTGGTAAATTGTTAGGTGAGCGAGCCAAGGCTAAAAGTATAGATAAAGTTTCTTTTGATCGTGCAGGTTATAAATACCACGGTAGAGTTAAAGCTTTAGCCGACGGCGCTCGAGAAGCTGGGTTGATTTTTTAAGGAACGGTTATGGCAGCATTTGATGAAATTCAAAAGAGTGATGGGTACCAAGAGAAATTGGTATCTGTTACACGTACGGCCAAAGTAGTAAAAGGTGGACGTGTTTTTGGCTTTGCCGTACTAGTGGTAGTGGGTGATGGAAAAGGTAAGGTAGGCTTTGGTCGTGGTAAAGCTAGGGAAGTACCTGTTGCTATTATGAAGGCAATGGATCAGGCAAGAAAGAATATGACTTACATTCCACTTGCGGGCACAACAATTCATCACGAAATTACCTGGAATTACGGTGCTTCAAAAGTATTTATGAAGCCTGCGAGTGAGGGTACAGGAATTATTGCTGGTGGTGCAATGCGTGCTGTACTAGAAGTTTTGGGTGTACAAAATATTTTGGCAAAAAGTATTGGTTCTACCAACCCAAGCAATATTGTACGTGCCACTATTAATGCACTGACTAATATCGGAACTCCTGATTATGTGGCTGCTAAACGTGGTAAAACAGTTGCAGAAGTAACGGCGGAAGAATAATGAGCAAAAAGATAAAAATCACTTTGGTTAAGAGCACTATTGGTCGGAAACCAAAGCATATAGAAATAGTTAAGCAACTGGGCTTAGGCAAGTTGAATAGCAGTGTAATTCAACAAGACAATCCTGCAATCAGAGGACTGATTAATGTTGTTAATTACCTGGTGCAAGTTGAGGAGTGTGCGTAATGAATTTAAATACACTATCTCCAGATCCTGGTTCACGTCCTGGAAGAAAACGTCTTGGTCGAGGAATTGGCTCTGGTCTAGGTAAAACTTGTGGAAAAGGACATAAGGGGCAAAAAGCTCGTGCTGGTGGCTTCCATAAGATTAATTTTGAAGGTGGACAAATGCCAATTCAGCGTCGTCTACCTAAAATGGGCTTCAAGTCCAGAACTGCACGAACAATTGATCAAGTTACTTTAACTGAATTGGTGGCATTAAACGCAGAAAATATTGATCTTCAAACGTTAAAAGATGCTGGTTTAGTTAATAAATCAATTAAAGAAGTAAAAGTTATTCTTTCAGGTGAGCTGAATGCTCCACTTAAATTAAAGGGCTTGCGTGTGACTAAAGGTGCACGTGCGGCAATTGAACAAGCTGGTGGCAGTATTGAAGAGTAACTATGAATAACCAAAAGCAAATATCAAGCCAATCTCGTGGCGGATTGGCGGAATTAAAATCGCGGTTGTTATTCGTTATTATAGGAATTTTAGTCTACAGACTAGGTGCGCATATTCCGGTGCCCGGATTGGATCCTCAGAAATTGGCTAATTTTTTCGGTGAGCAACAAAATACAATTTTTGGTTTGTTCAACATGTTTTCTGGAGGTGCTCTATCGCGTGTCACTGTATTTGCAATAGGAATTATGCCCTATATTTCTGCCTCGATTATTATACAGTTATTTTCAGTTGTTTCACCTAAATTGGAGCAATTGAAAAAAGAAGGTGAGTCAGGACGAAGAAAAATCAATCAGTATACCCGTTATTTGACTTTGGTTTTGGCTATATTCCAATCATTAGGAATGGCTAGATGGCTTGCAGGCCAACAAATAGCATTACATGCGGATATATTTTTCTATTTTACTGCTGTTGTTACTTTAGTAACAGGCACCATGTTTTTAATGTGGCTTGGTGAGCAAATTACTGAGAAAGGTGTTGGTAATGGAATATCCTTAATTATATTTTCTGGAATTGTTTCCAGTATGCCACATGCTATTGCATCAGTTTTTCAGCAAGTAAAGGAAGGACAAATGCAGGCACTTACCCTATTGTTGGTTGGGGTGATTGTAGTATTGGTTACGGGATTTGTTGTCTTTATGGAAAGGGCACAGCGTCGCATACGCGTTAACTATGCGCAGCGCACTCACGGCCGTAAAGTATATGCAGCACAGACCAGTCATTTGCCGTTAAAAATTAATATGTCTGGCGTTATACCACCAATATTTGCATCAAGTATAATTTTGTTACCGGCAACTCTCGCGCAATTTTTTGCGAAAGGTAAAGGAATGGATTGGTTAGCGGATATTGGTATGGCGCTTTCTCCAGGACAACCTCTTTACTTGATTATTTATGCTGCTGCTATTTTGTTTTTTGCTTTCTTTTATGCGGCCTTGGTATTTAATCCCAAAGATACGGCTGATAATTTAAAGAAATCAGGGGCTTATATTCCTGGTATACGTCCCGGTGAGCAAACGACTCGTTATATTGATTTGGTTATGACACGGTTAACACTTGTTGGTGCAATATATCTAGTGTTAGTGTGCTTATTACCACAGATTTTAATGTATACCTGGCATGTGTCTTTTTATTTTGGTGGAACATCATTGTTAATCATCGTTGTTGTAATTATGGACTTTGTAGCTCAAGTACAAGCTCATCTTATGACACAACAGTATGATTCTTTGATGAAAAAAGCCAATTTTAGAGGGACCAAGTTGCCTGGTCTTTTATGATTATTATCGGAGTTTTTAATGAAAGTTAGAGCATCAGTAAAACGACTCTGTCGTAACTGTAAAATTATTAAGCGTAATGGAACTATCCGCGTTATATGCAAAGATGCAAGGCATAAGCAAAAGCAGGGATAAAATCCTTGCTTGATTTTAGTTCATTATAATAGTATTCTTCTGTCCCTTTCTGACAGAGCAAAAAATAACGTTCGGAGAGACTAATGGCTCGTATTGCAGGTGTTAATATACCGGATCACAAACATATCGTGATAGCCCTTACATCGATTTATGGAATTGGCAAAACAACAGCAGCGGATTTATGCAAAACTGTAGGTATTGATACGGCAACAAAGGTATCGCAATTACCAGAGGAAAAGCTTGAGGCTTTACGCGCAGAAATTGCCAAAATGACTGTTGAAGGTGATTTACGTCGTACTGTTAATATGAATATTAAGCGGCTCATGGACCTTGGCTGCTATCGCGGTCTTCGTCATCGTCGTGGTTTGCCATTAAGAGGACAGCGCACAAAAACCAATGCGCGTACTCGAAAAGGTCGACGTAAAACTAGCAATATCTAATTATATGTAGGAAAACAAGATGGCTATAAATAAGGCAAAGCAGCAAAAAGCTAGAAAGAAGATAAAACGAATTGTATCAGACGGTATAGTTCATGTTCATGCTTCTTTTAATAATACCATTGTTACTTTTACTGACCGCCAAGGTAACGCCTTATGCTGGGCTACTGCGGGTGGTTCCGGTTTCCGCGGCTCAAGAAAAAGTACCCCGTATGCTGCTCAGGTTGCAACTGAAAAAGCATCTGCTGTTGCAAAAGAATATGGTATGAAATCTGTGGCTGTATTTATTGATGGTCCTGGGCCAGGTCGTGAATCAACCATTCGTGAGCTGATTTCGCAGGATTTTAAAATTGTAGAAATAACCGATGTAACTGGCATACCTCATAATGGATGTAAGCCACCCAAAAAACGTCGTGTATAAGTTCAGGAGTTTTTAATGGCTAGATACCTTGGTCCAAAATGTAAATTGTCACGTAGAGAAGGCACTGATTTATTCTTGAAAAGTGGTGTTCGTGACCACAAATTAAAGTGTAAGTCTGAAAAGCTGCCAGGGCAGCATGGTGCCAATAAACCTCGCCTTAGTGACTACGGTGTGCAATTACGTGAAAAACAAAAAATCAGACGCCTTTATGGCATTCTGGAAAAACAATTTCATAACTATTATAAAAAGGCAGCTAGACAACCAGGATCTACTGGCGAGAATTTAATGGTTCTTCTTGAAAGACGCCTTGATAATGTTGTTTACAGAATGGGTTTTGCCAGTACTCGTGCTGAAGCCAGACAGTTAGTTGCACATAAAGCAATATTGGTTAATGATCAGGTGGTTAACATTCCTTCTTACCTGGTCAAGCCTGGTGATGTCGTTTCTATACGTCAAAAGGCTAAAGGGCAAGGTCGAATTCAAGCTGCTGTTGCGCTATCTGAGCAGCGTGCTTCTTGTGATTGGTTAACGGTTGATTCAAGTACTTTCAAAGGCACTTTTTCAACTGTACCAACACTGAATGATTTATCCACCTATTATAATGTTAATTTAGTTGTAGAACTTTACTCTAAGTAAGCTCGGAGACAAACCGAATGGATATACAAGAAATGATGACGCCATCTGTACTTAAAGTAGATGCTAAGTCGCCTTACCACTCACGAGTCGTTCTTGAGCCTTTAGAGCGTGGCTATGGTCATACCCTCGGTAATGCGTTGAGACGAATTCTCTTATCATCTATGCCCGGTTATGCAATTACTGAAGTAACTATTGATGGCGTACTGCATGAATACAGCACCATCGAAGGTGTTCAAGAGGATGTTGTTGATATCCTCTTAAACTTAAAGCAGGTGGCTATTAAAATTACCACTGGAAAGGAAGCACTATTAACTTTAAGTAAGCAAGGTCCATGTCAGGTAACGGCTGGTGATATTCAATTAACTCATGGTCAGGAGATTATTAATCCTGAGTTAGTCATCGCTACACTCAATGAAAATGGTAAGTTGAACATGACCTTGAAGGTTGAAAAAGGTGTAGGATTTCATTCAACAGACTCATTCGTTAGAAATTTTGATGAGGAAATTGAACAAAAATCTGTTGGTAAATTGAAACTTGATAATACCTTTTCACCAGTTAAAAAAGTTGCTTACTTTGTTGATAGCGCCCGTGTTGAAAATAGAACAGATTTGGACAAGTTAACCATTGATTTAGAGACTGATGGTACTCTTGATCCTGAAGAGGCTATTCGTATTTCTGCCTCTATTTTGCAACGTCAGTTACATGCTTTTGTTGACATGAAGTTTGAAGAATCGCGTACTGATAATAAGGAAAGAAATGATTTCGATCCTATCTTGCTAAGACCAGTTGATGATCTGGAACTTACTGTACGTTCCGCTAACTGTTTAAAAGCAGAAAATATCTATTATATTGGTGATCTGGTTCAAAAGACTGAAAATGAACTGTTAAAAACACCAAATTTAGGAAAAAAATCTCTCACTGAAATTAAAGACGTACTTGCTTCACGTTCTTTATCTTTGGGAATGAAGCTTGAAAATTGGCCGCCAGCAAATCTTGGCGAGTAATATTTAGGAGTTTGTCATGCGTCACCGTAATTCAGGCCGTAGTTTTAGCCGCACAAGTAGCCATAGAAAGGCGATGTTTTCAAATATGTGTACATCGTTAATTGAGCATGAATTGATTAAAACAACATTGCCCAAAGCAAAAGAACTGCGTCGCTACATTGAGCCTCTTATCACTGTTAGTAAAAAGGATTCTGTTGCTTCAAGACGTTATGTCTTTGATCGATTACGCTCAAAAAGTGCTGTCGGAAAATTATTCACGACTTTAGGTCCTCGCTATGTAGAGCGTCCGGGTGGTTATGTCAGAGTTCTAAAATGCGGCTATCGTCCTGGCGATAACGCTCCTATGGCTATCGTGGAATTGGTTGATAGGCCCATGGAAGAACAAGCTGAAGAGTAACGCCTTGATTAACAAAAAGCCCGCTTTAAGCGGGCTTTTTGTTAATCGTAACATAGCAGTTGTTTTTCTATTAGGTTTTAGACGTTGAAATTAAATTGGTGCATGAGTTATGGGCAATTTGCTAAAATGGCGCGCACTATAATAAATTTAATTTATGATGAAATACTCTGAACTTATCAATCCAGAAGCTTTAATTCCTCTTGAAAGTAACTTCAATAAAAAATATATTCTTATTAGATCTTTCAATGGCTCCAGTTTTATTTATTTTCGTCCTCGTAACTTGCTAAAAACTCCTTTATATAGAAAAGTTGATACTAATTGGAAAGCGCGTCTTAGTATTCACTCCGATGATTTGAATAAAGCCTGGGATATAATTTTCCCTATTCTTTGTCAAAAAAATACACTCTTTAAGGTGACAAATTATAACGCTATTGAAAAATTTAAAAATGATAGACAGAGAAAATTAGACGAATTGGAGCGTGAGTATAAACAGCTTCAACATAATTTCAATTCACAAGATATAAATTTCTTAAGTAGTAAATATTATAAATTATCACAGGAGTTAAAAAGTTACAGTTATAGTCAATGGCGCTTAATTGCTGCTGTACAAAAATATTATAATAAATTGCTTCACTTTTTTTATCTTCTAAATCCCAATAAAGAAATGCTATTTACTCGTATAATGCACACATACGAATGCTTAATAGAGCGAAGAAAACAAAAGGTTGAGAATGCGTTAAGATTTTTTGACGGGATGCAATTCACCCTCTATATCTTGCCTGGGCAGGAAAAGCAATGTCAGGATATGTTAGAAGAAATTGAAGTTCATTTAGTAAGGGAGAAAATTAAAGCGGGCATAGTTCATTCCACGGATAGGAAAATAGGAATTTATAGTTCTATCCGTCACCCTGGTAAAACCTGTTATCATAAGGCAACAGATCCTAATCTGGAAACCTATAATCCTGATAATATTAACGATCCATTCAGTTTTCTGACAACTCTTTCCCCAACAGAAATAATGCAGGATGAAGAAGTTAAGGAAATTCTTAAACAAAGCACTAGCGCTCAAGGTTTAGTAGCTTTGTTACAGACAAAAAAATTTGTTGCGCCCTCTATTTTTAAAGCACTTGCTGGGCAGAAGGAAAATATTGTTAGCTATATAAAAGCAGCCCCTTTAGAGTCTCAACAAAAATTAATAGAGGAATGTTTAAATAAATCTACAAATTTAGGTAGATTGTTCAGAGTCCAGCGAGGCTTTTTTACCCCCAAATTAGGGAGCGGAACATTGAAACAAATAGAAAATATTCAATTAACAATAAAATAATAACAATTAGAGCATTACAAGAAGGTTACCTTGATGCTCATAAAATCATCAAGGTAACAAGGATGTTTAAGTGAGGCTAAAATCTTTCTGAGATTTTAAAATGGAATATCATCATCCAATTCTTCAAATGCTCCCTGAGGTGCCTGGGTAGCTTGTGGTTTACGACTCATGCCTTGATTCATTGGTGCTCCAGCTGCGGTTGGCATCTCGTCAAAACCTGAAGAACCAGACTTGGCATCCAGCATTTGAATGTCATTCGCTACAATTTCTGTAGTGTAGCGATCTTGTCCCTGTTGATCCTGCCATTTTCTAGTACGTAAACTGCCTTCAATATAAAGTTTAGAACCCTTGCGAACATATTCACCAGCTATTTCACCTAAGCGGTTAAAGCAAACCACGCGGTGCCATTCTGTACGTTCCTGTTTATCGCCTGTTTGCTTATCTTTCCATGTTTCACTAGTTGCAAGCGATATTGTTGTTACGGCATTGCCATTAGGCATATATCGAACATCGGGATCTACACCGACATTGCCTATTAGAATTACTTTATTAATGCCACGTGCCATGCTTATTCTCCTGTATGCGAAAGTTAGAGCAGAATTATAACTAATCTGAAAGCGATTGCGTAGGCGTGGGTGAGATAAGTTTCACCGGATTATGATCCATCCGTTATTGAAACCTTAACCTTTAACGTTAACTTGTGATTTGCTGTAAAAGTTTTACGGCACTTCCCTCTTGATAGGAAGACTTATCAACACGCAAGTAGATAACTTGTTCAGCTTGAGAAATGGTTACATCACGCACTCCCTGCAAGTTTTTTAATAAATCCAATAGCTGTTGTGTATCTTTGATGTTTGTAGGGTAAGTTAAGATCAATGTTGATAAATAAACGTCAGGCTTCATAAATAAGGCAATGATAAACCAGATTACACCTAAAGAAGCATTCACAATAAATATCAGCATACTCCCACCCAGCTGATAAAGAACTCCAGCAAGAGCACCACCTGCAAAAATCCCTAAGAATTGACTGCTGGAATAGACTCCCATAGCTGTTCCTTTGCTAGTGGCTTCAGATTGTTTGGAAATTAAGGAAGGTAGAGTCGCTTCAAGAATATTGAAGGCAATAAAATAAAAAAACATTACAATCCATAAACCAAGCCACTGTTGATTCATAAAGGCTAAAAAGAGTTGCATTAGACTAACTGTCATCACAGAGCTGATAAAAACAGATTTCATTTTCCGCTTTTTTTCGGCCAGCAGGATAAAAGGAATCATGAAAATAAACGAGAAAACCATTAATGGTAAATAAAAATGCCACTGCTGATATAACTGTTTTTGATTAATGTGTTGCTGCAGAAGGAGGGGAATCACAAAAAAGGTCGCTGTTAAAATAAAATGTTGAAAAAATATTCCCAGATTTAAGCGTTGTAAATGTGGATTAGCCAATACTGTTTTAAGAAGAGATGGATTGGCTTCACTGTCAACATGGAAACTTTCTTTTCGAGGTGTTGGTATCACAAAATGCAATAAATAAAGCCCCATGAAAGCAAGGACTGTGGTTAAATAAAAAATGCCGGCTAGACCAAAATGGGTAGTAATAGCAGGACTGACAACCATGGCTAAACTAAATGACAAACCAATAGTCATACCAATCACAGCCATGGCTCTTGTCCGATATTCATCCGGTGTTAAATCAGCCATAAGCGCAATAAGCACGCTACCAATTGCGCCTGTACCCTGCAGAATTCTTGCAACTATCATTGTATAAATTGACTGGCTTAATGCGCCGATTAAACTGCCACAAGCAAAAATAACCAAACCTATCGTGAGTATTGATTTACGACCAAACCGATCGGAAAGCATGCCAAAGGGCATTTGCAGCAACCCCTGACTTAAGCCATAACTTCCCAAGGCAAAACCAATTAAGGTAGGGGTTGCCCCTTCAAGTTTACCAGCAAACACGGTAAACACTGGAATCAGCATGAACAAACCAAGCATACGAAATGAAAAAATAGCGGCAATGGGAAAAACCGTTTTTAACCAAGAGTGTTTCATTAACAACAATGCCTTTTAATAGTGTTTGCTGATGGTACAAAGTTAGTGTCGGGGAGACAAGAATACTTCAAAAGAAAAACATTGGAAATGCCATTTAAGCAAGGATATCCTCCCTCACATTGCTCAAGGCAAGATGACAATATTTACTCAAGGTTTGAGTGTTGAAGTATCATACAAGGTATGATCTTGCCAGATGGACGTTATCTAGCATTGACAGATAATATTATTCACTGTAGTTTTGATGCTTTTTTACCCAGAGGAAAAGGTTAAATGAGTGGTGTATTTGCTAACAAAGTGGCATTGATAACCGGCGGAGCGCGGGGTATTGGTAAAGCGACTGCTTTAAAATTAGCACAAGCTGGCAGCGACATTGCAATTGTTTATTATAATAGTTCAGACGAAGCTCAACATTTGATTGAAGACATTCAGCAACTGGGACGCAAAGCGGTCGCCTTGCAGGCGAACGTTGCGGATCACCAGTCAGTAAAAGAAATGTTTGCGCAATTTCGAGAACATTTCTCAGCACTTCATTTTTTAATCAGTAATGCGGCTAGTGGTGTTTTAAAGCCCGCGTTAAAAATGTCGACCAAACATTGGCGTTGGTGTTTGGAGACCAATGCTTTGGCTCTAAATCACTTGGTAGTTGAGGGACGTGAATTAATGCCACCTCAAAGCCGTGTTATTGCTCTATCAAGCTTAGGCTCACATCGGGCAATTCCCAATTATGCCTTTATTGGTGCCTCCAAAGCTGCTCTGGAAGCGCTGGTTCGTTCTTTAAGTCTTGAATTAGCAGAATTTGGCATTACTGTGAATACAGTTTCAGCAGGTGTGGTTGATACGGATGCATTAAAGCACTTTCCTAACCGCCAGCAATTATTGGATGAATATCATGCTCATGCTTTATCGGCCGAGCCTCTCACGCCAGAACATGTAGCAGATGCCATTTATCTTCTCTGTTTGCCGGAAGCAAAAATGATTAATGCTCATACTCTATTTGTAGATGCAGGTTATAGTCGAGTTGGATAAGGGGAAGCATGCAAGTTATCTTGCGTGCTCTTTAAGTAAAGCCGTAATAGGCATTATAGCCTTCCTCATCATCTTCAGTATAATAGTTGTTAACATTAGGATTTGAAAGTTCAGATGGAGTCTCATTGCTTTCGCTATCTACCTTTACTGGGGCTGCAGAATTGACAGAACTTACAAAGGTAGTTTTGTCAGGATTAGCTATAGGAGTTAATTGGTTGGCTAACCCGTCTAAAGTTGTGAAAATTTGGGTAAGGTCGGCTCTTTCAAACGCGTCTTCATGCATCATGCTACGTAGCAGGGACCGAATTTCCTCATGACACGTCGGAATTTCATCCATGCGTGAGAATAAGGTGGCAAAAGAAGGGTGTTTGGCAGTCCAAATCACATCGGTTGGACGAAAATCGGGATTGCCAAACATATCATCCCCCCAGACAAGCATGAGCACTCGAGCCAGGGCATAGATGTCTGTTTTAACCGTGCTGTTCTCATAGAGTGAATAGCATTCAGGGGCTGCATAAGGAATAGCGCCATGGTGGTCTCTAGAATCATCATATCCCTTAGGAATTGCAAATGCCGCATCGACAAAATGGGTAACAAATTGCTCATTGATTAAAATATTTCCGGGATTAATATCACGATGGATTAAACCTTTCTCCATGATTTGCTCTTTATAGGTTTGCACTAAAATACAGGTTAAGTTATATCTTTGCTGAATAGTGAGCTGATTCGCTTCAATTAATACCTTAAGAGGCACACCAGGTAGTTTACGCATGGTAATATAACTTTGTGCATCGTCGATAGTCAGTGGTTTACAATGAAAAAATCCCAAGGTGGTTAAATTACTAACCTCTCTTTCGGCTTGTTCTTTGGAAACATATTTTAAAGGTTGTGCCTTGACCAGACGTTGTTTTTCTTCCGGCCTAATTTTGGCAATTAATGTGTTTTCTTCAAACACCAGCGTGACTAAACTTAAATAAAGTTCGCCAAAACACCCTTTGCCGTAAAGATTGTCATCAAGAACTTCATAGACATTTTTGGTGGCGTTGGAGTTTAAGTGCATGATGATACGATGACTAAGAATAATTTCCTCGTCATTAACCCAATGAGAACCTTTCGCAAACGTAGTTTTGTTTTTATTCGCAATTAAAAGGTTGGCCAATAAGGAGCGTGTAGCGGGTATTAAATTGAATAAATCGATAATTTGAGCCATAAGAGAATGCAAATTTAAATAAAGGTGAATAATTTTATCATAAACTGGTCAAATATATAACATTTGGTGGGTTGGGTGCCGCGGTAAATAAACCGGGGCCCCAGAAAGAGCAACTATCAATCACTTAAATGTTCTGTCGAACTCACGTGAGTCTGCCTGCCCTTAAGGAGGGTAAAATTTCGGCAAAAGGTCTTTCGGGAACTACCAATAAGGGTTCTTTGGTGTCCCCTACCATAGCTAACAAGCTAAGCAAACTATTTACACCATGGCAAACAGCATCGGTACGTACAGTTTGACTGCTAAAATTGGTAATGAACCCCCCTATGGCTCGTTCCGGATTTTTGACATCATAGGTGTTGGCCTTGGTATAGGCATTTTGTAATAGCCAACGAGTAGTTAATAACATGGGCTGACGATACTGATCACAATTGTTTAAATGCTCGTTTTGACAAAAGTCATAAAGAACCCCCATCACTTCATTAATCCAACCATTGCCGCTAGGAGTAATAGCATCACGATAGCGTCCATAAGTGTAAGCATCATGTTTATTGGTGATTTGCAGCGACAATATTTTTGCAGCGGTTTCTTGAATAATGCGTCGATAAACCGCCTCATTATTAATTTTGGCATAGTCAATCATTGCCATGAGAACCCAGCTGGTAGAAATAGAATTCTTGGGTCGAAAATCATCGCCAACAAAGGCGCCTTGTTGCTTAACCTCTTCTTTAAAATGATTGGCAATTTTTGTCGCGCCCTTATAATAACGTTGATCCTTGGTAATGGCATACAAGCGTGAAAGTGCTGAAAGGACCTGGCCTGAGTAAAGGAAAGAATATCTATCGTAAACATGCCAATCTGTTCCTTCACATTTGGCAATAGGTGATACATTGCCATCAGGTTTTATCATGGTTAATAACCAATCACCTGCCTTTTTAGCAGTAGCGAGATAGCTATCATCATTATAAAAATGATACAGTTCTAAAAGCGTAAAAATGGTTTTGGAGGTTGTCCCCACAACAACACGGCATTGTTTTTTGGATGTTACAGGATTAAAAGAGTAATAAAATCCTCCTGCATGAGGACCAGAAGGTACCTGCATGGAGACTATAAATTTAGCAATAGGTTTGAAATTTTTTTCCAGTATCGGGTCATGGTTATATTGATAAAGTTTCATGAGAGTATACAAACTGGAAGCACTATAAATGGTACGTAGCCGCTTTTCTTGTTTATCCTGTCCCGCGTCATAAAACTTAAAAAATCCATATAGAGAGGGATGCATTACATTAAGCAAATAATGTTGACTATTGGCTATTTGTTCTTTGATCAAAGGCACCTCTAAACGTCTTACGGCCACGCGATTTCCCAATAGTTCTAATCCCCTTTTTAAATATTCAATAAAGGCATAGGTTTGCGTAGGGTAATAGTCAAAATTTACCTTAAAGCGGAATTGTTCTAATTCTTTAGCCGTTATTGGTTTTAAGTTTGTATTTTTTAAAGCATGTTCAGTAGCCGATTGCAAAACCTGGGGTAAATTGGGACCCTGAACGCTGGCTCGACCAATTTGGGTACCTTGATAATAAATACCTATGTCAGTACTCCAGTTAGGTATCTGGTAGGAGGTATTCCAAAGCTTATCCAGTGAGGTTTCTGCAATCGGGGTGTGAAAAATGCGATGATTGGCAACAGAACGAATATGGGCAATGACCATATCACGAAACTCTTGATTTTGATTAACGTCTGTCGCGTGGGGGTGAACGTCAGTGGTTGTGAAAGAATATGCAAGGGAAAGAGGTAAAACAATAAGAACAGATAAGACAATTATTTTTCTAATTTTTTGCATTATTTCCACTACTCATTAAGAAAAGCATTTAAACTTTTTATCCAGGGGAAAAGTATAAAAGATAATGATATTTTTTTATAGTCATCAGGATGAAGAGCGAAAAATCGGCGTGGTTTGCTTTTCTGTTTAGGCACCTGAATTCATTACGTGAACTCTAATCATCAATTAAAGAGAATTTATTCTCTCTCATTTATCAATAAATACTATCAATTCTGTTGCATGTTCATGCAGGAGCAAGCAAGGCAAAATGAGCAAAAAATAAGAAATATTTACCCTGGATTTACTTTATTATCGTAGCTGTCTGTCAAAAATTTATGATATACTTCCCGATTTTGAAAACCAGTTGAGTTCTGAGGAAGAAAAATGAATGTAGAAAGCGTGTACCCTAAGGTAAGGGAAATTATCGCTGATGTTTTGGTTATTGATGAAGAAGAAATTTCTCTAAATAGTCGATTGATAGCCGATTTAGGTGCTGAATCAATTGATTTTCTTGATTTAGTTTTTCAGCTTGAAAAAGAATTCAGTATTAAAATACCTCGGGGTCAACTTGAGAAAAATGCCCGTGGTGATTTGGCTGAAGATGAGTTTGAAAAAGGGGGCATACTGACTCCTAAAGGCATGCAAGCGCTCAGAAATTATTTAAGTGAAGTGCCGGCTGATTACTTCAAGGCAAACCTGAAAGTCAATGAAATTCCTACACTGTTTACTGTCGAAACATTCTGTAAATTGGTTGTGGCCGCTGTAAATGAACAAAAAACTTGTGAAACACCAGCCTGATGCGGTTTTTATTTGTCGATAGAATTCTGCAGTTATCTCCGGGTGAATCCATCCGAGGGATAAAGCATGTAACACAGGATGATGCTTATTTATGCTACGATGAAACTGGCCGGTTGTGTTTTATCCCTTCTTTAATAGGGGAAACGCTAGGCCAATTGGCTGCATGGAATGTAATGTCTTTTAACCAATTTAGCTTGCGTCCAGTAGCTGGAGTAGTCGCTAGCGCGCGTGTTTATCGTGCTGCTTATGTTGGTGAAACTCTTGAATTAGAATCATTTATAGAAAGACTTGATGATACTGCGGTACAGTATCACAGCATTGCCCGCATCAACAGGGAAATTGTATTTCGGGTGGATGGCGCTTTGGGTCCATTGCTATCAATGGATGAATTTATTGATGAACAAGAGGTGCGTCGTCAATTCCAGGAAATTTATCGGCCTGGAGAGTGGTCACCAGACGCTCATTCACCACAAGAAACGATAGATATCGACCTGACTCCTCGTATTCCAAAACTGTCTTTCGATAAAATTTTAGCCTCAGAACCTGGTATTTCATTAGTTGCTGAAAAAAATATCACTCGAGCAGCTCCTTTTTTTCCTGATCATTTTCCCAGAAAACCGGTACTGCCAATGACTGTTTTATTGGAATGCAAGCTTAATTTGGCGCGCGAGTTTCTGGTTCAAGCACAGTTTGCTACCACGTATCAAATTAGTGAGCTGCGTAAAATAAAAATGAATGAATTTATTTACCCGGGTGATATTGTTACCTGCTATGTGAAGGTCAAACAGCAGGATGACCAACAATTAATTTTAAGTTATCGCAGCGAGGTCGAAGGTAAGCGCGTCTGCGTTTTAGAGTTAGTTATGACTGCAAAAGGTTGCTAATTATGAACAAAAGACGAGTGGCAATTACAGGGTTGGGTATTGTTTCACCCCTGGGCAATGATGTTAGTTCTACCTGGCAGAATCTAATGGCAGGCCAGTCAGGAATTGCTGGAATCAGGCATTTTGATGCCAGCGGTTTCCCCACTCGCATTGCTGCAGAAGTGAAAGGATTTCAACTTAATCCCTGTATAAAAGGCAAACACAATCGTTTTGCCATGCCGTTTACCCAATATGCACTGGAGGCTGCTTATCAAGCTTTTGATGATGCAGGTATTACTCCTTCTCTGCAAACCGCTTCTCGCTGGGGCGTGGTAACTGGTAGCGGTATGATGACTGCTGAATTTAGCTATTTACAACGCTTTCAAAACACTTGTGCTGCTGATGGAGTCGTTAATTGGCAAGTCTTGCAAGAAAAAGCACGAGATTTTTACCATTTAGTTGATTTTGGTAAGACCACTTCTAACTCAGGTCTTTCTTTGCTAATTCAGCAGTTTGGAATCAAAGGTTATGCATCCTCGGTACACACTGCTTGTGCGTCAGGAGGGCAGGCTCTGGGACTAGCCATGCAGGTTATTCGCCGAGGCGAAGCAGATTTTATGCTGGCAGGTGGTTTCGACTCAATGATTAATCCCCTTGGCTTATCCAGTTTTTGCTTGTTGGGTGCTTTATCCACTTACAATGAAACACCGGCAACGGCAAGCAGGCCTTTTGATAAAACGCGTAATGGTTTTGTGCTTGGTGAGGGTGCTGCATTTTTAATTCTTGAAGAATGGAGCAAAGCAAAAGCGCGTGGTGCAAAAATTTATGCGGAGTTGGCTGGTGAGGGTAATTCTCTAAGTTCTTATCGCATCACTGATTCTCATCCAAATGGGGATGGTGCCATTCAGGCGATTCAACGAGCGTTGGAGGATGCTCAAGTGACTGCTCGAGATGTGGATTACGTTAATGCCCATGGCACATCAACCAAGATGAATGATTTAAGTGAAACCAATGCGATAAAAGCAGTATTTAAAGACTATGCTAAACAACTTCCTGTGAGTTCGACAAAAAGCCAGACAGGACATTTAATTGCGGCCGCTGGCGCTCTCGAAGCAGTGCTGTCAGTTTTAAGTATCCAGCATGCACACATTCCGCCAACCGCAAATTTAACGACAGTAGATCCTGAGTGTGATTTGGATTATGTCGTTGATGGTCCTCGGGAAAAATCCTTAGGGGTTGTCCTCTCAAATTCATTTGGTTTTGGTGGCTCCAATAGTTGTTTATTATTTAAGCACCCTGAGTTTGGAGGAGCGAGTTAATGAAAAACTCCAATCGCGTTTTTATGACCGGATTAAGTGCAGTAACAGCATGTGGTGAGACAGCTGATAGCACCTGGGAAGCCATTTTAAAGGGTCAGACTGGCATTGATGAAATTAAGCAATGGGATTTGTCTTCATGGTCACATCGCTTAGGCGGCGAACTTAAAAATTTTCAGCCGGCAAAAATGCTTCCTGATCGTAAATTAATAAAAGTAATTTCCCGACAGGATGTAATAGGGATCAATGCTGCAGTACAGGCAGTCAATCATAGTCAATTAATGGATTACCGCACTACTTTAACTCCGGAAATGACGGAGTATTTTAATGATAGAACAGCTATCTATGTGGGCTCTCCGGGTAATAAATATTTTCAGCAGGAAGATTTTTTACCTTTATTGGCCAAAACGCAGGGAGATATGAAAACGTTTGCTGATGAACTCTTTAATGAAGTTCATCCTATGTGGTTATTACGTATTTTACCTAATAATGTACTGGCTTACACAGGGATTACCTACGGTTTCAAAGGTCCTAATCATAATGTGACCAATCATGCTGTAGGCGGTACACAGGCGCTAATTGAAGCTTATCATGCGATTGCTCTGGGACAGGCTGATAGAGCAATTGTTGTGGGCTATGACATCAGTATCGAACCGCAAGCGCTTTTTTACTATGAGAAACTGGGGGTACTAAGCGATCGGCATTTAAAACCTTTCGACAAAGAACATGATGGTACTGTGTTAGCTGAGGGTGCTGCAGCAATAGTATTGGAAAGTGAAGAAAGTGTTCATGCCCGCTCAGCGCGTTGTTTTGGCGAAATCGCAGGCGGTATTTCAGCAAGTGAGGCAACAGGTTTATTTTCCCTTGACGCGGATGGTGAAGAGTTAGCGAGCTTAATAAAACGCACTTTAGATGACCAAAATATAAATCCTGATGAGATTGATTTGGTCGTGGCTCACGGTAATGGCAATGTAAAATCTGATAACAGTGAAGCGAAAGCCATTCATGCTGTGTTTGCCAATGTTCCGGTGACTGCTTTTAAATGGGCAATGGGACACACTATTTGTGCTTCTGGTATTATTGATGCGGTATTAACAAGTTATGCACTGACACATAAATGTGTGCCAGGTATTGCCAATTTTACACAGGCTGCACCTGCTTGTGAGCAGTTAAATATTAAGGCAGAACATCGTTATTTAGACAAGGCAAAAACAGCGTTAATGATTAATCGCGGATTTGCCAGCATGAATGCTTCTATAGTGATAAAAGCCTGTGACTGAACTAAATACTAAAATAGAAAAGTTGCGTATTTCGCTGATAGGACGATTCCTGTATCGGTTTATTCCCTATCGGCGTGGCATTATTCGTGCAAATATTAACCAAGTTTTTGGGGAGAGTTTAACCGCTTTGCAAAAAGAACGCTTGGCAAAGGCATTCTACTCGCACATGGCAACTTCAATTAAAGAGATTATCCAGTTACGCTTCATCAGTGAAAAAAAACTGCGGGAGCGCGTAGAGGTTCGGGGTTATCAACGATTGCTGGATATTGTCGCAGAAGAGAGAGGGGTTTTAATTTTAACAGGACATTTTGGCAACTGGGAGTTTGCCCCACTCGGTGGAATATTGAATTTTAAAGAATTTAAAGGTCAATTTCATTTTATCCGTCGTACATTAGGAAATAAGGTGCTTGAGCAATTTCTGTTTCGCCGCTATTATCGGGCCGGTTTAAATGTTATTCCCAAGAAGAACTCATTAGAGCAGGTTTGCCAAGCCCTGGATCAAAATCACGCTGTTGTTTTTGTGTTAGATCAGCACGCCTCTCTTGTGAATCGTGATGGCGTGGCAGTCGAGTTTTTTGGCAAAAAAGCCGGCACTTATCGTAGCTTAGCCAGCTTTGCACGTCATACAGGTGTTCCTGTAGTCCCTGCAGCAGGTTATCGTCTGCCAAACGGCAAACATGTCCTTGAGTTTCATGAGCCCATCTACTGGAAAGATTATGAGACGACACAAGAGTCTATTTATCAAAATACGCTTGCTTATAATCAAGCATTGGAGCGCATTATTCTAGCGCACCCAGAACAGTGGCACTGGCTTCACAAGCGCTGGAAGTTAAAGGCATCTGCTTAATTGCGAATAATTGGCTGCTGTGTAAAAAATTCAAAATTATAATTGTATAGCCCAACAAAAGTTCCATCGGCCTGAAGTTGTAAAATTACTTTATTAATTTGATCAATTTTTTCTTGATTGACCGGTGAAGCAACGATACCTAATCCTTCTCCAACTTGAAAATGTTCTTTAAGAACTTTAACGTCATCCGGATACTGATGAGCCAAATACAAGGTACTAAAATAATTACCAAATACCGCATCAATTTTGCCGCTTTTAAGATCAAGAAAGAGATCTTGATAGTTGCTGTAAGGTACGATTGTAAATTGGTTAATAAAATTTTCAGATAAATATGGATAATATTCACGTGCACGTAGGACGCCAATGCGCTTCCCTTGCAAATCGTTAAGATTATTAATTGCACTGTTTTTTAGTACAGTAAAACCCCCATCACAAGGTAAATAAGGAGTGCTAAAAATAAATTCCTGCATCCTCTCAGGCGTAATAACAATGGATCCAATAGCGAGATCCACCTGATTATTACGAACTGCAGCAAGAAGATCAACAAATTTGAGGGGTTTATATTGACATTCCCATTGAAGTCTTGAGCAAATTGTATTCATTAAATCGATATCAAACCCCTGTATAACCGAGGTTGAGGTGATAATATAAGGCGGATCGAAAAGAGGTGATCCAATAGTCACCTTAGGAGTGTCTGCAAGACAAAAACTGCAAAAAAAACAACAGGCTAGACAGAGAAATTTCATTTTCAAATGACGTCCTGTGGTAGTTTTTATTTAAGTATAGAATAGAATTTAAAATAGGCATTTTGAAATGTAATAGATAGCTGCACAAATTACTGTCATCCTTTAAGCGACATCGTCGCTTGAAGGATCTCCTGGTTTAAAGATTTTATACTGCTTACGTACTGCGCTTCCTTTTAAGCGCGATACCTTTCAGTACAAGGTTTGAGCATGGAAGGATGAACTTTTTTCCACTAGTTAGACCGTACTAAGCCAGTTTAAACCCACATAAGGCCCTTGTAGAGCAAAACCAGACTCATTTCGGGTACCAAAGACACTCATAAAGTGATTGGCATTGAAATAATGCACGAGCATCCACCCAGCATCCAGCGTCAATGTGCCTTGCGTCATCACCCAACCGTATTTAGCACCCAGTTTGGTCTCCAATTCAGGAACAATTGTCGTTTTTGAACCACTAGAGGCCATTCCAACCAGGGTAGGTACGGTAACACCGGCATTAAATTTTCCAGTACCCACCAGAATAGCGGCTGCCCCCTTACCATAAATAGCAAGACCATGGCCAATGTTATAAGTCATATCGCTACCCACACGTGGCCCAAAACCATTAAACTGACTATCAATAGTAAAAGAGAAGGGTAAAGTTGCTGGTATGATGGTTGAATAACCAGAAGCTCTGGTTTCGTGTTCGATATGTGCAAATTGTACGCCGGCGTGAAAGCGGATGTCTTTAAATTCGCCAAAATCGACATGCTGGCCGAATTCTAAGTTGACAGCATCCCATTCAGGCTCAAACTGAGTAGTTCCAAATAAAGCACCGGCGAAACCCGATACAAAGGCGCCTGCATAACTGTAATTGTTTCGATTATCATCCCAATGAGACCAGTTTAGGTTTAAGTCATTACCCGTACTAAAACGGTAAGAAGCTTCTAGCATGAAGCCCCAATGCCAATCAGGATCAGTATCAATATAGTGGCGTGTTATGCCATCGACAGTGGCAAAGGGACCATAGCCATAATCCACATCATAGGCAGGTTTAAGGTAGAGTGCTTTAACACCAAAGTCCCAGCCACTCCATTCACAAGGGACTGTGACTGTACCCGGACTACATACAGGCCCCATACTACCGGCGAATAACGGACTGCTGCCTAGCATGAGAACAGCAAGTATTCCTCGTTTTAATCGCAACATCGATTATCTCCTTTTAACGTTTATTTGCGATAGAGGAGTTAATAGTACCTAGATACGCCTAAAAATTCTAATTTTTTCATGAGCCTGCTGAGAGATATCTAAAGAAGAGATAGTGGCTAAGTAAATTTATTGTTTAGACCTTTTTTACAAAAAACCAACAATAATGCAATAAATACGTCAGCTTTCCTTAAGGTTAAATGACTAAAATTGATATAGAGCAAATATTAGGAGGCAATCATGTCTAAGTTGGAGCGTTTAACCGCACTTAAAGAAACTATGGAAATAAAAGAGAAAGAGGCAACAGAAAAAATAGGCAAAGGAGATTTGCAGGGAGCTATTGATGCATTGAGAGAAGCAATGCAGAGCTATCTCAGTGAAATGGGGGATCTTTCAAAATATAAGAAAGAACTGCCCACTCTTCAGACGTATAAAGAAGAGGCGTTAAGACCAATCTATGATAATTTTAAAGAGTGGGAAGTGGATTTGGAGAGAGAACTTAGACAAAAAGAAAGTCATCGTCAAACTGCAGAAGTATATCGCCAGCAAGAACGTGTTCGTCAAGAAGAGCGACGCGCTGAAGAAGAGCGACGCGCTGAAGAAGAGCGACGCGCTGAAGAAGAGCAACGTGCTGAAGAAGAGCGACGCGCTGAAGAAGAGCAACGTGCTGAAGAAGAGAAACGCGCTGAAGAAGAGAAACGCGCTGAAGAGGAGAAACGCGCTGAAGAGGAGAAACGCGCTGAAGAGGAGAAACGTGGTAAAGAGCAAGAAAAAATTCAGAACTTCCTAGTGAAAGCACAGGGCGCTGTAGATGAATATGAGCAGAAAATTACAAAACTTTTGCCTCAAGTTACTTCTACTAGAGGGCGAGCTATTCAAAGAGCGGCTCAAACCTTATATGAGGATTTAACAGGGGCGCTATCTTTACTGAGGGGTGACCCTACTTCGGAGGGAGTCGAGAATTTTAAAACCAAGTTCCGGGAGTCAGTGGATGACGCCATTAAAGGTGATTTATCTACAGAGCCTACTCTTTACCAAGCGGCCATAAAAATGTTAAAAAATATTGCCAATTGCTTCATAAGTCTGTTTGGCATCGACAAGAATCGTCTTTATGCCACGGATAGTAAGATAGTGCAAGAGGTTAAAGCGATACGCAGTAACTTACTTGAAGCAGAGAAATCAGGGCCTGAACCGGATGCCTCTTCTAGAGCGCAGCTATAAACATTTCTTTTTAAATACCCTTTATCTTCAGAATAGAGGGTATTTTTTCAAAAAATCTTCCTTTTAATAAAAAACAAATAAGCTAATTTTTTTAAGTTTGGCTAAAAATTGTTATAATTAGAGTGATACGGTCGTTTTTGCATTAGCTAAATGACTAATGTTGATTTAAATCGATCATGAAGCAGTGAAGGATAAAACAGATTAATTAAGGAGTGCATCATGGACGTAAAAGAAATCATGACCCCAAATCCAGAATATTTACTCGCAACCAGTACCCTTAGCGACGCTGCAAAAAAAATGCGTGAACTAGACACCGGTTTTTTACCCATTGGTGATAGAGCAACAGATAAACTGATTGGTACCATAACGGATAGAGACATTGTTATCTGTGGGCTTGCTGCAGGTAAAGATTTGAACACACCTGTGGAAAATGTCATGCACAAAGGGGTATTCTATTGTTTTGAAAATGATGATGTTAGAAAAGCCTCCAAATATATGAGAGAAAATCAAATTCGCCGCTTAGTGGTATTAAATGACGATAAAAAACTAACTGGCGTTCTTTCTTTGGGCGATATTGCTGTAAATTGTCCTGAGGAAAGAATTAAAGGCGAAACCCTGGAAGAAATTTCTAAACATTAATCTTGCGCAAGACAGCCTGTTGCAGTGAATGAGGCTGTCTGCTGAGTATGCTGTTTGTAAAATACACTCTATGCTATTATAGTGTCCGGAAATTCATTTTAACAACCTTTAGTTGCTTTCCGGGTTGAGGCCATGTTTTATAGAAAAATGTTGAAATCAAAAATCCATCGTGCACGAGTCACTCATGCCGACTTGGATTATGAAGGAAGTATAACCATAGCCCCTGAGTTACTTATCGCTGCCAATATTTTACCTAATGAGGCTGTTAATGTCTGGAATGTAACCGCGGGTACTCGCTTTGAGACCTATGCAATTACTGGTGAAGAAAATTCAACGGAGATTTGCGTCAATGGTGCTGCAGCCCATTTGGTAACCCCGGGTGATATTATTATCATCGCTTCCTTCATTCAACTGCCGGAAGAGAACTGTCAACAACACCAACCCATTGTGGTATTTGTTGACTGTGACAATCGCATGCAAGAAGTCAGACCTGAAATTCGTGGTAAAAAATGGTTAACGCTTGAAGAAAACTTGGTTTAATATGAGGTGTAGGGAAAAGTTTCGCAGTGCTTTTCTTAAATGAGCGTGTGCTATCTTTATAAGGATATAATTATGGCTAATGAGAGCTTCCTGTTTCAATTGGTAAATGTAGTTTGGAGTGAAGGAAAAACCTTTTATACTCAATATGTTCCTGGTTTTTTTACTCCTTACAGAAGTGCAAAGGATATTGTTTTAAGTGTGGGGGCCCCACTGTATGCTCCCTTTGCTTTTGCATTAGCGACAGCACTGGCTGGCACGGTTGCCGCACTGGCGACTCTAATTTGTGCTGGTGCTTATTTGACCGCGGGAGCTTCCAAAGTAGTGGGGCAATCTTCCCTTGCTCGCGAGGCATGGGATATCGGCAGTTTTTGCGGGGTAATTGCTACAGTTGCTGCTATTCTTCTGCCTTGCAGTGCCTTTCTTAGTCTGATTTCCCTGCCCTATAGTGTTGCCCATTTAACAACTCGAAGCGGTACAAGCGTGGTTTCAAGACTTGTTGAGGGCAGTGACTCTCAAGCTAACGCGAAACCATTGTCCGTTTAATTTTCTAAAACGCACCATTCATGCCGGGTAATTGCGAAGGTTACAGTCATTGATTCGCAGTTACTCTGTAAATCTTATATACATGAAACGATGGATTCGTTATTATTCGCTCAAAATTTGATCTTTATAATTGTTTTGGATGCTCTATGTTTGATTATATAGCTCGATTTGGTGCGAATATCCGTCATTTTACAAAAGCGGGTTTTGAGTCAGTTAGTGCGTTGTGGGCCAATGAGGGTACTGCAAACATTACTATCCCATTAGTTGAAACGGCTCTGGCTGATTTCTTGCCTGCTATTATGGCGTTTGAAATTAATGAAACTCTGCAAGAAATGCTCAATGACTATCAAGAGGAAATTTCCGAGGCATATATTGAGAGTGCTGCAATAGGAGTAGCAGCTGCCAGCATCAATGTAATGTTTATATCCTATATTCTCAGGAATGTTATGCGCGGGGGTATTCGGCTATCAGCGCTTCTTATGGCTATCCCTTATCTAGTGAAGCAGGGCCTCTTGGACGAAGACTCCTCTTCTGAACCGGTTGAGAGTGGATCTATTAGAACAAAGTACTTAATAAATATGATGCGCGCGGATATTCGGTTATCAGAACTTCCCTTCTCTGAATCGTTTGAAGATGAATCTATGAGAATAAAATACTTACTTGGAGAGCATTTTATTGAAGAAATCCTAATTGCGTTTTTTCCAGAAGCCCATCTACTTCACACTTTGTTAAACTTAAGCTCAAGCTATGCTCTGGTGGAGAGCGCTTTGGATGGGCAGGCAGTACGCCGTTTGAATCGATTAAAAATTAATAGTTTACCCTTGTTAGTGGCTGGTGCTCGTTTTTCGATGGATTTAGCACTCCAAAACAGTACCAATCCTTATTTAAGCTTATTGATTGATAATATAGTTTTTGTTGGTTTGTTTACAATAATAGCCAATATGAGATTAGATTCTGTTAATCTTGAGCATGAAGGGTATTCATTAAATCCTTCCTCTATGGTGGCTCGGCTAAAGCCAGTAAAAATAACACAGCTTCTCTTAAAACAGGCAAGCAGAAAAGTATCACCGCAACAATTGCAGGAAATTGCAATGCAGTTAACAAAACACGCAGAACAACCCTTATTAGTAGCCAAACTGATGGGATTGCCAAAAATGATGCTTTCACCAGAAAAATTTTTTAATGACTCTGTAATCCGTGATTTACTGGAGGCATTGCCTTGTCAAACCCGAGTGCAACTTATGAAGAAATATTCGCCAGAGCAGATTAAATTGTTTTTAAACTATTTTGAAATCACAATTACTAAAACGAGACCAGAATATACACCCACCCTTTATAATTTCTTCCTAAAGCCATGGGCTGAACGTTTTCAAAACAAGTTAGCTGAAATCTCTCGGGCGAAAGATGGGAGCGTAACAAGAGGTTTGATTAGACGTAGAGACAGAGATGAACCCAGGCGATTGTATTCTTTATTTAGGGAGATAGATGAATCCTTACAGTTACCAGGAGAAACGCATAGGAATAGTTTAACTCAATAGATGCCTGGTTTTATTTATTATTTACTTTCAGCCTCAACTTGTGTTTTGATTTTTTTAGGAGCAAGTGGAGGCAAGTACGATGATTTACTTCGTTTATTTTTTATTGTTGGTTGCGACAATTGTAGCTACAAAGCGCCTTATCATACCTACTGACTCTATTTTTAAATCATTTTTTAGCAATCAAAAACAGTTAAAACACAGGGATATCCTTACATTACTCGAGCATTTTAATTATGCTCCTGACGAAGGTGTTTGCTTCGGTTTTACCTTAACTTGGGCTCAGGATGCAGCGTTGGGAATAGAGGAATGTTTTTATGAACGATTAAATTTGATTAGAAAACATAAACAATCCCTTGGGAATAAAATAGAACTCGTTAATTTTAAAATCAAAAATAAAGAAAGAATAAACGGGCACGAAAATCAATTATTAGAGATTAAGTCTCTTTTTGAAGCAATTTGTCTTGCGCAAAGTCCTGAGGATTACGACGACATTTATGCACAACGGCTTAACCAAACTCATATTGATGCCATTTTTTCGTTAATTCGTCATAAATTGGCCCAGAATTCTGAGGTAAAGCGCTTTCTTTTAAAGACTACGGCGTTTAATACGAAAGATGAAGGCGTTGAATACTTTAATCAGCTGTTTAAATCACTAAAAATAAACGATAATGTGCCAATGGTGTTAAGCAGTGAAAATCATTCCGTTGGCCTTAAAAAAAGGGATGGCAAGTGGTTATTTATTGATATTAATGAGCTTTATACACAGTCAGAGGATTATCCTTATTTAATTCTAAGTAGTGAAGCACTTGTTATCCAACTAAGTATAAGCTTCAGTGATAGTAGACAGCTTATTTTTCACACCGATTTCATCGCTGCTAACCCTTCTCATGAGTTAAAAAGACGTCTCCAACGATTAGATGACATTTACCCTGTTTTTCGCAGACAGATAAGCTATAAAAATAGCCGACAAGTCGGTTTTTTAGCGATTAGTGCGCAGAATGGCGAAGAAAAAACAGTACGGCAAATTTTGCAACTGCATAATGGTTTGAATCGCCTCAGTATGGAACAAATTAGCCAAGCTGTCTTTTATGCCATTTATTATCATCATGAAAGGGTATTAAAATTATTAATCAAAGCACGTGGATTTGCGATCAATAAGTCTTGTCGTGGTGATGGGGCAACACCCCTTGGTATCGCTTGTGATTATGGTTATCTGGATTTGGTAAAAATCTTACTTGCTTGTCCTGGTGTGCAGGTTGATGCTAAAAATAAAGACGGCTATACGCCTTTAATGCTTGCTTGCTTATCGCCTCACACGCGTCACAATGCCGCACTGTTTGAAGAATTATTGCAAGCAGGTGCCAATCCTAAATTGAGAAATATAGCTTACGATGATGCACTTACCATGGCGAGGAATGTAGCTAATCAGGCGGCAATGGAGGTTCTGAGCAAACATCATTCTTATAGAGTAAGCGTAAAAAATACTTCAGCCACTACAGCCGGCTACTCGTTATTTCAATCGCAAAAAGAAACCACATTAAGAAAATCACCACTACAGAATAACTTTATGCCTTATATATAGGTTAATATTCCAGTTGAGCCTCATCCTTTTCTATACTTAAAATAGGAATAGCTTTCGGGAGAAAATCATGGAAATCACGATTTTTTTGGCCAAGGTAATTGGATGGTATTTAGTAATAGTAAGTCTTTATGTCTTGTTTCGCCAGGAACAATTAAGAACGGTGATGGGCGATATCTTGGCACAACGAGCGCTGTTATTTTTTATTGCTATCGTCACTGTTATTCTGGGCTTACTGTTGGTTCTAAGTCATAACGTCTGGGTACTCGGCTGGCCAGTAATTGTTACTATTATTGGTTGGTTAGTGCTTATTAGTGGAATTTTAAGATTAGTCATACCTGAGTCTTTATTAAGAATGGGGCAGTGGTGGCTGGCAAATCCATCCTATTTGTTAATTGCGGCAGTAATTTATCTGCTTGTTGGAATCTATTTGCTTTACAGGGCTTATTTTGGATAATTGTTTTAGTTTACAGATAATTAAGAGGGGAAAATTTGCCCCTCTTAATTTTATTCTACTGTAACTTCAATGCGTTTTTCTGGAGCAACTTCTTTTTTAGGAATAGTAATTTCCAATACACCATTTTTGCATTTTGCTTTTATTTTAGATTCATCTGCTGTTTCGGGTAAACTAAAGCGACGATAAAATTGACCTTGCATGCGTTCTACTCTGGAATAGTTATCCTTATCCTCTTTTTTTTCAAAATGGCGTTCGCCCTGGATTGTTAAGATATTCTTTTCTAGAGAAATATGAATATCTTCTTTTTTTACTCCTGGAATATCGGCTAGCACAAGGAAGCGATCGTTTTCCTCTTTAATGTCAACAGCAGGTGCCCAGGTACTGGTGTCAATAAAGGAAGAATCCTCTGATTGCCCTTTAAAGAAACTCTCCAGAAGATTAGAGAAATCTCTAAGTGGATAATAATCACGTCTCGTAAGATTCATAACGGTTCTCCTTGTTGGTTATCTTATAATCATAGGCATGGTGGCAAATTTTAAAATTTCAAGGGGGAAGAAAAGTTGTGGCTATGTTAAGACATCGACGACGCTGTTATCGTTTAAATAGATTGGTGCGCCAATAGGATGACGCTGATGCTGTATAGGTCTGCACAGTATTACTAACGGGTGTCCAAAAGTGGGACGAGAGGGCAGAAAAGCCCTGGGTCACTTTGTCTAATAAAGAAGGAGTATTTGCTTCTGGCAAAGGAGTAGTTTGCTTGTTTGCTGTAGTGAGCTTCGGTTCATCGGTTTCTAGTAGCAGGGTTGCTAACTCTTGAAACTGTCCCGGACCTGCCACTGCTTTTGCTAATAAAGCGATTAACTCCTGTTGATTCTCTTGGAGGTAAAGACCAATTAATCGTTGGCGATTACTAATGAAGGGCTCAAGATGTGGGGAAAGCCAGTTTGCCAAACTGTGATCCCATGTTGCGCGTTGCCATAAAGACTCAAATAAATCATCCACTGCTTTTCGTGTTTGCATTTCTGAGGGAGTGGTTTTTTGCCAGTCAAAAATGTTGAGAGCATTGATTAAGGTAGTGAGTGCAGGAATAGTGGCAGTATTGTCGAGACGAGAAAGAAGCATGTCCAAGCTTTCGCGCACACAATTATCTTCGGTGATGCTCTCTTTAACCAGTTTATTCGTTTGTAACTTTTGTAACGCGGTCATCGAAGAGGATTTTTCTTGATGACTCCTGTTATTCAGTAAAACATATTGTGGCTTTTTAGGCTCAAGCCAGGTTTCCCAACCATAAAACAAGCTACGCTTAATCCATACGCGAAGTGGAGCAAGAAATCCTGTAACGGTGTGAATCGAGGATTCAAATTCAGCTTCTTTCATGGCACGTTTTGTCATTTTTTCATGGTCTGAACCAGTTTCCAAAAACGGCAAACCCCATGCACATAGATTAATAACGGTTTGATAATCCCCCTTGATACCAAAATGATGAATGGCTTGTTGACAATTAAAGAGTAATAGTCCTGCGCTTATTTGGCTATCCAACAATTGCGGACGAGCGAGAAGAGAATTAAATAGCATTTCTTTAATACGTCCATTCATTTCCGAGCGGGTTAGAAGCCATGCTACTGTATGCAGTCGCTTACTTTTTGTCGGAGAAGTACTTTCAACCAAATAATCTAGATAGTCATTAAAACAACGTTCAAGTGGTTCCAATTTTCCATGATAGTGAATGAGAAAATAATCAAAAGAAGATAGCTTATCATTGTCTTTCATTACTGCATCGATTAATGGGTTGACAGCTAACTCATTCAACGATAACGCAGAAGATTCCTGCGCAATAAACATGGTTTTAAACGTTTTTGTAAAGGCTTGAAAAAAACTGTGTGGTGTTTCCTCCGTTTTTTCATGAGGTTGCAGAGGAACTAACTTTTGCATGCGTTTTATATTCAATTGGCCTTCATCATAAAAGATGGAACAATCGGCGAACAAAGCGCTACTGCGTAAATAATCGCTGGTTGCTTTGCCTAATTTTCCTCGCAAGCTACTAAAGCTTGCTTCTTCACTAAGCCGCATAAGTAATTGAATGGTTTGCGAAGAGAAAGTGGCTTTTTTTTCAAGCAGCTTATCCGTTAACTCCTGAATAAATTGAATCGATATCTCGTTTATCTGTCTTTTGTAGAGATAAAGATGAGCTGCATAATTAAGGTGAGATTCCTCACCTAGAGCAATTAAATTTTTAATAAGTGTTCCATTAAGTTGATCAAGGTGTTGAATTAACAAAGAAAGAATAGAACTTTTTTTATTTTCGGACAGATTTGCCAGCGCAGCTGTTATTTTTGTTGGAAAAGCATTCATCATGGCGACTAGCGGTGTTTCCCCATTGGGCATGGTGGCAAAATAAGTAAGCCAGTATTGAATGAACGTTTCCGTATGCTCTCCCAGGGTGCGCAGGAGAGGTTCAACATAGGATTGATCCAGTTGATGAAACTTTTTAATTGAACATAATAAGGTTGCTGCCGCTTCAGGATGCAGTTGTTTGATGACTTCTTGTGGAAGTTCTGCAAGATGAAGATCCTGAATAAGGGGGTTAAGGCGTGGACGAATAATTTTTCCTACATCGGTTAATTGCGAAATAAATGTTTCACCTTGCAATTGGTCTATATAGTCTTTGCGTCCCAACAAATGAGCTCCAATAAGTGCTTTAATGACTGTATTGCCATTATTTTTTTGTAAGTGAAGTAAATCACTGGCCGCAAATTGACATTTCTCCAAAACAGCAATTAGTGTTAATTTCATGTTGGTATTGGCAGTGATGGCTTTAAGGTGGTTTTCCTGCTGCAATATACCGTCGAGCAATGCGATGGATTCAGTGGTTGAGTTTTTAATGTGTTCTTTGAGCCAATCCCAGGAAAATCCAAGCACTATATCTGAAATTAAAGACGTTGTGTCAGATTGAGTAGTTAGATGCGCATAAAGCCAATTTGCTTTTGCGCCTGTAATTCCTTCCGACTGCCTCAAGCGTTTACACAAGGTAGTTAATAAACCTTGCTGTAAGAGATGCATTAATAACTTTTCCAGGTAAGGTTGGTGAGCTAAGTCAGATTCCGCAGTCTGATGTAGCCAATCTAAAAAAGAGGAAATTAAAATGCTGCTGTCTTCAGTAAAAAAGGAAAGTAAACATAACCAATGGAAATAAAGTGCTGGTTGCTGTGTATTAATTTCCCGGTGAAATTTTTCCATGATGGAGTAATAGATAATTGCTCTGGAGTTAAGGTTTAAAAAATTAAAACAAGCAGTAAGATTTTTTTTTGCCCTGATTACTAAATTTTCATTTTCTGCAAGCCCAGCGTGTATAATTTGCTGCTGCAGATGGAGCAGACACTGATAAAGAGAAGCATCGGCGCAAAATCGTTGATATTCTCTCTTCTCTTTGCCAGAACTTAAGGCAGCTAATTCAGGCAGCGGTACTCTATTAAAATAAAGACGCTGTATAATAAGGATTTTGCCCCATTCTTCGGGATTTAGCGCGGCAAATTCTTCTAAAGAGAGACTGGCAAGAAAAGCAGTCTCCTCTTTACCTCTTACACGATTAAATGCTTTCTCAAGCTGATTAATCATGAGCGTTTCGCAGAGCTCTCCAAAACCTGCATCCATAATTTTAATTAACAATTCTTCATTAGTTGTAGGATCCTCTAGCGCAAAATTAATGACGGCTGTTAACACGGCAGTGTGCAAATTTTTCAACAAAATAGCGATCTTTTCTGGAGATGGGTGTAAATTTTCTAGCAAACGGAGTAATTTATTGGCAGGAATGTTATCTTCTTTGGAAGAAAATACCGCCTGATAAGAATTAAAAATCCTGGTTAGACTGACCATATTATCAATAATAAATGAACGCGAAAGAACAGTCAGGCGTGCCGAATCCTTTTCATCATTATTCGCGCTTAATCCTGAAATTACCAATTGTCGGCAACGCTCAATTAATTTGTACTCCAAATCATTAAGTTTTGAAATTTCCAGATAAAACCATTCTACATCCAGCTGATGACTCCATTTGAGGGGTAGCAATAAGACCTGAAGTTGCTGCCAGGACAAGTTGCTTTTTTTTGCCTGTAACACCATCAATATAAGTTGGGATAAATAAGACAAATGCGCAAATTTAGTGGTATGCAAGACGAGGGTTAAATTTTCAACAGATTGAGTATATAAGCCTGTAACAAGTTCAGACAGGGAGCGTGTAGTGTCAAGCTTCTTCAAGAGCTGACAGGCGAGCCTCATGCGCTGAATTCGCTGATGGATTACTGAAAGGTCATGCTCAAATTCCTTAATGGGAAAATTATTGATTAATTGCTTCAGCAAATTGTCGTCTAAATGTTCTGCCAGGGGTGAAAAAAAGCAGTGCACCAAGAGCCACTGCCTGAATCCCTTATCGTCTAGTACGTTTGGAACCTGTAATAAAGCAGTTAATAAATTAACCAATTGCATTGAAGGTGAAAATTTTTTAAATTCAAGCCACTCTTTATGATGCTGTCCGGCATTGCTTAATAGTTCAATTTCGGGTTCATGGAGCACTTTAATTTGCCCATTTTTAATTTGGCAAAAATGGGAGTTGGGTCTAAACAGTTGAATCAGTTTCGGAAAAGAGTAATTTTCAATGGCTTGTAAATGATGTTGATATTGAAGAAGATAACCCTTAATTATCTGTTCGTGAGCAGGTAGGCTTGCTTTAACTGTTTGTGCATAATCTATCAGTAAATCGTAGAGCGAGTCGAAGGAAATTTCGGAAGGAGGAAGAGACTCCTGCAAAAGAGGCAAAATAATTTGTTGATAGAGTGCGGTAGGTATAAGAATATTCCTGAGCTCTGCGTTACTGTAAAACACGGCAATACTGGTTAAGATACTATTTATTAAGGGTAAACACTGCACCCAGCGTGCGCTCACCAACATATGAGGTGCGACTTCCTCACTTAAGCTTAGCGGTTCAAAAAATAGATTGAGTTGATCAATTTGTTCAAATAACTCGAATTGGTTTTGAACGATTTCTTTTAAAGTATCGGGGGTTAATTTCTGCAAATGTTGAAATTGACATTGCCAACCTTTCCAGGGATTTAAGGCAATTTGAGTAAATAGCTTAAACAAAAACCCATTTGTCTCTAAGGACATGTCCAGGGAAGGATGTTGTAAATATCCATTAAGTCCGTCCCCGTAATAGTTACTTTTCTTAATAACTTCTAATAGTTTTTGTTTGTTTTTTTTACTGGTAGTATAATTGGAAAATGCGGCAAAGGTTTGTATATCTACATTCATAGCTTCAAGCCAATGGGAGAGAGAAGTATTGGTTGCTTCCAGATAGCTGAAAATAGCATCCACGAAGGCTATTTTTGTGGCAACAGGACTGTAACTGTCCAAAATACGTAACACTTGTTTTCCAGACATAATTTCAGCAATAAGCTTATTTCGTTGAGAGTCGCTAAGAAGAGCCATGCCTGCATGATGTCTGGCTAATAGATCGACAAAAACAAACCGCGTTTTGCTTTGTGTATAAATAGCATAGAGTGTTGTCACTGGTAGTGCATGGGCTAATATCATTAAAGAAGACCATTGCACATCGCCCAAGGTAGGTTGTTGCAGTAATTTAAAGGAGAGTTCTGTTCGATTTTCTGCTGTTAATTTCTCCAAAAGAAGTGCAAATTGATCCTCATTCATTGACGCAGGCGGGGTTACTAAAAGCTGCTTGATAAATGCTTGAAAACGATGATCGGAGGTTAGCAGGGGATGGAAATGCAAACTTGCATTATCCAGTAGCAGTCTGGTAAGAGGGTGACGTTCAACATTTTTTGTATCCATTTGATTTAGCCAAGTCAAAGCCATCTGACTAAATTCTTCACTAACCAATAATTGATTTGCCCAACGTGAATTTTGAGCGAAAAGGTAGCAGAGGGTATTTAAAGTTAATTGCTGTAATTCATGGGAAAAGCCTTCTGAATGATGATTTTCTTGCTGATTTTTAGTCAATAGTGTAATCAATTTTAGATGTTGCAACACTAAGTTCATGTCGACGTGAGAATTTATTTGTAAATCATCCAGTGTTAACAACAGCATATTAATTACAAATAAAGCCGAAGGTTCTATGGTATGAGCATGAATGAGAGGTTGTGCTTTTGTAATAAAGTCACGTTTCTGCTGAGAGGATGCTTTACTCAGCTCATTAAAGATTGTTATAAAATGAACAGGCTTGGCATTTAGAAAAGCTAATTGAGTAAACAGAGTAGGTAAATGAGGTTTTAAATTTTCATGTTGATAAATAAGTTCAAGACAGTGTTGTTCTTGTGGCAGTAAAATAAGTAATGAAGCATAATTTAACCGCTCAAAAGCAGAGTAATCGAGCAACAAATTAAACCAAAAAGGTAACTGTTTGCTGAACTCTGTGTTGCTGCATTCTCGCAAAAACCATCGCAGTTCATCTTCACCTAATTGAGTGAGAAATTTTTCAAAACGTTCCAGTTGCGTAATAAATTGCAAGGCAAGCTTAAGCAAAACTGGATGGGTACTTTTTTGTAGATGAGCGATCAGCGTTTTTACTAAAACCAAATTTTCTTCCAGATTTCGATTGTTTAAGTAATTTGCAACTTTCTGCCAATTGGTTAAAGTGTTTTCCTGGGTTGATTTCGTCAAAATCATTGCTAGCGATGCAGGAGCTATTTGTTCTATTGCCGCCGCTTCTATTTGTATTAAATATTGAGCACTAAGATGAGCATCATCACTTTGACTGATATCAGCAGCAAGTCTTGCTAAAATGGGATCAAAACAGTGTGCAAGACCAAGTTGTGTTGTTAAAAGGGTAGTGCATCGCGTATCGTCGTAGCTGTTAGTTTTCGGGTTTAACAAATGCCAGCAAGCCTGCTTTAAATAGTGGTAATTTTGCTTACCATGGCTATTCAGACTGAGTTGAGCTGTTTCTAGATTTGCAAAGAGTGTTTGTAATTTCTTGGGTGTATTTTGAAAGTGACTCAATAAATTCAGCGCAATGTTTTCCGCAGTTTCTGGATTTAACTTAATCACATTTAAAATACGATTGATTCTTAATTTTAAATCAGCGGCAGCATGATTACCTAAATAGCTTTGTAAAACCGTAGGAGTAAGCTCTTGCAAGATTGTTGAACGTGACGATAGACTGTAAAAACAAACGGGATTTTCCAGTAAATGAAAAGCCAGTGCCTGGCAGTGCTGACTTTCGTCTACCCACTGATGTAAAGAAGAATTTTCATCTCGGGTTACTTGTAGCCGCTGACAGAAGTGTTTTAACAGCTCACCAAGTGTTGTCCTATAATCATTGTCTTCCTTAACTTTATCAATGAGTTGTTCGATAAGCGTAATTAAATTTTTATCATCGATAAAGGCCATTAATTTATCAAGAAAAGCTTGATGGAGTGGTGTGTTTAAAAGCAAATATAATAACAAAGGTTGTCTATCTGTTTCCTTTAATAGTTCAATCAGGCAATGAAAGTCTTCGGTAGCCGCGTTATTACGCAGCATGTATAAATAAAAATTTAATAGTTCTCCACTGGAAAAATGTTTAAGTAAGGTTAGCTGCTCTGATAACTTAATCTGTTTAAACAATTCATAGCAAGGCGCCAGGAGTGTTGTCTTATTAAAATCTGCGGCAAATAAAACGCTTAACCATTGATAACGAAGGACACTGTTATTTTTAAAAAAGAGGAGAATATTACTAATTGATTCATTAACAACGTTTTCCGGCAGTAATTTGATAGTGTGTGCCAGCTCTGAAAAATGTTGGAGCGGAGAAGAAGAGGAACTAATTTTTTTTGCTAAAACGTTATAGTAAACTGATAGTAATTCACTGTCATTGCGAGTAATTTGACGTAAGGCCACCACGTGACCACAAAGATTAATCAATTGCTTCTCATTAAGTCGATATAAACACCCTTCCATGAGGTCATATTTCGCCGCTTTGCTGGTGGTAATAAAATTAATCGTAATGGTTCTATCTTCATCATCAATTTCATGGATACAGCTTAAAATTTTGCTTATGTCCTGTGTTTTATGAGAAAAAAGATCAAGAAAGCGAATGATTTCCGCTAAATTTTTATCGGCATACAGGGTATAATATTTTTTAAAGCACTGAATTAAATCAGACTGATTTAATTTGACAAAAACGGCCAAAAAAGCATCTATTGCAGCTGCTTTGAGCAAAGGATCCTTTAAATCATATTTACTGCTATGGGTTAATAACTCCATGACTAATTCTTTTTGACGATTGGGAGCTATTTGTCCTTTAAGTCGCTTCACCATCACAATGTTGGCAAGTTCACTATTGTTGTAAATCAACTGCTCATACTCAGCCTGTGAGTTGGTAGCACGAACAGTTAAAGCAGTGGCTAGTGCATCATATTTGGATAAATAAATTTGACGGCGTTCGTTAAAACGTTGATGTTGTTTTTCTCGAGTTTCGGAAGAGTACGTTGCAGCAATTGCTCGTAGTTGAAAAATAATATTAACCAACTGTTCCGTTGTGAGTGCCAACGACAACGTATGAATGTTGTCATGAGAAGTAGGTGACAGCAGGACATAACTTGCAAGTTTGGCAAAGTGGCGATGCAGTTCTTTATTCAAATTGCCAGAAAGACGATTGGCAACAATATAGGTTACCAGAGTTGATAGCCATGGAGGATTACTATCGGCTGTTTCCAATAAACGGCTATATAAGCGCTCCAACTGCCTGGGAGGGAGATGTTGCAGCAGAAGTAAAAGGTCATTGCTTCGTTGATGATTTTCGATCCAGGTAATAAGACGTGAAATAATAGGGTGCCAATAGGTTTGATTATCAGAGAGAAGTGATTCCAATTTTTTAAACAGTTCTGCAATTTTCGTGTCGCAGGAACTAGTTAACGCTTCAATTAAGAGATGCAGGAGAATTTTAACTTTTAATTCAAGATAGCGAATAATTTCATACTCATCAATCAGCGCTAGCATGATTGCAAGATTCTCATTGGCTTGCTGTTCAATAAGTTTGTCAATGATGAAATTTAATGTAGCTGATTCTGGTTGCTCTTCTATAAACAGTTTTCGTGCTGTGGCAAGATCAATAGTGGAGAGAAATGATGTCACAAAGTGATTACCCATAGCCAACTCCCAGTTAGACTTGAATAGCGGTAACTTCTCTTTAGAAAAAGGTGAAGACGTAAAGATTCCAATCCTTAGTTAGATCCAGCATAACGACTTGAAAAAAAAATTCAATATCTGTGTTATTTTTGCCAAAAATGAGGTGAAAATAGAATAAGCAGAGAAAATATTTCCAATCGACCAGCGAGCATTGCGAAAATTAATAGCCATTTACTCAATTGATTAAGATCGGCGAAATTATCACTGACCGCTCCAAGTCCTGCGCCTGCATTAGCAAGGGTTGCCGTAACTGCAGAGAAAGAGGTAATAAAATCATTACCCAATGCCATTAATAAAATCATTAGACTTAAGAAAAGAGCAATAAACACGGAAATAAAACCCCACATCGATTCCAAAATGGGTTCTGGTAAGCTATGTTTGCCAAATTTAACGGGAATTAGAGCGTGAGGATGCAGTAAGCGAATCATTTCTCGTTTACTTTGTTTATAAATTAAAAGTGCACGAATGACCTTTACACCTCCACTGGTAGAGCCTGCACAACCACCAACAATAGCCAATAACATAATAAAAACCGGTACATAGGTAGGCCAGGTGCTAAAAGGAGCAGAGACAAAACCTGTGGTAGTCGCCAGAGAAATGACATTAAATAAGCTTTTTATCAAAGCATGAGGATTCGCTTCAAAAAAACCATAAACCACCAGGCTTATGCTAATGAGTAAACTGGCACCAAACAAAAAAAGAAGGTAAAAGCGAAATTCTTCATCATACCAATACGGTGAGAATGTTCTTTTTTTTAAGGCAAGGAAATGAAGGGCAAAATTGGTTGCTCCCAGTAACATAAAAAAACAGGCTATTAATTCAATCCAATCATTTTGATAGTAGGCAAAGCTTGTGTCATGCATGGAAAATCCGCCGGTTGATACCGTAGCAAAACTCTCACCTAATGCATCAAACCAATCCATTCCGGCAATCCAATAGCTAAGCCAACACATGAATGTTAATAGCAGGTATAAAGACCAGAGTGCTTTTGCTGTTTGAGCAATACGTGGGGTTAACTTGCTGTCTTTCATTGGACCAGGCGTTTCTGCTCTAAATAACTGCATGCCACCTACACCAAGCATGGGCAGAATGGCTACAGCTAACACCACGATTCCCATGCCACCCAAAAATTGCAACTGTTGGCGATAAAATAATACCGCATGAGGTAAGCCTTCCACATGACGGATAATGCTTGCTCCAGTTGTTGTAAAACCGGCAACCGATTCAAACAGTGCATCCGTCATGCTGTGATTATGATGTTTGATAGCAAAGATAAAGGGTAAGGATGCGTACAAACAAAGAACAAACCAGAAGAGTACAACGAGTAAAAAGCCATCCCGAATTTTAAGCTCTTGATGTTCTTTCTTAAAGCTGAACCAAAATACCGCACCTGTAGTAAACGTACAGCAAAAAGCAGCGACAAAAGGCAACCAAAATTGTTCATGAAAAATAAGGTTAATAATGAGTGGCGTCAGCATGCTCACGCTAAACATCATCAAAAGCAGGCCTAACAAACGCAGAATTGTTTTGATTTGCATGGCTAACCCATAAACGTCAAGCTGACTTGGAAAAGTGATTCAATTTGTCGCACATACCGTCTTTTGAGTAACAACAGTATCACATGGTCACCTGATTCCAGTACAAGTTGTGCGTGTGGCATAATTAATTTTTCTTCTCGCATCACTGCGGCAATAAAACTTCCTGGAGGAAGTCCAATTTCCGCAAGAGTACGCCCTACAACTTGAGAGGTTAGGCGATCACCATGGGTTATCAATTCAATGGCTTCTGCCTCATCGTTTTGTAAGCGATAGACTTTTACCATATTGCCACGTCGCAATTTCGTTAAAATGCTGCCAATAGTGATCAATTGAGGAGAAATTGCATGATCAATATTACTGTCTTCAATTAATTCGACATACGCATTACGGTTGACTAGCGCAATAGCATGACGGGCCCCAAGGCGCTTAGCCTGCAGGCAGGACATAATATTCGCCTCATCATCGTTGGTAACGGCACAAAATACATCAGTGAACTCAATGTTCTCATTTAACAACAAATCTCTATCAGCAATATCTCCCTGCAGAACAGTTCCCTTATGCAGTTGGGAGGCTAGTTCACTGGCACGGGATAAATTACGATCAATCACTTTGATGCGGTAGTTATTTTCCAGGGTTTGCGCAAGTTTAGAACCAATGTGCCCACCTCCGGCAATCATAATGCGGCGATTAGGGTGAGTATAACGGCCCAAAGCGATTAAGACTTGTTGAATAGCGGGAGGTGAGGCGATAAAAAGTACATCATCTCCAATGCCAATCCGGCAATTTTCATCAGGCGCAATGGCATTTTTATCACGAAAAATAGCAACGACTCTGGCTTCAATGGGATGTAGATGCTCATAAAGTTGTTGAATGGTTTTGCCTACCATAAGACCACCGGGTTGTGGTTTGATGGTTGCCAATAGAGCCTGGCCTTCAGCAAATTCAAGAATTTGAGTGACACCGGGATAAATAATTAAATTTTCAATATGCTCTGTAACAAGTTTTTCTGGACTAATGCAAACATCAACGGGAACATGATCATTACAAAATAGCTGTGGGTAATCGTAATAATCGCGAGAACGGATACGCGCTATTTTGGTGGGTGTCCGAAATAGGCTGTAAGCAATCTGGCAGCCCATCATATTAATTTCATCGCTATTAGTTACCGCGATCAACATGTCTGCCTGTTCAATACCTGCTTCAATCAAAATCTTAGGATGAGCTGCAGAACCGTGTACCGTACGAATATCAAGCCGATGTTGAAGCTCGCGCAAGCGCTCTTCATTCAAGTCTACCAAGGTGATGTCATTGTCTTCGCGAGCAAGATTTCGTGCGAGAGTACCACCCACTTGCCCTGCACCAAGAATTACTATTCTCATGCCATCAATACCCCTTCATAGACAAAACTGGCAGGGCCTCTCAAGTAGATGGATTGATGGATGTCTGGCCATTCAACAATTAACTCTCCTCCAGGAAGAGCAACTTCAATGGTGGAAGCCAAATTATAGTAAAGTCGGCCAACAGCTGCAGCTGCAACAGCACCGCTACCACAGGCTCGTGTTTCCCCACATCCTCGCTCATAAACGCGCAAACGCAGTTGATGATGATTAACAATTTGCATAAATCCTGCATTCGTTTGTTGGGGGAACAAGACATGCTCACTAATTTCCTTGCCAAGCGTTATCACATTCACGCTATCAAGATTTTCGACCACACTTACCGCATGAGGATTGCCCACACTAAGAGCATGTATCGCATGAAAAGAGCCATCTTTTAAAGGTAATTGATAACTTGCAGAATAATTTGTCGCATTGAATGGAATTTTTTGCGGAGTAAGCTCAGGAACTCCCATGTCTACGGTAACGGATTCATCTTCATTAATTTGTAGCTGCATTTTGGTCGTACAAGTGGCTACCGATATAAGTTTTTTAGCGGTTAATTTATAATGAGCGAGAAAGCGTGCAAGACAACGCGCCCCATTTCCGCATTGCCCTACCTCTTGCCCGTTGGCATTAAAAATGCGATAAAAAAAGTCTGCCAGCTCGTCTTTAGCAGGCTCAACAATCAAACATTGATCAAACCCAATCCCTGTATCGCGTCGGGCAAGTTCTGCAATGGTTGCTGGCGGCAAATTGACGGATTGACGGATGGCATCAATAACAATGAAATCATTGCCTAAGCCATGCATTTTGGTAAATCGGATGGTCATTTTCCAACTCACTTTGTCATCGTATTTGGCTTTTGTGGTGATTTAGACGCCGGTAAATAAAGCGGTCCTTTTTGTCCACATGCTGATAAAATCAATACAGTAATACAAATTAATACGAATGCACGCATTTCTAATTATCGTGTATAAAAAATCAAGTATAAGAAATTCAATGGAAAACCGCTATCAAAGTTTTGGAGAAGTTAAATTGGTTTCGGCTTCTACTACAAAGTCTGCAAATTTTTCCCGAACAAAATTAACGCTTTTAAGCGTAGCACTTGTAAACCGTTCATGAGAGCGAGGATTAATGCAAATAGTTTCCGCTCGTAGTAAGGTATTTTCTTCCCAAGTCAAAGAAAATACAAGTGCAGTCGGAATATCCTCATTATCGTTATAGGTAGGCTCAACATGGATATTAATCGCTGCAACTTTATCATCGATCAGCTTTTTGGCAATAAAATGTTCAACCATATCCAGTACATTATAATTTGAAGCGGCTGTTGCGGCGATAAGGTTTTTGATGTTTTGCTCACCACCAAAATAATGAGCAATAAGATGAGACCAGTGATACTTACTATGACTTTCAATAACAACAGTCGGGTTATAGGCTGCAAAAACCTGTTGACAACTTGTGCCTGTAAGTTGATTTTGGCCTATACGGCGGGTTGGTTCTCGTTGCTCAATTTTTTCTAAAGTAGCCACAAAGCCAACAGGCTCTGTATGACGAAATAATCGTAATCTGGGAATTTTTTTAGTCACTTCATGCACGGTACGGGTCAATTCTACTTTTTTGGGAGATGGAGTGATGGGCTTAAAAAATGTAAGTTCTCTTTCTCCTGATTTATGGTGCCACAGTTGACGTGCTTTCCTGCCTCCGGGAGTGCGACAGACAGTTTTATAAGGTTTCTCAGGTGTTGCTGGTTCTAATTGGGCTAATCTCACACCATGTTGCACCAAAGTTGTGTGCAAATCTCGATTTTCAGAATTTTCATCCAAAATTAAACAGTTCGTCTCAGTATCAACCTCTTTGTATTTGCGCCGTTTTGCTTGGGGTTGGACTTTATTACTATGGCGGAACTCTTTTGCTTTTCGCATTGGGCGTGGTGTTTTACTCCGGATGATCAATGAGGGGTCAATCTCGGACAAATGGTGAGTAAGAAAAGAGACAGTTAAACGAGGTGTATTCTGTCGAGTGAAACGGCGTAACAACTCCAGCCATTGTCCTGAAGTCAAAGAAGACTCTTTGATTTGGGGCATATTTTTTTGGACGCGTCTCATAAAGCTGATTTTTGCCTCAGCCTGAGCCTCTTGTTGCATATTATTAAATAATTCAAGTGAGGATCCTGCTGTCAAATGGGTATGGATAGTTTCCACGCTGATTTGCGAATGTAAAGCCAAGCCACGAACTAGATAGTTTTTACTCTCCTCATCGCTCTGCGTATACCAATAAGTGATATTCTGCCAATTGACTTCATTAATTTGATAGTCTGCTGGCTGTTTGAATAACGCGGCAAGGAATGCGTGAATTTTTAAAAACATAAATATAAAAAATTAGTACCCCGATCTTTTTGATTATAACATAGTCAGTTTGAGTGAAAAAGGTTATTCATTGTAATTTTCAGGGCAATGCTAATTTCACACCCATTGTCTTGCATAAAACTACCGCGACCTCGTCGCTTGAAGGAGCTTTTCATTCAAGAGCAGGATTTTTCTGCTTACAATCCTTCGTCTTTTGCTCAGTATGAGATCTTATTGTATTTTATGAACTCTCATTCAACCGCCCAACAGATCTATTGAATATTAAACTGACTAATGAATTACCATTATAAAGGATTTTAGCCTTGCTATAGTTCAATGCTTTAGTAATAATTTAGGTTTTTTCTGCTGGAGATAAGGTGTTAAAGAGTTATATCAAAGAACCAAAGCAGCAGGCTGTGGCTTGCATAATTTGGATGCATGGTCTGGGTGCGGATGCTTCTGATATGGCAGGACTGGCTGATCAGTTAATGTTAAACAATACGCCTATTCGTCATGTTTTTCTTGACGCTCCGGTGCGGCCAGTAACCATTAATAGTGGCATGGCCATGCGTGCCTGGTATGATATTTTTGAGCTTAGGTTTACTACAAGGGAAGATAAAGAAGGAATTTTAAATTCAGAAGAAGAAATTCTTCAAGTTATTCATGCACAGACCGAGCAGGGAATGCCTTCAGACAAAATATTTTTGGCAGGTTTTTCTCAAGGTGGTGCAATGGCGCTGCATACAGCGCTACACCTTACTTATCCTTTAGGAGGAGTAATTGCCTTGTCAGCTTATCTACCTCTGGCTTCAGAATGTAGGCCTTCTCTTGCAAAAGGTACGCCTATATTCCTTGGGTTTGGGACGTATGACACGATTGTTTTACCTGCCTGGAGCAAAATGACTATTGACTGGCTTTTGGCACAGGGGTATCAAAACTTGAGCTGGCATACTTATGCAATGGAGCATTCCATTTGCATGGAGGAAATTAAGGAACTTTCAACATGGCTTTCCAATTTGATGAAGGGGAACTTGGCATGACCATAGTAAAAAAGATGCGAGTCGTTCCTTTCACCTGCGAACAAATGTATGGTCTAGTAAATAAAGTAGAGGAATATGCCGAATTTTTACCCTATTGCTCACAAAGTATGGTGCATCATCGCGATGAGGATGAAGTTCAGGCAACCTTAGTCATTGTTGCTGCTGGAATGAGTAAATCCTTTACCACGCGTAATCGTTTGCAAGCCAATAAAATGATAGAAATTCGTTTAATTGATGGTCCATTTAAGCACCTTGAGGGGTTTTGGCGATTTGATGAAGTGCCCGAGGGTTGCAAAATTTCCTTTGATTTAGAGTTTGAATTTGCTGGTTGGATGTTTTCTGTGGTATTGGGGCCCGTATTTGAACAGGTCACGGAAAAGATGGTAGATGCTTTTTGTGAGCGTGCCGAGGCTCTCTATGGTCAAGGTTGAGATAATTTATATTCCTGAAGAAGGTTCAACTATTCATCTGGAATTGAATCTTCAGCCAGGATCTACTATTGGCGATGCATTGCAGGAGTCGAATTTACTCACTGCTCATCCTGAAATAAAAAATTTCCCAGTGGGAATTTTTGCCCAACAGAAAACGCTGGACACCGTATTAAAACCGGGTGATCGCATAGAAATTTATCGGCCTCTTTCTTTTGATCCCAAAGAGAAACGAAGATTGCGGGCTAAGACAAAAGAAAAGTAGTTTTGCGAAATCGTAAAGCGCAGTACGTAGGCAGTCTATAAACTATCGTACTCAACAATCAATTACTCATTCGTTTTGTGACCATCTCTCAGGGCTTGTCCGCGGGATCCAGAAATCTCTTCACATCGCTGAATTCTGTAGACAAGCCACAGGGTGTCAACAATTAAATTATTCGGCGTGCAAGGAAATATTATTTGCTCCGAAATGAAATAATCCAACACCAACCGGGTTAAGGCTTATGTTCAATTTTAACAAGTCGGTTATGAGAAAAATACAAGCTTAAGTACCGCACAGTTAAAGGGCCTGCTCCTCTACGCCAGGTATAAGCATAATCCCAACGCTCGTTATTAAACGTAGGACTTAATAAACTCGTACCCATTAAAATAGCGACGTCATTTTTACTCATGCCTAACTTTAGACGTTCAATCTTGGATTGAGGTAACAAATTACCTTGTTGCACAATACGTCTTGCATAATCATAAGAAATACAATTGGTTAAACTAAAAGATAACATTATAGTTATGACCGTGATGAGAACAATTTTAATTCGCATTTTTTTTGCCTGTTTCGAAAAATTTGGCCATAATACCATGTCAGTCATAGAATTCACACTTGAGACAGGGTAAACGCAGCTAATAGCGCAAACTAAAGGCAAAATGCTCTCATTCCGCGCTTTATACGCGAATGTCATAGATAGTGATACGAGATTATAGGAATGCTGCACCTAAAGCTCAGCAAGTAGGCGAAAGAGAGGTTTTTGTGCTCAAAATTAGCTGCATTTATCTGGTCCTGGAAAAGGTGAATAGTCATTGAGGAATATTGTGTGGAAGAGAGTCAACAGCTAAAAGAGGCTGGATTAAAAATTACAATGCCCCGCTTGAAAGTTTTACAAATTTTAGAGCAGTCCCGTGATCATCATTTAAGTGCTGAAGGTGTATATAAAGCATTATTAGAAATGGGGGAAGATGTGGGATTAGCAACAGTGTACCGCGTTTTAACACAATTTGAAGCAGCGGGCCTTGTGAATCGCCATAATTTTGAAGGTGGACATTCTGTATTCGAGCTTAGTCAAGGCGAACATCATGATCACCTGGTTTGTATTAAATGCGGAAAGGTTGAAGAATTTATTGACGAAATTATTGAACAGCGTCAGCAAATGATTGCAACACAAGCAAATTTCAAAATGACTGACCATGCGTTAAATATTTATGGTTTTTGTCCGGAATGTCAAAATCCCTCTTAAGTTACTCTTAATTTTGAGATGGTATAGTGGTCGATAAATTTTATAAGAAACGAATCTTAAATGATTGGATGATCGTTTCCGGTGAGTGCTCATTACGCAATGTTACATTAAATACCCATGTAAATTTTGTGAGTACTTCACTATAATCAAGTTATCCCTCCCTAACATGGATGTTATTTTTATGTATGAAGATTTAATTGCTCCTTATCGGGCTTCTGGGCTCCCTATGTTGCAGTTAGGTGGCATCTTAGTGGATGAGCATTTACTCCCCGATGCGCCCGTTAATTTAGTGCTCAAATCACTGAACCGCCATGGTTTAATTGCAGGTGCCACGGGTAGTGGTAAAACCAAAACCATGCAAGTTTTGAGTGAGCAGTTGTCTTTAGCGGGTGTGCCTAGTCTGGTTATGGATATTAAAGGGGATGTTTCAGGATTAGCTGTACCTGGTGAAGCCACTGATACGCTGATCGCGCGCAGTCAATCACTCAATCTGACTTATACACCGCGCGCCTTCCCAGTGGAAATGCTCACTTTAAGTGATTCACATGAGGGAGTTCCCTTACGTTCTACCGTCACAGAGTTTGGTCCACTTCTTTTTTCACGAATGTTGGACTTAAATGAAACACAAGAGGGTGTTATTACTATTCTTTTTGAATATGCAAAAAGCAAAAATTTACCCTTAATTGATTTGGCTGACATGAAGTCTCTATTGCAGTTTGTGCAAACTGATGCGGGTAAAGAAGAGATAGAAGGCCAGTTTGGTGGGGTGGCAAGCGCTTCAGTAGGTACTATTGTACGTAAAATTATTGAACTTGAAGCCCAAGGAGGTAGTCAATTTTTTGGTGAACCTTCGTTTAATGTATTGGATCTGGTGCGCACCAACTCAGAGGGTATGGGAATAATTTCTATACTACGTCTAAGTGACATGCAAGATAAGCCCAAGCTATTCTCCACATTCATGCTTAAATTACTATCGGATGTTTATCGTTTGATGCCGGAATTAGGAGACCCACCCAAACCAAAACTAGTGTTATTCATTGACGAAGCGCACTTAATCTTTAGTAATGCCAGCAAAGCCTTGCTCAATTTATTGAATACGATGGTTAAATTAATTCGTTCAAAGGGTATTGGTTTAATTTTTTGCACACAAACACCCAATGATGTGCCGGATTCAGTGTTAAGTCAGCTAGGCTTAAAAATTCAACATGCTTTGCGTGCATTTACCGCAAAAGATCGCAAAGCAATGAAACTGGTAGCACAAAATTTTCCTCCATCTAAATACTACCAAACAGAACAGATATTAACTTCTCTGGCAATAGGAGAAGCTTTGGTAAGTGCCTTAGATGCAGAGGGTCAACCAACGCCATTGATTGAGTGTCTGGTGCGAGCACCAGAGTCGCGTATGGGAGTGCTTAATGAACAAGAGTTAAATCAGGCCATTACAACCTCGACCTTGCTGCCAAAATACGAACAACGGCAAGAACCACATTCAGCAAAGGAAATTTTAGCCACCAGGACTGCTATCAGTAATCAGCAAGTATCACCTGCCCAGGCAAAAACTAAAAAGACAAAAGAAGAGCCTTCAGTGGTTGAACAAATTACTAAAAACACATTATTTCGTCAAATAATAAGACAAATTATGCGTGATCTGATGCGTGCGGTTATGTCTGCTCTAGGTGTTAAGCGAAAACGTTAAGCTACAGGAATTTTCGCTTATTTCCACCGATAGCGGCAATGGCTTGTTGCGAGATGCCTTTTGTAAACGCATGAAGCCTTCCTGGCGCTCTCGAAGCACATCCATGTGCTTCGAAGGTTATAAAAGGCATCTGGCAACAAGCTACTGCCGATACTGAATTTTAAGGAGGGACTGGTTAACTATTTGTAGGCAGATAGCACATTGTATGGAGTAGCCAGTAAGGGTCTAAGCGTTAAAACTAATGCTTCAGCCACTTGCATTAGAGAGTGATCATTGCCCATTAGAGCTTGGTTGTTTTCAACCTCCAAACCTACATACATCGCTCCATCAAATTGTTTGCGGAGAAAGCTTGTGAAGCCATCGGTAATTCCGAGATAGGGGTAATTAAGGCGCACACGGAACTGATCTGTCTCGGCTTTAAGGATTGATTGCCATGCTCGTGCCAACATTCTTTCTTTGATTCGTTTAGGGTCATAAAGAAAACCAATGTCGGCATTACGCGGCAAATCATTCATAACGGGTGTAAAGCTATGAATAGAAAAATGCCACACCTCATAACCTAAGGCAATATAATTGCTAATGATGCTAATTACATGTTCGCGAAAAGGTAGATAGTATTCTTCAATGATGGCTTGCTTTTCTGCTTTAGGTAATCCCGCGGTTATCTCTGAAAAACAGGCTGGATTAGTTAAGCGACGATTGCAGTCGATAAGCAATCGGGTCGCTTTGGCTTGTACCAAATCACAATCAAATGCCTTGCTTAAGTGTCTGGCAATCGCAAGGGCACCAAAATCTATTCCACGATGCGTATTCAACAACGCTTCATGATCAATAAAATATTTTTGATAAGCTGCAGGAACGGTATTCACCGCATGTTCACAACTTAACACAAGGATACGCGTGTTCATGTTGGATTAAATAATTGATTAGTCATTAAGCAGTGGGAAAGCTGCCTGTAAATACGTGTAAGGGTTGACTGATTAATTTCGTTGCCACAGGCATTTAGCAAGCGGTCACTTAGATTGCCCTGGCTTAAAATAAATTCCAGCGTTTTCTGAGTAGAATTATCAAGTGTAGAGCTTACTTTTTCAATCAAATTAGACCAAATAGTACGGGTAATCATGGTACGTTGAGGCAATTGCCATTGTTTGGTTAACTCTGCATCATCTATCCATACAGTCAAACCATTCTTAATGGTTTTATCGTAAACAGCTCGCAAGCGCTGGGTTTCGCAGGGTCTGTCTAAATAATACGATGAAGTCATTTGCCAATGTTTTAAAATCGCATGAATCGCTAAGGCAATTGCTATATCTGCTTGTACACATTCCTGGGAGTCGAGAATGCGAATTTCAATGGCTTTGGATCCAAATTTTGGAATAGCCGCTCTGGAATTAAGCCATTCATGTTGCAAAATTCCCTGCGGATCATAAGGACTAATCGCTTGATACATGGGTGCCAGTACTTGTTCACGATACTGTCGTTCGCTTTCAATAAACTCAGGAATAATATCGCCACTGATACATGGAATAGCTTGTTGATTTTTTCCATAAAAGTATAAGCGTGAATCGTTTAAGCCGGTTTTTTTGCCCTCTAAAAAAGGAGTGCTCGCAGCCAAGGCAGGCAATAAAGGAAGCAATAAACGAATTGCATTGTGTAATTGCCTAAATTCTCCATCATTGGCAAAGGGCAAATTAACGTGCATGCTTTGCAGATTGGCCCAGCCATGCCCCTGACAATTAAAAATAGCATCAAATTGATGATAGATGTCCCTGTTACCATGGGGCCATCGCTTGGTTTCTCGTAAGGGATTCATCCAGGGATGAGCACCTGTTGGCAATAATTGTAAATTTCTTGCAGCAAGGTGGGGTTGCAAGTGGTCAATGGCTCGTTGGAATTGTTGAACAATAGAAGCATCAGGTGGTTTAGGTCCATTATTTTTTAGTTCCAGCACATGAAGTACCAGTTCATTGCTAATGGCAATGTCTCCTAATGCCACCTCGTTGACTAATTCTCCTGCCAATTCTTCAAGAATAAGATCACTTTGAGGTTGGATATTTAAGCACTGAGAGTCAACGAGCATATATTCAATTTCAATGCCTAATACTGAAAATATTGCATAATCAGACATAGCCATGTTTCCTGCGGATGCGTTGCAAGAAAACACTCATAACAAGTTCATAAAGTGAATCCCCTAAAATTTTATCTTCAATGCCAAAATCAATATTTGGATTGTCGTTGACCTCGATAACATAATGTTTATCACCCTGGCTTTTAATATCCACACCGTATAAGCCATCACCAATTAAGCGCGTGCATTTTAAAGCAGTTTTAATGATGGCTTCCGGCACTTCATGTAAGGGAATAGTCTCTGTATCGCCTTCCCGTTTTCCCTTAATAGCGTCCCAGTTATAAATTTGCCAGTGATTTTTTGCCATATAATAGCGACAGGCAAAAATTGGTTTATTATCCAGGATACCAATGCGCCAGTCATATTCTGTGGGAATAAATGGTTGCACTAATACTAAATCGGAGATTTTAAAAAATTGAGTGAGTGATTTTTGTAACGCCTTACTGTTATCAAGTTTAATGACGCCGTGCGAAAAGGCACTGTCAGGTCTTTTTAACACGCAAGGAAATTCAACGTTTGGAATTTCTTTATCATATTTGCTAATAAAAATAGTTTCTGGCGTTAAAATTTGATGACTTCGCATTAGCTCAGCCAGATAAACTTTGTTGCTACATTTTATAATGGACTGGGGATCATCAATAACCACCAAATTCTCTTGGGCTGCTCGTCTTGCCATTCTATAAGTGTAATGATTAACTGAAGTAGTCGCTCGAATAAAAAGAGCATCATATTCAGCAAGCGATTTGGTGTCGCTTTTTTCAATAAAATCAACATTTAATCCCATCGCTTCTCCAGTAGTTGCAAACGTATCCAGGGCTTTTTTGTTGGAAGGTGCGTTGGGCTCAGCAGGATCAATTAAAATAGCTAGATCATGATAGCGTTGTTTTTTGCGCCATTGGTGAAAGCGCTTTTTAGATAAATAATTTTTTGCCGCCTCCTGCATAAATGCTTTATGGTGTTCGGGAACATCAGCTAATGCTAGAACCTGAAGTGTTTTAATTCGCCATTGCTTCTTTTTTTCCAGCGTGAAACGCATTAGTGGCAAGGGAAATAAACCATGCAATTTTTTAGCAAGATTGGCATGACATTTTGCCATGTTTTGTCCAAAATATAAGCTTAAAACAAATTCCTCTCCTTTAATGTCATGTAAACTGTGTTGAATTTCTTCATCGACATCCTGAGAAATAAACTTGGATAACTCCGCATTAAGAGCATCTTGAATGCTGTGCACAGAAGGAATGGCTTTATGGTCACGGGCATGAGCGAGCAAAGACACGTAATAGCCGATGGTCTGATGATTATAAGATTGACAAAGATTAAGCACACGAATGGATTTACTCTGGTAATAGTTTTCACTGGACAAATAATCTGAAGCTTTGACAATAGCAGCAAGGGAGTCTAGAAATTTCCACCCCGAAGGATCATCCGTTACGATTAATGTTTCCATTTAATCACTCTTTGGTTGAATTATTATTAAATTAGCATCATAGGTCAGAACACCTACCATGATAGCGTTAATTAAACGATTACTACTTACTTTATAATAATTGTCTTGGGAAATAGGATTTTCCCGGTGCGGATCAGCGACAACGACAAGTCGTTTTTTGTCATCATAACCGCATAAAACAACAAAATGTCCACAAGGCTCACCACGAATATCATCGTAAATTGCTTCACCCTTTATATAACGCTCACGGGAACTACGGTAGAGGTAAGTAGCACTTAAACCTGTGAGAATAGGAATTTTTTGCGAAAAATAATCTTTCAACAACTGGACACTCAGAGTGCGAAAACGCACCTCACCACCAAGTGCAAGATAATCAAGATAAGCTTGACTTGCCTGTAAAATTGCTTTTGTTTTTTTATATTTCATTTGTGCATTTAGCTTAATTTTCAATAGATCCTGGCAGGCCTTTCCTTGTTCGAAATCAAACCATGTGGGGTCAAAAAGATTGAGATTATTGATATAAATTGTCACTTGGAATCCATGTAGAAGTGCATGTTTACCTAACATAGGAGCTAAGGTACCTCCTGAAAGAGAGCGCTCCACATTTTTAATGACTTCTGACAAATCAAGACTTAGACCATAGTAACGATAAATTGCATGTAGGCTGGTGGGGCCGCATGTTTCATCATCAGGTTGTGTATGTATCGTCAGATCAATCATTCTTGGCCAAGTTCAACAAACTATTAATCCCTTTATGGGTTAACGTTAGACTTCGGATAGTCATTTGTCAATTACCCTTTTATGAAGGAAAAAATAAAAATTTTTTAGTTTCAGTGGCTTATTTTTATGAAGGGAATATCAAAGAGTCGCTCTATAAAGCTTAAAAGTGGAATTAAAAAACCAAAGGCAAAAATAATAATAATTACCGGATAATATCTGGCACTTATTGGAGCAGGATGGGAGCGTGTAAAATGTATTTGTGGGCGAGACAAGAGATAGATGAGGAGGAGTAAACCGTAAAAATAGAACGAATAAATTAAAAATTTATTTAATAACTCCGTCATTTTTTTACTGGAAAGATAATCAATAGGAAAATTAAGTAAAAATAGACTTAAGAGCCATAAAATTTTTGGCTTGAGACTATTGCCGTACAAAAAAATAGCTTCCCAGGTTAAAGCCAGTGGAAAAATAAGCAAAGAAAAATAGTAGAGCCAACCAAATGGACTTAATAATAACATCATCGCCAAAGTTAATGCGAAGAATTGTTTGTCGCTTGAGGGTGTTAGCAGGTTACTGGCTTTTTTTAAATACCATAAAAAAAAGACAATAAATAAAATCCCGTAAAAAATACTTACATATAAACGACTTTGCGTTTTATCGTGAACGTCAACAAAAATACGGAAAAGATAGCCATAAACAGAAGCATTCCAATTATCACCATACCATTGAACTTGAGGCATCATTGCCAGATAATCTTTATAAATCTGTGTACCGTACACCATAAGAGGAAGAAGAGACAAGAGCAAAGCCACACTCAGCATTATCGCAAAGGCCTGGTAGCGTTTTTGCAAGCAAACGTAGAAAAATAATAAGGCAGGGAAGAATTTAAGAGCAATAACAAATCCCCATAGTGCCCCTGCCAAATAATCCTTTTTTTTAGAATAAAAGTGATAACCAAGAATAATACAAAATACTAACAGAGCACCAAGTTGCGTAATCGCTCTATCCATTAAAATGCCAAAAAAAGCCAGGTAAAGGAGATAAAGATTGGGCCAATTTTGTTGATAAAAGTGGACAGAAAAAGCATGTTTGAAGACAAGTCGAGCAGCAATCAGTGATAATATCAGAGAGATGATCCACCAAATAGCAAGGGCTGAATGATAATTCAGCTTGGCCAGAGGACTAAATAACATCAATACAAAGGGAGGATTTAAATTGCAGGCAAGTTTTTTTACTACGGGTAGATAGTGGGCTACCAAGGTTTGATAAGGATTATTCCCTGTGATTAACATTTGGGCGGAGGAATAAAAGGAGGCAAAATCTATTCCTTGTTGGAACGTGAGAATAAAATAAAAAAGCACGCCATAGCTAGCTAGGAGAAATAAAAATGCCGCGCGCTGCCAAGAGGCTAAATTCATTGGGTAGCTTGATTGTCACCAGAATTTCATTGTATTGATAATTCAATAAAAATTGCAAATCCAATGCATCATAAATGAAAGAGGTTGCGCTAATTCCCGACTAAACAATTTTTACTGATAATTCAAGAATAAAATTGGCAACTTCTTCAGGACTGTCTGGATAATTAATAAAGGCTTTAATTTCTATGGGTTGATTAACCCGTTGCTGTGTCGCTTTAGATTCGTCAATCATTGCTTTGACAGTATCACCTTGAGAGCAAACAAAGTAAACATCAGTTTCAGGTCGACGTAAAAATTGGGCTTGAAAAGATTTAAAAACAACAGAAGCTTTAACCTTTGCCTGATTGGCATGGTAGAAACTGTGCATCCCTCCTGCCAAATCAGCACCAACGGCTAGCGCTCCAAAATACATCGAATTCAAATGGTTTTTACTGCGGCGAGTTAAGGGTAATTTAACAACAATTTCCTGCGCATTCAGTTTAATGAGCTTAGGCTTAAGATGACCAATTAAAGGAACTTTAAAGCGTCCAAATGTCAGAAGAAAAAGCTTAAACCGGGTAAGAGTTTTCATGAGGCTTCCTTGTCGATTTGCAGTTTTGAAATAATCTTCTTAACACCACGTACGGCTGCCACCCTTTTTATAATAGCGCTAATAGCTTTTTCTTGTTGCAGGCGCCCTGATAATGTGACTGTACCATTGGTCGTGCTTGCATTAATTCCGACCAAAGGGATGGACTCATCATCAAATACTTTTGCCTTCAAAACTGCCGCTTCAACTTTGGCTGTAATATAAGCATCAGTAAAAGCAGTATTTACTTGTTTAATCACCAACTCATCAGAGTCTACTTCTTTAACTCCCTTTGTCATTTTTGCCAGTCGCAGGGCATCAACAAAGGCTTGGCGATTTTTAACATGGCCGCGTAAAGTTACAACACCATCTTCAGTAGACACATAAATTTTCAAGGGATTTAAATTACGATTTTTGGTAAATTTGGCAGTAATTTTTGTGGTAATAACCGAGTCACTAAGTTCTTGCTCAAACTCTTTTAAATTATTCTCAGCGTGTGCAATGGCAACCCCAATAACAAGTACAAGGCTCACCACCAATTTCAGTATTGCTTGCATGCCAGGTTCCGTTAAAAAATTATGAGAAGAGTATACCATTTTAATCCCGTCTACCAAGGACTTTTGGGAGGAATTTACAAAATTTTAAGGTTCTATAAGCCTATAAAATTTGGGAAAAATGTCCTATTGAACAATTCAAGAAGCTATTCTTAATCAGTCAATAATAAGAGATAAAATATCAGAGTAGAGGCCTCTAATTCGAGAGCAAAAGGCTTTTTTTCTGCTCTCTGTATAAATTTTCAAGCATTCATGCCATCTTTTATCAATAGCGATGCTAGATTTCGCGTTTAAAGGTGGAAATGTAGGCATTTGCTATTAGATGCTACAGGACAAAATCATACTTTATCTAAATTATAAACAAGGCGCTATCCTGAGCAAAGCGAAGACTCAATATAGATGTGGTTCGACTTGCAGAAGATCACTCAAAGAGTGGGATTTTATCTGCTGGGGATCCTTCGCTTTGCTCAGGTGGTGATAATTTGTGCAAGATAATCGTGTGAAATTAATTCAAAATAATATGATCCTCACTCTGGTTTGCCCTGGATTAATATTTACTTTTTGAGTCGTGGTGATTATTATTTTTCTCCTTGTTTAGTTAGAGACATACATGATAGTAACCGTTAAATATTTCCCTAGTGCCTGGACTTTTAAATCAAAAGAGTATAGCCGTCGACAAATAGAGCAACGCATTGAGCTGGCTTTATTGTGCTATGCGACAGAACGCCAAAAGAATTTTCCAGAAAAATATCCTCTTTTAGGAGAACTCGTTTTTACTGTTTCCAATCATGAGGAAATAGATGGTTATTGGTTTTTTAATTTTTATGAGCAAGGGGATTTAAAGTGTGCGACTATTAGTCCTGGTGAGCCAGAAAAAACACTTATCGTGCATGAAAGGCAAATGGAGGATGAAGTACCAGAAACAACAGGTTTATCCTATTCTAGTTAATGTCGTACTACATTAACACTTTGAATGATAAAGGGTGGGTTATTTGCTCTTATGACAATAAGAGAAAAATCTAATCTGGAATTCATTTCGGAAATCATAAATGATTGATTAACCCGCCAATAAGCAATCCCGGAAGTCACCCCTTTCTCAACAATGATAGGGGGTGTTAAAGGAGAAGGGTGTGTAGTGAAATGTTTCTCTCTTATTTCATTAATTTCTTTGTTAAAAAAATTGTGTAATGCAGACCAGGCATTGACCGTATAGCGCCTTTGTAAGTTCGCAAAATCAGCTGGAGTTTCAGTGTAGTTGATAGATAACGTGGCCATTAGGGTTTCTTGGGTCCAACTTTTAACGTCATAATCAATGTCATTGCCATAATGGGTAGAGGGGATAAAAAAATAAATAAAGATTAAAAGGATTAGTCGCTCGTACCTCATGATATTTCCTTATATTCATGCCCGGATTTTTATTCTAAACTACTAATCGCAAAATTATTTGTTTAAAAAGTATAGCAGAGCTATAATTTGTTTTTTTTTAAACCAACATGTCCCATGCATTACATTAGTATACGCGGCGCAAAAACTCACAATTTAAAAAATATCGATGTAAAAATTCCTCGTGATCAATTAACAGTTATTACAGGCCTTTCAGGTTCGGGAAAATCATCATTAGCGTTTGATACTTTGTATGCTGAGGGACAACGTCGTTATGTTGAGTCTTTGTCTGCTTATGCCCGTCAATTTCTATCCATGATGGAAAAACCAGAAGTGGATGCAATTGAAGGATTATCACCAGCAATTTCTATTGAACAGAAAGCGACATCACATAATCCTCGTTCAACAGTCGGTACGATTACCGAGATATATGATTATTTGCGCCTCTTATTTGCGCGTGTGGGTGAGCCGCGTTGTCCAACACACAGTATTAGTTTACACGCACAAACCATCAGTCAAATGGTTGATCAAGTTTTAGCACTGCCTGAAGGCGTAAAGGCAATGATTCTTGCTCCAATTGTGCGTGAACGTAAAGGTGAGCATGTACAGCTCTTGCAACAGTTGCAGGCTCAAGGCTATGTTCGGGCGCGTATTGACGGTGAGATTTATGAGTTGGACGAGCCACCAAAACTTAGTTTAAGGCAAAAGCATACCATTGAAGTGGTTGTAGATCGTTTTAAAGTTCGCAAAGACCTGGCACAACGTTTAAGTGAATCGTTTGAAAATGCTTTAAATTTGGCAGATGGATTGGCAATCGTTTCGCCTGTGGATCAGGAATTTGAGGAAATGACTTTTTCCTCAAAATTTGCATGTTCCGAATGTGGTTATAGCCTAAGTGAGTTAGAGCCCAGGCTTTTTTCATTTAATAATCCCATGGGTGCTTGTCCCTCTTGCGATGGTTTAGGCGTCAATCAGTTTTTTGATCCTGAACGAGTTATTCATGAACCGACTGTAAGTTTAGCGGAAGGTGCTATTCGCGGTTGGGATAAAAAAACAACTTATTATTTTCCCATGCTGGAATCATTGGCAAGGCATTTTGGTTTTAATATAGAAACACCGTTTTGTGATCTGCCAGAGACTATTCAAACTACCATCCTTTATGGTAGTGAGGAAATAATAGAGTTTCATTATCAGCGTCCCAATGGTGGCTTTATGTCTAAAAGACATAGCTTTGAGGGTGTCATTCCTAACATGCAACGGCGTTATCGGGAATCGGATTCTTCTATGGTACGCGAAGAGTTGGCCAAATACCTTTCCTCACGACCTTGTGAACTGTGCGGGGGCGCGCGTTTACGCGAGGAAGCAAGACATGTTTTTGTGGCTGATAAAAACTTACCAGAAATTACTGCTTACTCGATTGAACAGGCTTATGCATTTTTTCAAGGGCTCGAGTTAACCGGTTATCGAGGAGAAATTGCTGCCAAAATTAATAAAGAAATTGTTGAGCGGTTAGGTTTCCTGGTTAATGTGGGGCTGGATTATCTATCACTGTCGCGTAGTGCTGAAACATTATCAGGTGGGGAAGCACAACGCATTCGCTTAGCCAGTCAAATTGGCTCAGGTTTAGTGGGTGTTATGTATATTTTGGATGAACCATCCATTGGACTACATCAACGTGATAATGAGCGTTTATTAAAAACCTTATTGCATTTACGCAATTTGGGCAATACTGTCATTGTAGTAGAGCATGATGAAGATGCGATACGAGCAGCTGATTTTGTATTGGATATAGGACCCGGGGCTGGTGTGCATGGTGGTCAAATTGTTGCTCAAGGAACACCTGAACAAATCATGGAAAATAAACAATCGCTTACCGGGCAATATCTGGCCGGCACTCAAGCGATTCCTGTTCCTGAGCATCGTTTTCCCATAAATAAAGAACGGCTACTACAGTTAAAGGGGGTACGGTGTAATAATTTGCAGAGTGTCGATGTAACTATCCCCTTGGGAATTATTACCTGTGTGACGGGTGTTTCTGGCTCTGGCAAGTCAAGTTTAATTAATGATAGCCTTTATCCTATCGCCGCTAATAGATTAAATCGCTCCAGCCTTTTAACACCAGGTTCGGTTAAAGAAATCAAGGGCTTGGAATATTGTGATAAGGTCATTGATATTGACCAAAGTCCAATTGGTCGCACACCCCGCTCAAATCCAGCGACGTATACCGGTTTATTTACACCCATTCGTGAATTATTTTCAGGAACACCTGAAGCCCGCGCTCGAGGATATCAGCCAGGCCGCTTCAGTTTCAATGTTCGCGGCGGACGCTGTGAAGCTTGTCAAGGGGATGGTTTAATCAAAGTGGAAATGCATTTCTTACCCGATATATATGTCGCGTGTGATGTTTGTAAAGGAAAGCGCTATAACCGTGAAACGTTGGAAATTCAGTATAAAGGCAAAAATATTCATGAAGTGTTGGAGATGACGGTGGAAGATGCACGAAGTTTTTTCGATGCTATTCCTGTAGTGGCCAGAAAATGCCAAACGCTAATTGATGTAGGACTCGCTTATATTCGCTTGGGCCAAAGTGCGACGACACTTTCTGGGGGAGAGGCTCAGCGTATCAAATTAGCTCGAGAATTATCAAAAAGAGATACCGGAAATACACTTTATATTCTTGACGAGCCCACTACCGGCTTGCATTTTCATGACACTAAACAACTACTTAATGTGCTTTTCCGCTTAAGAGAACAAGGAAATACAATTATTATCATTGAGCATAATCTTGATGTGATAAAAACTGCCGACTGGATTATTGATCTTGGTCCTGAAGGTGGTAGCAAAGGAGGACAAATTATTGCTACTGGAACTCCTGAAGAGGTTGCGCAGCAAAAAGCGTCATACACCGGGCAATTTTTAAAACCACTTCTTATCCAAAAACGACGCAGTTCAAGAAGAGTGATTTAGCTTTCAGCACCACCACTCTTATAAAATTCACAATGCTTTCATAAAGGTTGTTAAATCTTCTTTTTCTTGTTGAGTTAACTGCAGTTGCATAATGAGGTTAAAAAATTCTACCGTATCTGCCAAAGTTAACAAGCGGCCATCATGAAGATAGGGCGGTGAGTCTTTAATGCCCCGGAGTGGGAATGTTTTAATCGGCCCATCGCCAATAGCTTTCATATTATTCACCATGACAGGCTTAAAGAAGCGCTCTGTTTTTAAGTTGTGCATGGTATTGTCTGTGTAATAGGGAGGGACATGGCAGGTGGCACATTTTGCCTTACCAAAAAAGAGTGCTTCTCCTCGCAATTCAGCTTCAGTTGCTTTGGAGGGATCCAGGCGCCCATCTATACCTAGTTTAGGTGCCGGTGGAAAATCCAATAACTCTTGAAATTCGGCCATAAAATGAACCTGGCTGCCACGTTCAAGAATATTGACCCCTTTTTTGGTCGCGATGACTGGATCGCCATCAAAATAAGCCGCTCTTTGTTCAAATTCAGTAAAATCTTCTACGCTTTTTAAGGCACGCTGCGAACCAAAAAGACGTTGAATGTTAACCCCTCTTAAACTGGGCGTGTCAATTCGGTGTCTTATTTCTTGCGGACGAATATCGCCGACAAGATGAGTGGCTGCATTAGTATGGCCATTCGCATGACAATCGAAACATGCTACACCACGGCTGGGAATTTTCGTGCGACGATCATCCGTCTGGTTAAATTGTTGTTGTGGGAACGGGGTTACCAGTAATCTTAAGCCTTCTAATTGTTTGGGGTTAAGAATGCCGTTAAACAATTCAAAAAAGTTATTAATTGTAACTAACTGACCCTGTGAGACATCGCCTAAATCAGGACGCGTTGTTAAAAAAATAGGCGCAGGGAAGGGGGGCAAGAAATGATCTGGCAAGTCAAAATCTAAATCAAAACGTGTTAAATCGCGGTTTTCCTGTTTATTAATTTCGTCAATCGCAAATTTAGGGAAAACCATTCCACCTTCAGGATGATTGGGATGAGGTAGGGGCAAAAAACCTTCGGGATAAACGCCTTTTTCTTTGATTTCCTCTGGCGTCATTTTTCCCAACATTTCCCAGGTGATGCCTGCTGGTAATTTAACCCTTACCCCTTCCTGAATTGCTTTTCCGTTAGACATTTTAGTGTCCAAGGAAGGATTATTGCTTAAATCATAACGTTGATTGAGCAACTCTTGCTGCCGTTGATTAATGGCTGGTTTAGCCGCCACCATACGATCCATAATTGTTTGAAACGTCTCCTTAATAACAACGGGCATATAACTGGAGGGCGGTGGAGCTGTTGCTGCTTCTGCTGCTGGAGAAGACGCTGCAGCAAAAGCAGCTGATGTTGAGCTACAGGAAAGTAAGGTGAGCCATAGCGCTTTTTTTAGCATAAAAAAGTCCATTTTTTTAAATAAATGAGTTCTTTCATAATAAAATAATTTAACTCATTCTTTCAATAGCTCATAACCAATTGTTTTAAAACATTTTTCTAGAAGAAATCATGAAGAATAAAATGAGGTCAATAGTGCTTATGGAGATCGAGTTATTGTAATGACTGGTACAGTTTATAAAAATTTCTATGCTGAATAAGCAACGCCAGTAATGGTTATTTTGTTTTCCCCTTAAATTTCTTCTACGCTTAAACCATAAGAGAGCTATAGTGCAACCTGGATTGTGCTATGAGGAAAACATGGAAGAGCATTTTACTAAATACATCGCCTTACCCAATAAGCTGATCATGATTGGCTTTGGAAGCCTTGGCCAGGCAATCTTACCGCTGCTATTTCGTCATATTAAACTGACACCTTCACAAGTCATTATCATGGCTAAGGATAATTTGGGAATACAAGTCGCTAATGAATTTGGATTGACTTTAGAATTGGCTACTCTTACGCCAGAAAATTATCTTTCTTTACTCTTCAACAAGCTTAGTAAAGGTGATTTCTTATTAAACTTATCGGTAGATGTTTCCAGTTTGGCCCTGATTAAACTTTGTCAGGAAAAAGGAGTACTTTATCTTGATGCCAGTACAGAACCATGGAAGGGTGGCTATATCAATAAGACACTATCCCCTTTACAGCGCTCCAATTATGCGTTGCGGGCAGAGGTATTAAAATTAAAAAAAATAAAGAAACAACGGCAGTGATAACTCATGGAGCTAATCCTGGTTTGGCTTCACATTTTGTAAAGCAGGCACTGTGGAACTTGGTAAATGAGTGGCAGTTAGAGGCTTACCATCCAGCTAATGCACGGGAATGGGCCTCTTTAGCCAAATCGCTGGGAATTAAGGTCATTCATGTTGCTGAACGAGACACGCAAGAGACTCATCGACTTAAATTACCCAATGAGTTTGTTAATACTTGGTCAGCGGATGGCTTTATTTCAGAAGCAAGTCAACCCGCGGAATTGAGTTGGGGTACTCATGAGCGTTATTGGCCACAAGAGGCTCACTACCATGATGTTAATAATCAAACTACTATTTACCTTAATCGTCCCGGTGCCAGTGTAAGAGTTCGTTCCTGGACTCCCAGTCTGGGTTCTTATCACGGTTATTTAATCACACATGCCGAGTCAATATCTATCGGCAGCTTTTTAACGTTAGCTGAACAAGAGCCTTATAATCCTACTGTTCATTACGCCTATCTTCCTTGTCCTGATGCAATGCTTTCCTTGCAAGAACTTCAGGGTAATGAATGGCATGAGCAATCTGGCAAACGTCTTCTTTTCTCTGAAATTGTCCAGGGAACGGATGAACTTGGCGTCCTGTTGATGGGTCATAAAAAAGGTGCTTACTGGTATGGCTCGCAGTTATCCATCCAGGAGGCGCGTCAATTAGCCCCTTATAATAATGCAACCAGTTTACAGGTGGTTGCTGGTATTTTAGCGGGATTAATTTGGGCAGTTCGCAATCCACAACAAGGAGTTGTTGAACCAGAAGAAATGGATTATCGTTATATTTTGGAAATTGCGACACCCTATCTTGGCATAGTAGCCGGTTATTATACGGATTGGACGCCGCTTAAAAACAGGGAAAAATTGTTTAAAGAAAATCTTGATCTTACTGACCCCTGGCAATTTCACAATATTCGCGTGCAATGAAATCCTCTAAAATCTCTTCTCTGTCTATAATAAAAGGACAAGGAACAAGAGCGAGTTAAATCCACTATTGCCGTCGGGAGTAAGTGATGAAGAATAAAAATATTGGGATTACCACCATGGGTGTTATTATTTTAGTAGCGGTTTTAGCCTTAGTTTACCATTATCATATGACAACGCCAGTTGCTAAAAGCATTGACTCTTCCTCAGATATTCCTGCTGAAGTTCCCGAACCCAGTATAACCAGGCCGCAACAATAATTAAAAATTACAAAATAAATGGGTAGTCTTACCCATTTATAAATCGCACAACCCGTCTTAAAATTGGCAATTTAATTCATATTATTATCACAAAGTAGCAAATTACGTCACTCCTTTGCCGAACACTTTGCTTTCTTTGTTGATAATACTTGGGAGTTTTGCCAATGCATTTTCTTATCAAGAATCTCGATCAACAGTCTTATGATGATTTTTTAGAATCTTTTAATGCGATTCCTGACTATGCTACGGCTCTTGATTTAAACGATAATGATTTGGGAAACCAGCCAAACAAGACCATTATTGCCGCATTAGAGATTTTGGCTAGTAAAAAAAGCATTAATTCGCTTTATTTAACCCAAAATAATCTTCATGAAAAGACAGCAGAAGAATTAGTGGAAATTTTTGCCGCTATTCCTGCTAATATTACTGCGCTTGATCTAAGTTTGAATCATCTCGGCAACTATAGTGAAGAAGAACTTGGGATGATACTAAAAGCAATTCCTCCTCATGTTAAAAAGTTGAATCTAAGTGAAAATGGATTTTGGCAAAATGCTTCTGCATTAATAGAAGGGGTCGCTGCTCTAAATTATGTGCATGAACTTAATTTAAGCTTTAATAAGTTTGACAAAATGACTGCGGACAATTTAATCGCTTTAATGAAGAGTTTGCCCAATAACATTACTGCTCTCAAATTAATTGGTAATCGATTCGCAAATAAAACAAAAGCAGAGTGGGTCAATATTATGGCTGCTGTTAAACCCACAGTCATTTCTTTTCATCCTGGTGTCCTGCCTGCGGATATCTTTTTTGCATTTAGAGCTTTCCCTAAAGGAGTGCGCGAAATTTATTTAGACGGTAGCCTCTTATACGGTTTTCCAGGACAATTACTGGGTCAGGCTTTTATGGCATTGTCAGAAAATGTTGATTTATTAAGCCTGAATTCAGCTGCTCTTGGTCGAGGAAGAGATGGAGTATTAGCAAACGCCTTAAAATATTTAAATCCATCCGTAAGAAAACTAATATTGCAGAACAATCAGTTATTCAATAAAAATACACGTGCTCTTATTGAACTTATGAAAAGTATTCCTTTAACAGTCAGTGACTTAAATCTTGCAGATAATAATATAGGTGCGAGGCCAAGTACTGAGGTCGCAGAGATAATCGAGGCGCTTCATGAGAGAATTAAAACGCTTGATTTAGCAGGAAATGGTTTATTTCAGCACATTAAAACAAATGTTTTATCTAATAACAATAACGATGATTTATTCCCAGAAGACAATGAAGCAGTATGTAAAATTTTTGCAGCCATCCCCTATAACGTTACCTCATTAAGTTTGGCAAGAACCGTTTTTATCCCTGCAAAAATTAAATGGATTGCCGAAGCCTTAAAGGCTTTACACAAAAATCTCGACATTATCCGTCTGCATGAGGTTGAGTTTGATAAATTATCCATTGCCGAGCTTGAGCAGTTAAAAAATGCGTTACCTCAGATAAAAACGGCCTATCTGAGCTATCATGAAGTATGTCAAATGACTGAGGAAGCGCGTCAGACCTTGTGGGCAATGCTGCCGAACGCAGCGACTATTCTTTTTGTCGACAGTGACGGTATGGAGCTTGGTAATACCCCTTATGAAAAGACGAATCTTGCCAGGGAGTTTGGATTTAAAGCAGTTCCTTCGCTGTTGAGCTGTGTCGGCTTTTTTATCAAGGAAACAGATATTAAAATGAACGATGCGCCAGTTCCTGAAGAATTAAAAACTGTGCCCCAACGAGACGAAGGGTTTAAATTTTAAATCCGAATAACTGTTTGCTTTTTGTGATGCTTTAGAGCTATAAATTAGAAAAAGATTATCACAGGAAGAAAAAATGGGTACTTTTCTTATTGTCATTTTAATTATTGTCGCACTCCTATTTTTTTGGTCAATTGGGATTTTCAATACCTTAATTGGAATGATTGAGGCAATTAACAATAACAAGCGACAAATTGATATTCAACTTGATCGTCGTTTTAAAGTATTTGAATCGCTGATTGAAACAGTCAAAAAGTACATGGATTATGAACAAACGACGTTAAAAGATGTGGTTGCTTTGCGTAACCAGGCTCAGGCAGCCAAGGCTGCAGGAGATGAGAAGACGCGAATTGCTGCGGAAAATGGTATTTCGCAAATAGCTTCGGGGCTTAATGTTGTTTTCGAACAATATCCTGATCTAAAGGCCAATACCAATGCACTGCAGTTACAAGAGGAAATTGTAAATACAGAAAATAAACTTTCCTATGCCAAGCAAGCTTATAACGATAGCATTGAGCGCTATTATGCGAAGAAGAAATCATTCTTTGAATCTTTTGTTGTAAGTATTTTTCCTGGCAAATTAGACAAAGAATTTGAGTACTGGGCTTTACCTGAAGAACAAATTAAAGCACATGAAGATTATACGGTTAAATTCTGAGTTTAATTATGCCCTTAAGTGATTATCATGCCTCTGCTGGAGACTGGCGCGAGCAATTAAGACGCAATGAACGTAAAACACGCATGGTTATTGCGATTTTTTTTGCGGTGTATATCGGGGTGGGGTTATTGGCCGACACAGTTATTCTCGATTATTTACATCCTGGCGCTACACTCCTTGATTGTTACTTGGCTCTAATTACACTAAAAGTCATTCCCTATGCCACATTAATAATGATCGGAGTGGCAATAATCTCACTATTTATTACTTACACGCTTTATGATCGCATCATGCTATTAGGCACCAACTATCGTTTAATCACGCCGGGAACTGCACAAAGTCTTGAAGAAAAGCAATTGTATAATGTGGTTGAGGAAATGAAAGTCGCGTCAGGATTAAAATACATGCCCAGGGTTTATTTAATTGAAGCCAATTACATGAATGCTTTTGCCAGCGGCTATAGTGAGAAATCCGCCATGGTGGCAATCACTCGGGGGTTAATGGAAAAATTAAACCGTGCGGAGATGCAAGCGGTGATGTCACATGAATTAAGCCATATTCGCCATCATGATATTAAATTGACCCTTACGGTTGCTGTATTAAGTAACCTTTTACTCATTGCAATTGACATTATGTTTTATGCCATGATTTATAAGAGAGACAGGCGTAACGAAGATAATCGTCTTTTTATGGTAATTATGTTATTGCGCTATTTACTCCCGTTAATCACTGTGGTGCTAGCACTCTTTCTAAGTCGTACACGAGAATACATGGCGGATGCAGGTGCTGTCGAGCTTATGCGCGATAATGAACCTATGGCAAGAGCTTTGCTAAAGATCACGGAAGATCACCAACAACATGCAGAACAATACACACAAGAATATGGCCAGACTCCCCATGAAGAGGTGCGTCAAGCTTCTTATTTGTTTGACCCATCCAGTATTGATCCTATCAAATCACTGCACAATGCATTTTCAACGCATCCAAGCCTGGATGAGCGTTTACGTGCCTTAGGCTTTAAACGAAAAGTCAAGGCCCCACAATAAACGTAGACATAATCCACTGAGGGCGAGTGCAGCAATCATGTCCAGACTGTGCTGCATGATTGTCCCATTGCATCATTTTAATTAGAGCCATTTTTTATATTTAAAAAACTTATAAGGAAGTAAGGCAGAAAGCAGCATGACAATAAGAACAATCCAATACCCCCATTTCACATCCAGTTCTGGCATCCACTTAAAATTCATTCCATAGATACTGGCAATCAGTGTAGGTGGTAAAAAGATAACAGCAGCTACTGAGAAAATTTTAATTATCGTATTTTGCTCAATGTTGATTAATCCTAATGTGGCATCTAGGAGGAAATTAATTTTACTGGAAAGAAAACTGGCATGATCACTCAATGAATTGATATCCTTGCTCAGCGTTGTAAGCCTTATTTGTCCTTCTGCGTCTAACTGTGAGCTGGCTGATTGGCTAAAAAAAGCAATGAGACGACTTAAGGTAACCAGTGATTCTCGGGTATTGGTGTTTAAATCCGCATGAACCCCCACTTTCTGGATAATTTGCTGGTAATCGGTTTTTTCTTTACTCGGTACATAGGTAGAGGAATGGAAAATAATTTTTGATAGTTTTTCTAAATGATGGCCGACTGACTCCAGGATATCGGCTAATCTATCTACTGTTACTTCAAGTAAGGTAATAAGTAGCAGTGCTGCGCTGCTATAATTCTCCTCGGATTTTTGTAATTGCATGAAAAATAATTTAAAGGCTAAAGGTTCAATATACCGAATAGTAAGGAGTTTCTCTTTAGTAAGAACAAAACTGATAGCTTCATGTTTAGGATCAGAGGTGTCTGATTGAGCAATCATATTGGCAGTCATAAAAAGAGCTTCTTTACTTTTATAAAGACGGCTTGAAAGTTCTATCTCCAGCATTTCTTCACGCGTTGGTATGTCTAATCCGAGTTTGTGTTCGACTATCTGCTCTTCTTCCTGTGTGGGATAAATTAAATCCAGCCATATTGCTTGATCGATTAACGATAAATTGTCTTTGGTAATTTCATGCGCTTGTAAAATTTGTTCATAAAGATAAGCGACTATCATTCCAATCTCTATTGGAGAAGAAATGCTTTTAAATTAGCGTACTTGGGAAAGATAATCCAGAGGGTAAGGAGGATGCTGTCAAAAATATCAGAATAATCAACGACGTGAAATCCTCTCATTCTCATACCAGAACTGTATTTTCATTTGCAGCATCGGCAAGAGAATCTTTCGGGAGTTTTGGGAACAATTGCCGGAGATGACACAGTGGTCTTAATTATTAAAAGCCAGCCGGATGTAAAAAAAGTATGACAATTGCTGGAGGATGATTTCCCTTATTTAAAACTGCCCTGATTCCTGCTTTATTGGTGGCCATTGTATAGCTTAAATACTCCTTGCGTCACTAAGGAGGTTTTTAATTGGTTTTTAAGACCTAAAAAAAGCCTTCGGATTGCTGCTGCCAGAGAGAATAAAAAATCCCCTTTCGTTTTAGTAATGCCTGATGAGTACCCACCTCGACCACCTGTCCATCTTGCAAGACAATTATTCTATCCATTTGTTTCAAAGTGGATAATCGATGAGCAATAACGACTGCTGTTTTATCTCGAATTAAGCTATCTAGTGCTTGTTGTATACTCGCTTCTGTTTCCGAATCCAAAGCGGACGTGGCTTCATCCAATAATAAAATAGGCGCATCTTTTAAGATAGCTTTGGCAATGGCAATACGTTGACGTTGTCCTCCTGATAAACGAGTACCTTGTTCACCCACAATAGTATCAAACTGATTAGGGAGAGCTTTTATAAAGGATAAACAATTAGCTTGGTAGCAAGCTTTTTCAATGGCCTCCTGTGATTTTTCACCACAGCCATAGGTAATATTTTCCTTAAGTGTGCGATTAAAAAGACGCAGATCCTGAGGCACAAAGGCAAGATGAGCATGCAGGGTTTCGATATCAACCGTTTGAATATCGGTATTGCCGATCAGTATTTGTCCAGTACTAGGTTGATATAACCGGAGAAGAAGCTTCAGAAGCGTTGATTTTCCAGCCCCTGAAAGACCAACAATTCCTACTTTTTCAGTGGGTGCTATTTCTAAGGATAAATGTCGTATAACTGGAGAATGAGCGTGATAGTGAAAGCTGACGTCTTTAAAATTGATGCCACTTCCTTCCAGTTTATTCAATGATTTTTTTACAGTCTTTGGCTCAACGCGGTCAATAAGACTATAGCCATCTTGAACTTTTCCCAAATTTTTATGAAATTCAGCGATAGTTGATCCTAAATTAAAAAATACGCCTGAGATGTTAAAGGTTAAACTAAATACAAAAGCAAAATCCCCGAGACTTACAGTCCCCAACCAAAAACCATAGAGTAAGGTAATCATAGTGGCTAAGACAAACAGGTCAGTACATAAGCCTTGTTTAAATCGGGCCCGTTCTAAAAACATACGCAGCTTAATATATTGTTGTGACATGGATTCAGTTGATTGCTTTAACCGCTCTTGTTCCTGGGCTTGGGTTGAATGAGTTAGAACAGTCTGAATATTCATCAAAGTATCTGTGAGATTAGCACTTAATTCACTTTGTGAATGGGCATACGATGTAGCATAATAGTGGGATAATTTTGAACTTTTATAAGTCAAATAAATAACCGAACCAGCCCATATCCAGAATAGCAGAGATAGCCAGGGAGTAATAAAGGACATAATAATACCAGCCAAGGTGACAGCAATAATTTGTGGCATAATAATAATGAAAAAGCTGGTGATGATGGGATCAAGTCCAGTTAATACGTTATTGACTTTTCCACTTAATGCGCCTGAAGCTTGTTGATCAAAATAATCGAGAGGCTTATGACAGAGGTAGGAAAAGAGTTGAGTAACAGCAAGAGATTGACTGTTTGCTAACCCTTCGGTGTAATTTTTTGTGATTAAATAGTAATTACAATTTCTTAAAAATTGCACCAAAAAAAATGCCAGCCCCGAGACGATAACCGACGTATAATTTTGTGTTGTTGATGAAACTATTTCTTTCAGTTGATCGATTATTAATCCAAGAAGTAAAGGTGCAATGGGAAAAGTGAAAGCCCAAAATAAGCTACCAGCCGTTAAGAGGGTTACTGCTTTTTTATTATTCTTATAGAAATTTCTCACAAACAATAAAAATGACTGTTTCATATTACCTGTTAACCAGAAAATTATTCAATGACAAGGATACATCCCACAATCAACAAGTAGCAGGCGCGCATTAATATTGCAAGAAGAGGCTGTACTATCTAATAAGTATTTGCTGAGGTTTTAATCCATTTAATCAGTCTTTAAATAGTGGCGATTAAATCCATGCCATAGTAAGCCCAAGGCGATTAACGACAATCCTGATAGCCAAATACCCAATGGAACCCAGAAAGCCAGGAACAAACAGAAAACCAGACCTATTACTGCAACGTAGGTGGGATAGAGCCGCTGTTCTTTCGGTAGGCAGAGCGCTGCGAGATTGGTAATCGAATAATAGACTAAGACAGTAAAAGCACTAAAGGACCAAGTGATTTTAACGCTACCCAACAAGGCAAAACCAGCAATGAGAAGACCAATAACAATTACCGCTGCAACAGGCGTATGATGTTTGCTGGAGATAATCGCAAAAACTTGAGGTAAATCCTGTTGACGCCCCATTGCCAGCATCATGCGTGAAAGGCCTAAAATTAAATTCAGCAATACTCCTAACATAGCGGTACATGCGCCTATAGCAATGAAGATAGAGAGTCCAGTTATATTCATGGCGCTGGCTGCCATTTCTAGCGGTGTTGCCTGACTTTCTGTCACAGTGGCCAGTTTAGCTGAACCGACAGAGCCAATGGCTATGACAGCGACTAACATGTAAAGAACTGCACTGATTATCAAAGTCAGAATGATAGCATTGGGTATAGTACTTGCAGGATTTTTAACTTCTTCACCCATGGTAGCGATGCGTCCATAGCCAGTATAGGCCACAAACATTAAAGCAGTTGCATAGAAGAAATGACTTAATTCTCCATCAGCAATTTTTGGCAATAAGGGAAATAAGTGTTGCCTACCATTTTGCTGTAAGCTTGGAAAACCCAACAAGATAAAAGCTAACAGAGAAAGAAGGGTTATTGATACGATAAGTAAATTAGTTTTGCTGGAACGCTTTATACCGCTTAATACAATTAGAGTTAATATAAAAATCACTATTATGGCAACTGGAATAGTGAAAATTGGCGCTTGAAACCCACACAGATGTAAAAAATAGCCTGCAAAGCCCAAGGCAGCTGTGGCAGCGGAAGCTGTTTTGGCGCATAAAAACATCCAGCCAGCGGTGAATCCCAGTGCAGGATGAAGGTAGCGATAGCCATAGGCGTAAGTGCCCCCGCTTACTGGATGATTGGCTGCAAGTTGTGCACTCGATAACGCATTGCAGGTAGCAAGCAGCGCTGCAAGTATAATGGCAAAAATAACCGATGGTCCTGTCACACCTGCTGCAACACCTATGCTGACAAATACACCTGTACCCAGAATAGAGCCTAAACCTAGCATGGTAGCGCCAGAGAGCCCCAGATCACGGCTTAGCTTTTGATGAGTGCTTTTATCATTCATTCGCTGTCCTTGCGTAATGGTTCGTTGGCTGAAGCACGAAAAACTGTAAGGCCTTGAGAGCGAAACCAATCATCTTCTGCGACAGCATAGGGATATAACTCTGGAATCGCATGAATGGTTTCATAACCACTGGTTATGAAATAGCGGCTGCCAAAAAAATAAAACTCTTTAATATCTCTGGATGGGCTAATTAAAATCGACCCCTGTGGAACAAGTGTAATAATTTGCTTCATAAATGCGATTATTTCTTCTTTTTTTTCAATGCCATTTTTTACTCCAAGCAAATAAGGAATGAATGCAGTATCGAAGAGCGGTTGTGGTGAAGTGTTTACTAGTTGAGAAATTTCGCCTACTTGAAATTGAATGTTTTTATTTAATTCAAAATTATCCTGAGTGTTTGCTTTTAGTGCTTGGCGAACAAGGTCTAGCATGTAAAAAAGATAAGAGCGACGCAGAAGTTTAGGATTAATTATCCAAGCTGCTAAATTAAGTGATTGTCTTACCGGCAAGCGAAGAAAAGGAGGGTACCAACGGGTAAGTGCTGATAATAATTCGCCAATTGATGGATAAGGTTTACCTCCAGCGCTGAATTCTCGATAGTGATAATATTTCTTAAATGCCTTCATCCAAGTAATGGTAACAGGATCTTTATCATAAACAGTGACCAATTTGGCACCTGCCTCCGCCAATAAAAAACTACTATTGCCATGACCGGGAATGACAAGAACATGTTTATTTTCAACATCCTCACGAATGTGATACTGACTTTTTTTATGGCCTGATAATACTGACGATAAATGCCTTTCTGCCCCCATAGGATAAATTTGCACCTCTTTGTTATCAGTTAAACGCGTCACTCGCTGCTCATGTAGCCATTTTTTTTCTTGATTGCTTAGGCTGATTTGCTGAATTATCATTATTGCGCCCTTGCTTCCGTTTGTTTCATCAAGATAAAAGAAGGCGCTGGATAAAAAAATGTGGTCTCGTGTTTGTTATAAAATAACTGAGTGACGTAGGAATTGGGGATGGCCTGAAAGGGTTTAATAGACGCGAGATCAGTTTTGCCTTGCAATTTAATGGTAAAAATTAACTGTCTGGCCTTTCCTGATTCTATCCATTTATTTATCAGTGTATAGGCACGTTCAGGATAGCAAGCAATGTCAGAGAAAACCCAGTCATAGCTCCTCTCAACATGGGCTGGCTCAAGCGCGAAAGCGCTTTGTTGTAAAAAATTGACACCTGGAAGTTTGGCGATTTTGGCATCCAAAGGTGCTTTATCGATGGCTGTGACTTTAGCACCTAAAGATTGTACGACATAAGTCCAGCCACCAGGCGAGGCTCCTAAATCCAAAGCCCACTCTCCCTGTTTAGGGTATTTCTCTAGCAGAGTTAACGCTTCCCAAAGCTTTAAATAGGCCCGATTAGGTGGGTTTATTTTGTCTTCGATAAAAAAGCATTGCCCCTGTGGCCATTTCTTTATGCGCTGATTACTATAAACCAGCGTGTGCTGATCCAAAAGACTAAAGCAACCGATTGAGGGAATTTCAGCAATGGGAAAATGACGCTCAAGAGGCGGATATTGACGCAATTGCGCTTCGATTAAACGGGAGCGTCTGATTTGGCTGATGGGATGTAAATACCAGAATTTACCCGCTTGTCGCAGAATCTTGACGGCCTCGGAAATGGATTGAAATTTTACCAGCTTAGGCTCTAGCCAGATATCCTGAGCAAAACATGCTTTAAGGTGTTTACGGGGTGAGAAAATTAAATCTTCAATAATCGCCGTTACCTCGCCTAATTCTTCGCACAATGTATTAAGAAACTCTGGTTTTGCTACATAGATGGCGGCAATGTTCTTGTCTATATTCACATCAATTGTTGGTTGGCGAAAATGACTAAGTATAATTGATGCGATTTATTCCAACAATGATACACAGGATAAACACAGAATAACAAAAGCCACAGCATTCTAAACAAAGAAAAAAAACACCTGCTTGTATAAAATAATTAAGCGCTACGCTAACCTCAGGGCAAAATCATACTTTATCTAAATTATAAGCAACAAGGCGTCTTCCTGAGCAAAGCGAAGGAGCTCTTCGTTCAAAGAGCGGGATTTTATCTGCTGGGGATCCTTCGCTTTGCTCAGGATGACGGGCTTTGCTCAGGATGACGGGCTTTGCAGGATGACGGTAATTTGTGCAAGATAATCGTGTGAAATTAATTCAAAATAGGATGATCTTGCCCTGACGCTAACCTATGCTCTGGAAAAGTACAGCTTTTAAATATTGCATTCTTAAATTAAAATGCATGGGCTTGATTGTTTAACTTCCTGTTTGGGCTCAGACTGCATATCCTGATAAATCAGTAGGGCAGATTGTAAAATATTATTCGCTAGCACTTGTTTACTGTTCTTTTCATTAAAATTAATTGAATTTTTTGTTAACAAATATTTACAAGCTGTGTGTTTTCGGCTCAAAGAAGGCGATTGATCAAAGGTTCCTAAAATAGCTGAGGCAGAGGTCACTCCTGTCGATAAGTCATTAAGATAATCCAAGGTGACCTGGAGAGCCTCATCATTGAGATAGCTCAATAAACTTTTGGCACGAGCATGAAAAAGATAATCTTCGCGAGCAAAAATCTTTTCCAGCACTCTTTTAAAAGATTGAACCTCTTCTCTAAAGGTTAAAGCGGGAAACTTGTCTAAAACTGCTTTCTCAAGGAGTTGCAATTCTTGCAACTCGTTTTCCCACTTACTAATTTGACGTGCTACTTGAGAGGTTGAATAAGTACCTATAGAGGCAGAGAACCTGTTAAGTGCTTTCTGCAAGTTTGAAATAGAGGTGATGCAGCGCAGTTGTTCAAGCAACTCTTTTGTTAATGATACCAGTTCTTTATTATTTTCCTGATTGATAAGCAAGTTCAACCTATGAATGTAGTTCTCAAGTAAATCAACAGTCATAATAACCTCAACAGTTAATCTCGCAAGCCGACTCCCTTGTTCAGCAAAATCATGTTTAGAGCAGCGAGTAAAATCACTATTATGCAAATAATGACCATTGCGGTCAAGATATTTACTTCTTGTTGACCAATCATGGCGTAACGCAAGGCATTGACCATGTAAAGGATGGGATTAAAATGTGAAATGGTACGCCAAAAGGGAGAAAGCATGTCAGTGGCATAAAATACCCCTCCTAAATAGGTTAATGGCGCGAGAACAAAGGTTGGGATAATCATCACATCATCAAAATTACGGGCTACCATTGCATTAGTAAAGCCAGCTAGAGAAAAGAGTGCTGATACCAATAGGACAACAATGATGCTAAGTGTCAAATGGGTAAAATTAATGGGTAAGAAAAAACAAGAGACTATAAAAACCAGAATAGCAACAATAAATCCCCTTAATACGCCACCCAAAACATAGCCCAACAACAAAAGACCATTATGCATGGGACTCACTAACATTTCCTCCACGCTTTTTTGAAAACGCACACTAAATAAGGAAGTAGAAACATTACTGTAAGCGTTAGTGATGACAGACATCATGATTAAACCAGGTGCGATAAATTCAGGGTAACTAACTCCCTGTATGGAACCAATACGTTGACCGATAAGACTGCCAAAAATTAGAAAATATAAGGCTGTTGTGATAACAGGCGGAAGAAAAACCTGACTCGCTATACGAAACATTCTGACCAGTTCGCGTTTTACGAGCGTATAGAGTGCTATAGTTTGGGTTTTAATGGCCATGATTAATAAGATCCAGAAAAAGCTCTTCCAAGCGATTTGTTTTATTACGCATGCTTTGAATGGTAAGCCCATGCTTGGTAAGTTCAGCAAATACCTCATTCAGAGACCATTGATTATCTACGCGTAATTCAAAGGTATTATTATCAATTAAAGTAACAACAAAGGGTTTCATCTGAGGGAGTTCCTGAATGGGAGTTAAGGTATTAAAAATAAACGTTTGATGAGTGAGAGATTTTAATAAATTTTTCATGGAGGTATTTTCAACAATTTGTCCTTGATCAATGATGGCAATGTGTTTACAGAGTTGTTCAGCCTCTTCCAAATAATGAGTGGTCAAAATGATAGTGGTTCCTTCTTCATTGGTACGGGTTAGAAAATCCCACATACTGCGGCGAATTTCTATATCAACTCCGGCTGTTGGTTCATCAAGAATTAAAACTTTAGGTTGATGAATTAATGCCCGTGCAATCATTAATCGACGCTTCATTCCCCCCGATAAATGTCTGACGATAGCATTTCTTTTTTCCCACAAACCTAATTGTTGTAGCAACGATTCAGCACGTAGGCTAGCCTTCTTTTGGCCAATACCATAAAATCCCCCCTGATTAATAAGGATTTGTTGGCAAGTTTCAAATATATTTAAGTTAAATTCTTGCGGAACCAGCCCTAAGCAAGATTTGGCGGCTTCCGAATTCTCATCAAGATCATAGCCATGAATAAAAATCTTGCCTGATGTTTTGGTCAGTAGAGTTGAAATGAGACCTATAGTTGTTGATTTCCCGGCACCATTGGCTCCCAGCAATGCGAAAAAATCTCCTTTTTTTACTGCTAAATTAATGCCTTTGAGAGCCTCAATACCATTCGCATAAATTTTTCGTAATTGCTTAATTTCCAGGGCGTGCATAAGATTTATTGGCAGGAAAAATCTAGATTATACACGAGAAATTAAACCCACAAATAATCTTGGGAGTTGTAAAAGTTAAGACAACATCTAAAATTTTAAAAGGACACTATGCAAAGCATCAAGATGATGTCATACAAGGAATGATAAAATGAAAACGCAAAATACCACGAATGTTGCTCATTTAATGGTTAAATGTTTGGAAGAGGAGGGTGTTGAATATATTTTTGGATTGCCTGGAGAAGAAAATATTGATTTTATCGAAGCGCTTTCCAGTTCCAAAAAAATTCGTTTCATTTTAACACGCCATGAACAGGCTGCTTCTTTTATGGCTGATATCTATGGGCGATTAACAGGAAAACCAGGAGTTTGTCTCGCGACATTAGGTCCAGGAGCAATTAATCTTTTATTAGGGACAGCAGATGCCAATTTGGATAGTTCGCCACTGATTGCTATTGCGGCGCAAGCTTCTTTGGACCGATTAAACAAAGAATCTCATCAGATCATTGATTTGAATCGATTATTTGCTCCAGTGACTAAATGGAATGCCATGATTTCTTTGCCTTCCGTTGCTCCTGAACTGATACGTAAGGCATTTAAGTTAGCACAATCAGAACGACGTGGTGCTGTTGCTTTAATTCTGCCTGAGGATGTTGCCAAACAAAGAACCTCAGGTCAGCCGCTAAAACCTCAATGGCCGAAACAAACCATGCCTAATTTGGATCAAATAAAAAAAGCAGCTGATTATATTAATCGAGCGGAAAGAGTCATTGTTTTGGCAGGTGCAGGTGTTTATCGTCATCAGGCGGAAGAGGCATTAACGCGCTTCATTAATCAAACTAAAATTCCTGTGGCCACTACGTTTATGGCAAAAGGAGTGGTTTCTGCCGATAATCCGCTAGTCATTGGCACCATTGGATTTATGAGACACGACTACAGTAATTTTGGTTTTGACGAAGCAGATGTGGTTATTACCGTTGGCTATGATCTCGTTGAGTATTCACCAAAATCATGGAATCCAGAAGCTAATAAAAAAATTATTCACATTCATGGGATTGTAGCGGAAGTAGATAGTCATTATTCATTAGCAGTAGGAATTGAAGGGAGTATCACTGCTGCCCTGGATGCTCTGGCAAAGGAAATTAAGCCTCATGACCATCGCACAAAAGATACGCAAGCCTTGCGTGCCATGCTTGAACAGGAAATCACCGATCATGAACAAGATGAGGCTTTCCCGTTAAAACCACAGCGAATTATTGCTGATCTACGCAAAGCCATGGCCGATTCCGATATTGTGCTTTGTGATACCGGCGCGCTAAAAATGTGGATGGCACGTCTTTATCCCTGTTATCAATCCAATACCTGCATTATCTCTAATAGCCTGGCTACGATGGGATTCACTTTGCCGGGAGCCATTGCTGCCAAATTGGTTCATTCCGAAAGAAAAGTAGTTGCGGTAATGGGTGATGGTTCTTTTTTGATGAATTCGCAAGAAATCGAAACGGCCAAGCGGGAAAACATTCCTTTTGTGATTTTAATTTGGCGGGATGAAGCCTATGGTCTTATTCAATGGAAACAGGATCTGGAGTTTGGTCATTCAGCTCATGTGACATTTAGCAATCCTGATTTTGTAAAATATGCAGAAAGCTTTGGCATTAAAGCTTATAGCATTAAAGCGGCTAAGGATTTATTACCAACACTAAAATCAGCTCTGGCTAGCAATGAGCTCGTTCTTATTGATTGTCCAGTGGATTATTCTGAGAATGTGAAATTGACCGATAAACTAGGTAACTTAACAGGCACCATTTAGTCAATTAGCCAATGGCCCTGCTTTTTATCCATCCAGTGAGGCTGTAGCGAGTTGCTTTTGTTTCACGGACTTCATGGGGTAAATCGCTGGTAAAACATACAAAGCGATTACCCTCTGGCAGAATACTTGTAAGGTAATAATTGTCACAATTATAAAGTATTAACTCGCCAGCGAATTCCTGTTCCCACCTCTCATTCAGATAATAGACACAAGAAATACGTCTGTTTTTTGTGGTAGCAAACTGATCAACGTGTTTTCTATAAAAGTTCCCTGGTTGATAAATTGAAAAATGCATTTCAAATTCAATGAGACCTAAAAAAAATCGTTGATTCAGCCGGTGTGCAATTTCTTTAATTTTTGTAAGAAAAGCAGTAGTTGCCGGATTATCCTGAGGTTCATCGAGCCAGCAAATCTGATCTGTTCTGATTGAATCATTACGGACGGCAGTTTGCAGTTGCCCTATTTTAGCCTGTCTAAACTGGCCTCCATGATAAAAAGATTCAGCCATCGCTCTTAAAGCTTGAAAATGTGAGGGTTCAAGAAAATTATCAACGATGTGGAAACCAAACTGGTGAATATCATCTTCAAGGGTGTTTCTATTTTTCATTGCACTGACTTTTAAAATAAAACTAATATTGCTCTAATAACGTTTGGCGTTGTCGCCAATCTGGCAAAAATCTATCCATTAACGCATAAAATCGCTTGTTATGATTTTTTTCCAAAAGATGAACCATTTCATGAACAACAACATATTCAAGACATGCAATGGGTTTTGTCATCAAGCGCAAATTTAACCAAATACGATGTGCGCGAATATTACACGATCCCCAGCGTGTTTTCATGTTTTTAATGCCCCAGTTTTTTACCTGAACCCCTAAAACAGGTTCCCAGTGATGAATTAATATTGGCAGTAGTGCTTTCATCTCTTGTCTGTGCCAGGCTTGAATCAGTTTTTCTCTCTCTTCACGGGTTGCATCCCTTCTGGCATAACAGTGTATAGCGTCATTTACTCGACTAACTTTGGAGCCTGTGCTTTGCGAGAAATTAATCAGCCTATAAGCGTTCCCCAAAAAATAGAGTTGCTCACCGGTATTATAGCCAGGATGAAATTGTTGTGTTTTAAATCGCTGTTGTTGACGATGAATCCAATTAATTTTTGCTTGTATTTGCGCATGAATAGCATCCAAACGATAGCCTAAAGGTGCACTTACTTTTACTTGTCCGTCAGGTGGATAAACACGCAAATGTAAATTTTTTATAGGTTTTCTTAAAATTTCGACGACAATGCCATCAATTTCAATCGTATGTTTATTCATGGGGAGTAATATCGTTTACAATGGAGACATATAATAACATTGATAATTTAGAATTTTCATAAAGGAGGGTAGTGATGCAACCCCAAATCGTGTTAATTACTGGTTGTTCAAGTGGTATAGGTCATGATACTGCTTTGGCTTTATTAAAGCGTGGACATCGAGTATTTGCAACTTGCCGTAAGGAAGAAGATATAAAAAGATTAAGCGCGAAAGGCTTGGAAGTCGTCCAAATGAATATGGATGATACCCATTCTATTACCCTTGCTTTTTATGAAATTATTAAGAAGACCTCCGGTCGTCTTGATGTTTTAATTAATAATGCTGGTTATGGGCAGGCAGGGGCATTAGAGGATGTATCACGTGACGTTTTACGCTCTCAATTTGAAACCAATGTTTTTGGTTTAATGGATTTAACTCGTTTGGCCATACCGATTATGCGTGCTCAGGGACATGGGCGGATTATTAACATCAGTTCTATTTTAGGCTTAATTAGCATGCCTTTTCGCGGTGCTTATAATGCCTCCAAATATGCGGTGGAAGGTTTAAGTGATACATTGCGACTAGAGCTTAAATCCTCTGGAATAAGCGTGATCACCGTTCAGCCTGGGCCTATTGAAAGTCGTTTTCGAGACAATGTGATTGATCACTCTCTAAAGAAAATTAATCAGAAGCAAAGTCATTTTCAAACGCAATACCAGTCTATGTTAGAGGGGTATCGAGAAAATAAAAGGCAATCTATTTTTACGCGAGGGACTGACGCTGTTATTAATAAAATTGTGCATGCTATTGAATCACGAACACCACGAATGAAATATCGAGTGACTTTCCCGGCACATCTTTTTGCTTTTTTAAAGCGTGTCTTGAGTGTGCGTTTACTCGATGCGACACTGATTTACATTTCAAAAAAAGAATTAAAGCCAGCTGGTATTAAAGGTGATAACTAATTGCTAATAGAATTATTCCGGAAAAGATAAAAAGCGATCTGCGGGTATACAAGGGCTGTCAATATACTCGCCATTGACTTTTAAGACCATATTCACATTAGCTCTTTGATAACGCGCTAATATTTCATATTGAGCTTGGCTAATATAAAGCCTAGTGTTGCCACAATAAACCAGGGAATAAGCAGCGGGGGATGGTTTGACTCGAGCCGGTAAATCACATTCCCAACGAAAACGCGTCAAATCACAATTTGCAAAAGCACTACTTAATGGCAATATGAATAAAAGTGTGGCTATATTCAAAGTTTTCATGTAACCACTCCGCCTGATTCTTTTAAGTATTATCGTCGGCGCTAAGAAATTCTTTAGGACATAGGAGATGCCATGCAAGCTACGGAAAGGTATCTGGAGTTGTTAAGACAAGGAGATTATTTAGGGGCGCTTCAATGGATAAAGTGTCTGATTAGTCATTACTCCGTTGCTGATTGTGATGCTGATACATTGTTGCAGCTCGCTATTTTTGAATTAGTTCAGCATAATCTTTCCTCAGAGGATTTTTCGCATATCGAATTACTGTATACACTTCTATACGAACAATTACCCCCCTTTGTTGAGCAAATTGGTTATAATGCAGCAGTGTTTTGCACTGCAGCAATGCAATACCTGGTTTTCAAAGAAAATGATTTACTTGATTTCTATAGAACAAGCCAATGTCTGGATGCCAAGGGTGTAAAGGCATGGTTGCAACGCGATCCGGGAGAATTTGATTCGGCAAAAAATAGTGATCTATTAATGGAAAAATACTCGGCATTGGACAAATCTGTTGTTAGTTTAAAAAAGCAAGCTCAAATCACGCGTAATAAAATAAATTATATTTTGCAGTGTCAAGCGATGCTTAAAGAGTATGTCATTAAGTTGGCAAGCGCTGAGAATAAAGAGGGATTTTATCCAGTACGACAGGGTTTGATTAATTCATTGCATCGTTTTGTAATGGAGAAAACCATTACTACTCCGGATGTTATTGAAACATTAAATCGTTTTGCTGAAAAAATTCTTAAAATGGAACCTGCTTTATGGGAAAAAGAAATTTTAGATCAATTAATTGTTAAAAATAAAGAATCTTTTTTTTCTTCGTTTTTTGATAGTTCAGCAGGAAGGTTTCAGTTTTTTGTGGTTAAGGTAATTAGTTCGATTTTGCCTATTGCGGAGAGTGAATCTGTAGAGCACCCTTCTCGTCCTGAATAAGGGCTTCGTGTGCCAATAAACTAATTTTATATCGAAGCGCATCAGTGCGTCCCATATAACCACCCTGGCTATTTTTGCCGACTACTCGATGGCAGGGAATAAATAAGGCAATAGGATTGCTTTTGCAAGCCTGTCCAATAGCCCGAGGACTAGATTGAAGAGTAGCTGCTAATTCTCCATAGGTTACCGTACGCCCAACTGGAATTACCAGTAAGGCATTCCATACTTGCTGTTGATAGGAAGTACCTTGCGGTTTTAAGGACAGTTGGAAACGATGGTGAGGATTATTAAAATAAGTCTCCAGTTCTGCTGCAAGCAAGGGGGTTAACTGATTGGTTTTGGTGTTGAATTGCGGGGATTCAGTGAAGGTTGCGTGATGGATATAATGCTCATCATATGCCACTTCAAGCCAACCTACAGGTGTATTGAACGCAGTGATGATGAGCATTGATTAAATTAGTCTTCTTTTTTTGCAGTCAATTTTTCTTTGATACGCGCCGCACGACCAGCTAGATCACGCAAATAATAGAGCTTCGCACGACGTACATCACCGCGACGCTTAACGATAATACTGTCGACAATGGGACTATAGGTCTGGAAGACACGTTCAACGCCCACACTGTGAGAAATTTTACGTACGGTAAAAGCAGAATTTAAACCACGATTTCTTTTAGCGATTACAATACCCTCAAAAGCTTGTAAACGTTCACGAGTACCTTCTTTTACTTTTACCTGTACCAAGACTGTATCACCTGGGCTGAAATCAGGAATGTTTTTACCTTGCATTTGCTCAGCGTTTAATTGATCAATAATGTTGCTCATGGTCACTCCTCAAATTGGTCATTCCCTCAACAGGAAGTCCCGTGTTCTTTTTTAAATTCAATAAGCAATTGCTTATCCGTATCACTCAATTCAATTTTTTCTAATAAATCCGGGCGCTTTAGCCAGGTTTTACCAAGACTTTGTTTTCGGCGCCAGCGTTCAATATCACGATGATTACCCCCTAATAAAACAGGTGGGACATCAAGACCATGAATTATTGCTGGTCTTGTGTAGTGAGGGCAATCCAGAAGGCCATTCATAAATGAATCTTGCTCAGCTGAGCATAAATGCCCCAGGCTACCAGGTATGAGACGAATAATCGCATCAATAAATACCATGGCTGCTAATTCACCGCCACTTAACACAAAGTCGCCTAGCGACCATTCTTCATCCACATGATGAGTAATGATACGCTCATCTATTCCTTCATATCGTCCTGCTATAAAAAGCAGCGACTGATTTTTTTTGACTATCTGAGTCAATTCAGATTGTTGAATAATTTTACCTTGCGGACTTAAATAAATCGTTCTGCAAGAGGCAGGCAGATGGGCTTTTGCATGATTAATTGCATTGTGCAAGGGTTCATACATCATTACCATGCCTGGGCCGCCACCGTAAGGTTTATCATCGACTTGCCGGTACGGCCTTGGTGCCCACTCTCGCGGATTCCAGCAGTCTAACTTAGCTAAACCCTGCTCGATTGCTCGTCCAACAACGCCATGTTTGAACACGTCAAACATTTCGGGCATCAGGGTTATTACACCCAAATGTAACATCATTAAAATTCCGGATCCCAGTCAACAGTAATAATACGTTGGCTGGCGTTTATATCAGCAATAAACTGACCTGGCAAATAAGGTACCAGATATCGTTTTTCGCCTTGGATCACTAAAACATCATTGGCACCGGTGGGCATAATTTCCACCACTGTACCAAGCAATATCCCTTGTTGGTTAACTACCTGCATGTTAATTAATTCATGCCAGTAGTATTCTCCCTCTTCCAAAGCGGGTAATTGATCACGACTAACAGCAATATCAGCATTAGTCAGTGAAGCTACCTGCTCACGCTCACTATAACCTTCGATTTGCGCGAGAATGAATTTTTCGTTCATTTCTACATGCAATATTTTAAGTGGTTGCCACTGCTTGTTAAGGTAAACATGCCAATCAGTGTAACGAAGAATATTGTCGCGAGGGTCTGTAAAAGAATGTACAGCAATAAACCCTTTTATCCCATGTGGGCGACCGAAACGACCAACAATAATTCTCTCTGTAACCTTATCCACTATTACTTGGCGTCTTGAGCGTTCTTCTTGTTGTATTCTTTAACTAATGCACGAACGCGATCAGAAAGTTGTGCACCTACACTTTGCCAGTGAGCTAATTTATCCATTTCCAAATGGAGACGAACTTCTTGGCCACGTGCAACAGGATTAAAGTAACCAATACGCTCGATGTAATTTCCATCGCGGCGTTTGCGGCTATCAGTAACAACCATATTGTAAAAAGGACGCTTCTTTGCGCCAGCTCGTGATAAACGTATAACTACCATTATTTCCTCTACTTTAAGAGTGTTTACGTAAAAATGCCGTGTATTGTACGAAAATTAACTCGGCATTGGAAGCCATTTTGAAATTATTTACTTATCCTCTGGAAATAAACCTTTCAATCCGGCAAATCCTGCCATACCACCCATGCCTCGCATCATTTGCTTCAGGCCACCTGGTTTGGTGAATTTCTTCATCATTTTCTGCATTTGCTCAAATTGTTTCAATAAACGATTAACATCCTGGATTTGTGTGCCAGAGCCAAGAGCAATACGCTTTTTACGAGAACCTACAATAATTTTGGGAATGCGTCGTTCTTTGGGGGTCATTGAATTAATTATAGCTATGGTTTGGGCCATTGCTTTATCGTTAATTTGACTCATTGCTTTTTGCGGTAACTGCCCTATACCTGGCAATTTGCTAACCATTCCAGTAATACCACCCATTTTATCCATTTGTAGTAGCTGCTGTTTGAAATCTTCCAAGTCAAACCCTTTCCCTTTTTTAAGTTTCTTGGCTAATTTTTCACTGGCTTGCTTGTCTGCCTTACGTTCAACTTCCTCAATTAAAGTAAGAATGTCCCCCATTCCAAGAATACGTGAGGCAATTCGGTCTGGATGGAAGGGTTCAAGTGCATCAATTTTCTCGCCGCTTCCTAAAAACTTAACAGGTTGCCCTGTAATATATTTAACGGAGAGCGCGGCACCACCACGCGCATCCCCATCGATCTTGGTTAAAATCACACCAGTTAAGGCTAAGGCTTCATGAAATGCCTTGGCTGTATTGGCGGCATCCTGACCGGTCATGCTGTCGACGACAAATAATGTTTCTACTGGATTGACTGCTTTATGAATTGCTTTGATTTCCGTCATCATTTCTTCATCGATATGCAAGCGACCGGCGGTATCAAAAATGACGACGTCAATAAATTGTTTTTTTGCACTCTCCAAGGCTTTGGCTGCAATGGCTAAAGGTTGTTCATGAGACTCTGCAGGGAAAAATGCGACGTCAAGTTGCTCTGCGAGTAACTTAAGCTGCTCAATAGCAGCGGGCCTGTAGACATCCAGGCTGACCAGCATAACTTTTTTATTTTCGCTCTCTTTTAAATAGCGCGCCAGTTTGGCAGAACTGGTTGTTTTACCTGAACCTTGCAAACCAGCCATTAGAAAAACAGCGGGAGGTTGCGTTTTAAAATTTAATTCAGCGCGTGAATCGCCCAAAATATGAACCAATTCATCATGCACCACTTTGACAAAGGCTTGCTCTGGCTTCAGATTGGATGCGACTTCCTGGCCTAAGGCTTTTTGTTTAACTTCATCGATAAACTCCTTGACAACAGGAAACGCCACATCGGCTTCAAGCAAAGAAAGTCTTACTTCTCGCAGGGCATCGTGAACATTTTCTTCCGTTAGACGTCCTTGACCACTTAAAGTTTTAAATGCGCGGGTTAAGCGTTCGCTTAAATTCTCAAACATGACAGTTACTCGAGTGCAAAAGGATTACTATAACATAGTAGACAGTACTGCCAAAACTGGCAAAGGTTAGAAATAAATAATTTTCAGTATGAGCTATGACGAAATAATAGGCTTTCTTTCCAAAAGAATTAAATACAATTTCTAGCTGTACAAGCGAGTAGTATTTTCCTATTATCACCCCCGTGTTCAAATTAGTTGGGATGAATAGATGTTATTTTTATTTATTGCGGGTGCATCGGCTTCAGGAAAAACAGAAATTGCGAATAAAGTTGTTGAAATGCTTCATCAAATTAAAATAAAAGCAGCAATCCTGTCTATGGATCACTACTATAAAAGCCAGCAAGAACGAGGTGGCATTGTTGAGATTAATTTTGATGTCCCTGAAGCTTGTAATTGGGAGCTATTAGAGAGCCAGTTACAATTGTTGTCAGAAGGTCAAATAATACACAGACCTACTTATTGTTTTCTAGCCAAAGATAGATTAGAAAAAACGCAAACTATTGATCCTAAAGAGGTGCAAGTGGTTGTGATTGAGGGGATTCTGGCCCTGCATAAGGTCAAAGAGATAAATCTGCCCAATAAGCTGTCAGTTTTTGTAGAAACTGATAGTTATCGTGCAATTCTTGCTCGTCGAAAAGAAAGAGATCAACGTTCTCGAGCAACTTCACCCGAGGAAACTGAAGCAAGGGAGCGTAGTACCGTGGGTCCTGCATTTTTTAGTTTCATTGCTCCCAGTAAAACTCATGCAAATTTAACCGTAACCAATAACACAGAAGGTCCTGGTAAAACAGGTATTGAAAAAGCAGCCGAAGAGGTCATGGATAAGATTAAAGAGACCAATCCTGAGCTTTTCCTTACTGTAGAGATGCGTTTTACTTGATATTAGAGCCTCTAGTAATGATAAAAGACTTTCTTTATGGACGAATTGCAGTTTGCTATGATGAAATTTCTTATCACCTAAGGAAGACCTGTGCAGTTTTCTCTGACAACCCTTTCACTGGTACTATTGGCATTGGTTCTCATTTCAGCGTTTTTTTCAAGCTCAGAAATTGGAATGATGTCATTAAACCGCTATCGCCTACGTTATTTAGTCAAGCAAAATCATAAGCAGGCAATCCGCGTCAATCAGATGCTGACAAGACCTGACAGGTTGTTGAGTGTAATTTTAATTGGTAATACGTTTGCAAATATTGTCGCTTCAATGGTTGCCACACTAATTGGCCAGCGACTTTATGGTGATGTAGGTGTACTTGTTGCGACTATTTCTCTTACTTTAGTTATTTTAGTTTTCTCTGAATTGGTTCCCAAAACAATAGCTGCATTACATCCCCAACAAGTGGCTTTTAAGGCTTCTCTTTTATTAAAAATATTGCAAGGATTTTTTGCGCCTATCATCCATGTTATTAGCTGGATAACTAATTTAATTTTGAAATTATTTGGTATTTCGATAGAAAAAAATCAACGAGAGTCATTATCTGGAGAAGAGTTACGTTCTGTGGTGCATGAAGCGGGTGGGTTATTACCGGTTGAACATAAAAGTATGGTTTTAGGCTTACTAGATTTAGAGCAAGCTACGGTAGAAGATATTATGATTCCCAAGGCGGATATTGTTGGTATTGATCTGGAGCAACCCTGGCACGAGATACTTGAGGAATTAGAAACAGCACAACATACTCGATTGCCTCTTTATAGAGACACTATCGATAATTTAGTAGGATTAGTTCATGTAAGAAGTATTCTTAATTTGATGCTCGAAGAGCGTTTGGATATGGATAATTTACTTAAAATTGCAGACGCTCCGTATTTTATTCCTGAGGCTACTCCCCTCAATTTGCAGATTTTAAATTTTCAAAAAATGAAGAAACGCAGTTGTTTTGTTGTGGATGAGTATGGTGATTTATTAGGTTTGGTCACCATGGAAGATATTCTTGAAGAAGTAGTGGGGGAATTTACCACGGATGTGGCCAATTTAAGCAAAGATATTATTCAGCAAAAAGATGGGTCGGTCATTGTCGATGCCAGCGTGACACTGCGCCAATTAAAGCGGTTGCTGGGGTGGCAGTTACCTGCGATTGGTCCGCGAACGCTAAGTGGTTTAATTATCGAATATTTAGGGTATATTCCACCGGCTGACTGTTGTTTGCAGATTGACCATTTTCAAATTGAAATTTTAAAAGTTAGCGAAAATATTATTAAAACAGTGCGGATGCTAAAAGTGGTTAAGAAAAAAATAATTACTTAATCGTGTTGAAGTATTTTAGCAAGCCTAGTGGCTTAAAATATTTCAACAGGCAACGTCGCTAATACGAGTTAATTAACGGGCTCACCTTGTTCTTTAATAGATAATACCCTGGCAGTAAACAAGTAGCCGCCATTTCGAATGGTTTTAATGAGTGCTGGTTTTTTTGCATCCGTCTCAATTTTCTGCCTTAATCTGCTAATTTGTACATCGATACGTCGATCAAAAGGTGTAAGATCACTATTTTTAGTGAGTTGTAATAAAAATTCTCGACCTAACACACGCTGAGGTTGACGTACAAAAGCTAACAGTAAATCATATTCCCCCGCACTGAGCTGTAATTCATTGTGGGTATTGCTGTCAAACACTTGTCGGGAAGCAGGGTATAAACGCCAATTGGCAAAAAGTAACACTTCTTTCTCTTGTTCTGCCTCTTTAGCAGCGCGTTGCACTCGTCGAGAGATAGCGCTAATACGAGCATGTAACTCCCTGGGGTGAATGGGTTTTACTAAAAAATCATCAGCGCCGCTTTCTAACATGTGCACACAAACGTCTTCATCAACTTTGTCGCTAATCACCAATAGTGGTACAGTATAACGATGATACAATTTACTAATGATACTTTCATCTTTTTGAATCAATGCCCAGTTAACCAGTAATGCAGCAGGTGGTGGGTTAATCCCCTTATCGAGCTGGGAGAAATCAGACTGTTGAATAATGTTAAAATCAAATTTAGCAAAATAATCTACAAGCTGCTCGTCTAGAGGGGCATCGTCAATAATAAGTAAATATTTTCGATGCAGCATTTGTCGATTCCCCTCCACTAGTGGCATTAAATTAGAAATTATACACTGCCTGGGGGGGATTTTGCATCCTGTAGTAATTTTCATTAGAGCATTTAAAAATCTCAGTCGCTTTACTGGCAATAAAGAATCTGAATTTGTAGAATAGAGCAGATTTTTACCTGATACCTAATTTTAAATTTTACCTGGAGATAAAAAGAATGACTAAATTACTTTATGCTTTAGGAGTAGCGTTATGTTTAGTTTTGGGCGCTTGCTCTAAAGATGTACCTCCTGGAGATTATGATGTTAACGAAGTGGGTAAATTAAAAAAAGTAGCTTCCGGCGTCATTATTTCCAAGCGTCCTGTTAAATTCCATAGCCAAGTGGGTACGGGTAGAAGTGATAAAGCCCCTGGCAGTGAATATCTTGACGGTGGGCATGGCTATGTTTATGTGATTAAACTAAACAGTGGCGCAATTGTTTCAGTAGCGCAAGCGGAAGATCTAAATCTGAAAGTTAAACAAAAAGTATTAGTGGTATATGGTAAAACGACGCGTATTTTACCCGATAGCAGCACTGGTCTATGATTCTATCAGGAGATGCCTTTTAGCATCTCCTTTCTAATGGTTTATCATTTTTATTTGATTTTCATCTCTGAAGTGGCAAAAATAAACACATCATGCTTAAATGAAATAAGAAGTACTCTATTTCTGTCTTGGATATACTCTGCGTATAAAGGCATTTCTAGCTACAAGGATAGTTAGGAGTCACTATGAGTGATGCAAAAGGATTTGCAAAAGATTGGCTGGTGAATGATTCCTACCGCGCCAAGGCTTTACTCAAATATACCATCAAATACATTGAAAATCGTTTACAAAAGGCGATGGGAGATGGAAAAAATACGAGGTTGCGTATCGCTGATGCGGCACAGTACTGCTCCGAACTGGCCTCCAGATACGAGGAATTATTAAATTTACTGAAACCGGCTTCCTCGCAAGATTGCAATGTAACAAACCCTCTTTCTGAAAATAGTCCCTCTCGATGCTATATAACAATTCAAACGCTCAAACAACAGTTTAACTCAAGTATGACTTTATCAGATGAGATAAAACTAGTCCGAAAACTAAAGTTTTATTATCAATCATTGCAGGAACAATTAAATGGACTTCAACCTCAGTCCTTGGAATACACCCAACGCTCATTAACGGGACAACTTAAAATTTTGATTGAATCTCAGTCTTGTGCAGAGTGGCTTCATGCCACAGTAGCTTTTGCCAATGATACTGGGGAAAATATTCTTGCTGCATTAGCTCTGTTAGCCAAACTGGATGACACAGAAATACTGCAGTTAGCAGCTTTGTTTAAACGACCGGAGATTATATTCACCATTAATAATCTCTTTTTCTATAAATCCAATCCGCATCAACTCTTTAAGCAAGTTTTGCACCCTGAAAAATTGTTATCGGTAAAAGCCAGACTCACTATGCTTCATCAATTTATTGAAACCATGCATCAAACAATCATGCAGTCTTTAAAGCAGCGTGGACTCGGTGAGTTGCATGATTATTTACTGCATGGTGATGATTTGCCGCAAGGAATTACCGTTGCAATGGAAGAGGAAAATCATCAATTAATTATTGCAGCCCTCAAGGAATGGCGACTACCCAATATTATTCTTTCGGATGATTTGGCGGCTAAAAATAAATTAAATAATTTATTTCGAGCTTATAAGTTCTGGTTTAACCCTAATCGTTTAATTGATACGGTAATGACACTACAGCAGCAGTCAGGCCATAACTGTGACACCAGCGATAATTACATGAAGTTTTCCCTTTACATGCAAGCATTATTTCAGCAATTATCAACAACAGAATGTCTTGATCTTTATGGTTACTTCGCGAATAAAGATAGCTGTTACCTCATGCGAAGTCTTGCAGCGGTATTAGAAGATCAGAAAATTGCTGCTTTACCCCTGGCTACACAAGTACAAAAAGAGGCAATTAGCGGAGTTTATCATGCACTTGATTGTGTCATGGAGGCCATTCGTCAAGAGCTACTAAGCCGACATATTACTACGGCACCTTATTCAAGAAGTAATTCCCACAAACCGCTAAAACCTGGTCGTCGTAATTTGGAAGCTATAAGGCGTATTATGGCACTTTATGCGAATCCTGTCCTATTAGAAAATAAAACGCTTGAGCAGTTATTCCAGGAGGTCGGGAGTCACCTTTGATTTAGGATAGGAGGACAGTTCCTGCTGATAAAACTGTAGTAATTGTTTGAGCATTGATTTGGCAGGGGAGGAGCGGGCAAATGGTGAATTCAAATTATCGGTCCATTGATCATTGCTTAAGCGCAAAATAACTGTAATATATCGATAATCATCAGGATACAAGGCAACCAGCCAATCACCATCAAGAATTGCATATAATTTTAAGGCATCCAGTAATGGTAATTTATCTTCTCTCAATTGCAGTTGATTATTATTTGAATTGACTTCATACAATAACCTTCCTAAGGTTCTGGCGCGTTCTTGAGATACAATCATATTGGGAAGCTCCCCACTCTCCAGGAAAAAAATGCGTTTTTCAGGGCGTTGATTACTCAGAATAGCATTTAGCAATGAAATGCCATCAAAGTGTGGTTTTAAAGGTAATTTTAAATAAGCGTATATGGTAGGTGCAATATCAATTAAAGCCACTCTTGCATCGACTATTTTTCGTTGTAATACCAATTTATTGTGATTAAAAAAATTAAAACTGAGCAAACAATGAAATTGTATTGGACTGAGTAAGTCTGAGCCGTGACCTGCGCTCATTTCAAGTTCTGTGGATGTTTTACGTTTAAAATAATCAGCAAGGCTGCTTTTTCCCTCGCCTTGGTAGTTGGTCAGTGAGGTTCTTCTGCTACCGGATTGATACAATGATTCGCCATGGTCACTTAAAATAACCACCATGGCATTTTGTAATAAACCCGCTTCTTTGAGTCTTCCTAAAAGAGTCCCCACCTGTTTATCCGCTTCATAAACAGCAGAAAAATAAAGCCCTTCTCTTTCTTGCACGCTGTAGACATCACCTACCTCTGCTGGTGATGAGGCAGCCCAGGCATAAGGCCAATGTGGAAGCGCAAAATGCACAGCCAGAAATAGAGGTTTTTGTGGGGCAGTTTTTTTTAGAGTTTGATTTAATGCCTCATCAAAACTGCTGGGATAGTAGGAGAAATGGCTGGCACGATTTAAATAGTTATAAGGAAATAGATAGCGACCAAGCGAGGAGTTGATGAGAAAATTACTTAAGGGAAAGTCATAAAAAGTACCTAATAAAATATCATTAACCCCTAAACGTGGACCCACAATCTTCTGAAAACCAAAATCCTTATCAATGGTACTGAATCGACGTTCGTCAGTCGCAAAAATGGTGGTATATCCTTTTTTTTGTAAAATCCAGGCTAGACTTTCGGAACTTTTAATAAGATGAGAAGGCATTAAGTTATAACGCGCTTTATGATGAAGGGGATATAGTCCTGTCAGAATACTAGCCCAGGCAGAGTAGGTTCTTGCCAGGGGTGTAATCGCTTCTTTAAAGGAAACACTATTATTAATAAATTGATAGAGGTTAGGTGTATTTACTTTATTAATTCGTTCAGCACTGAGAGAGTCAATACCAATGAGAATAATATTAGGTTGTTGAGTTTGCCGTTGATCTGCAAAGGGTACGTGCTGATAAAAAAAATTAAAAAAACTTATTAAAATTACTATTCCCAATACCGCGGTCAACAATATCGGAGAGCGAAAGTAAGCCTTGAGAAGTGCTATAACAGTGAATAATCCAAGAAATAGTAGAGAAATTATCATCACTATTTGAATGAAAAAAATAGGAATAGCAGGTAGAAACAAGCGACTAAACAGGCTCAAAGGAAAGAAGTAACAGTTGGCACTAAGGATGGTTATAACAGAAAACGCAAAAATAATGAGTTGCCAGCGCTCCAAGGAGATTTTGGCTAAATAATTATCTTTTATTCCCCAAAGCCAAAATAATTGTATCAAGGCTAATAAAAAATAAAGAAGTACTTGAATGACGGCAGCAGCAGCGATTTGCAAATAAACATTCAGTGGCAGTGGAATCGCATTAAGAAAACCCCCACTTTGACTAAGCACAGCAATAAACTGTAAACCTAGAAATAGGGCGTTGAACAAAATAAAATTGGTAAAATAATGGGGAAAAAATTTTTTATTCACGGTTTGGGTGCGATGGTACTATTTAAATGCCAATTATAGACATAACCATCAATAGTATTAATATGTTTCAATTGACTGCGTAATGGCTCTTTAGCAAACTGTTTTAAGTGAGTAATAATATCTGCTTTAGAGCCACCAAAATCTTCGTTATACCATTCATAAATTTTAGAGACAATAAGCTCACCTTCAATGACTTGCGCCCCGCGCAGAGAATTAATATATTCAGAGGCTGCTTCATTTAAGTCGGCTTCAATGGTTGAGCCATGATAAGTTTTTTTACGTAAATTGGCAGCCCCAATGGAGCCATTGTTTATGGCGTAATGCGTACGTGGATCATTCCAAATGGGTCTAATAATTCGATTGTTGATTTCATCAAGTGATAAGGGAGTCCCATTGATAGTAATAAGTTTGGCGCCCCAAGGACCGATACTAAATAATCCTGGTGAAATATTAATTTCTTCAATACTTCCTACCGGGTAATAATCAGCAACGATTTGTACTGTAAGTGCATTATAAAGATTTAGCCAAAAAGCCAGTTGCTCGTCCCGATTATAGGCATCTATATCAATTTTACTCATCCTGGTGAGATAACGTTTCAATAGATCATAATCAGTATCAGTAAGATTTGGATAATCGACCAGGTTAATTCCTTCCTCATTAGTAACCACGCGTTTATTTAAAAATTGCTGCCATTCGGCATGTGAGATGGTTTTCTCGGATAAAGGATTATTGGTTTCCCAGATAGGCCAAAGACTTTTATTAAATGAAGCAAATACACTGGCATTAATCAAAAATAGAATAAAAAAACTACAACCTTGTAGTAATCGATAAATCTTTTGCATCTTATATATTCACAATAGCTCGATTTCGCAATGCATTGCTTATAGTACTGCCATCCAAAAACTCCAGTTCGCCCCCGGAAGGAATACCGTGCGCGAGCTGACTTATTTGTACCGGTTGATCATTAAGTAACTCATGAATGAAATGAACTGTAGTTTGACCTTCAATAGAAGGACTTAAAGCAAGAATTACTTCTGTAATTTTTTCTTCAATCACTAAAGTGCGTAATTGCGGTAGACCTATGTCCTCTGGACCCATACCATCAAGCGGCGAAATTTTCCCCATCAATACATAATAACTCCCATTAAATGAGTTACTTTGTTCGATGGCTGTAACATCTGCAGGTGTCTCTACCACGCAGAGGATTTTTAAATTACGTTCGGGATTTTGACAAAGTTTGCATAACTCGTATTCGGTGTAGTTTTTACAGCGCTTACAGTGTTGAATAGTGTGCATGGCCTCTTGAAGGCAAGAAGCCAAATGCAAACCACGCTGACGTTGATGCTGCAACAAATGAAACACCATTCGCTGAGCTGATTTCGGACCTACCCCAGGCAAACAACGCAATGCATCCACCAAACGACCCAACGTATCCATCACTCGAATTATTCCCTCTCCTCATCTTTCAGGAAATCAGTAGGAATATTAAGACCGGCGGTCAATTCACTGATTTTTTGTTTTGAAGCTTGCTCCACCTTACGAACTGCATCATTAAATGCTGCTGTTACCAAGTCTTCTAACATCTCAACATCATCCATTAATGAGGGGTTTATTTTAGTTTTATGAGTTTCATGACGACCGTTCATTTCAATTTCCACCATGCCGCCACCAGAAACCCCTCTTACAACCAATTGACTTAATTGCTTTTGAGCTTCCTGCATGCGCTGTTGCATTTTTTGCGCTTCTTTCATGATGTTGCCAAGATTTTGATTAATATCCATGTTGACCTCTCATTAGGATTACTTTCATTAATTATAATTCATCTTTAATGGACTCAATAGAATTTTTGACCAGTTCGGCCGAAAACTCTTGTTTTAATTGCTGAAAAAAAGCATCTTCTTCTAAGGAAAGCTCCGCTTCCTGTTGACGTTGGTGTTGTACGACCTGCTTTTGTTGAGCGGGGGATGAATGTATCACTTCTTCACAGGTTAATGCAATTTTAATTGCTTCTCTATAATAATTTGATAGAGCTTGCTCAATGCGATGAACAATCGCAGGAGTGAATAGCGACTCATGACCTTTAGCAACGCGCAACGTTATCTCACGTCCTGTTTTAACAAGGAGTTCAGCATTTTCGGCTGCATTAAATGCTAATCCGGTAAGTTTAAGCTGGCCTAGTATTTGCGCCCAATTTTCTCCGGTAGCAAGTTGTTCTGTAGTGCTAACACTTTCTATAGAAGGCGCATCTATTTGTTTTTCAAAGCGTGCAGACTCTGATTCTGTTGGTGAGAGTTTTACAACGGTGTCTGTACTCTGCAAGGAGGCAGACAAATCTGGTGCAGAAGATTCTTTGTTGAAATTATTCACTTCATTATTCGTAACCTGCATATTGTCAGTTGACCTCTCAAAAGCTAGAGCAGGTGGTTTGATTTTCGGAGCCGGTCTAAAAGTTAGCATTCGCAGGATAGTCATTTCAAATCCCATTGCCAAAGTGGGTGCTAAATACATCTCTTCCGAACCTTTTATACCGATTTGATAAAATAGTTGGATATCTTCTGGAGTAAATTGTTTAGCTAATGATTTAACTTGTAAGCTAATTTCCAATAAATCATTATCCCCAATACTTTGATAAATAGTAATATCATGCAGGTGGTGCAGAAACTCATCTAACACATAGCGAAAATGCCCGCCTTCGGCTGCAATTTGTCGGCTAATCTGTAAAATTATTTGGGGGTTTGCAGTTGCCAAAGCCTCTATTAAATGAATTGCATAATCTTGTTGGGTATACCCTAAAATTGCTTTTACTTCGGAGGCTACTAAATTTCCATTGCAGCAGGCAATGGCTTGATCGAGCAAACTTAAGGCATCGCGCATACTACCTTTAGCAGCTTTAGCCAAAATCTCCAAGGCAGCTGCCTCAAAATTTAAATGCTCCGCTGTAAGAATATAGTGCAGATGTTGACTAATCAATTCTGCTGTCAAATGTTTAAGATGAAATTGCAAACAGCGTGAAAGTACAGTTACAGGTAATTTCTGTGGATCAGTTGTTGCCAGTAAAAATTTTACATGTGTTGGTGGCTCTTCAAGTGTTTTTAGTAAGGCATTAAAGCTATGCTGTGAAAGCATATGGACTTCATCAATTAAATAAATTTTGAAGCGACCATGGGTGGGGGCGTACTGAACATTCTCCAGTAATTCGCGCGTGTCTTCGACACGTGTTCTTGAGGCTCCATCAATTTCAATCAGGTCTAAAAAGCGTCCTTGTTCGATAGAGGTACAGGCTTCACAATTTAAACAAGGCTCTGCTCCAATTCCTTGTTCACAATTCAGAGCTTTAGCTAAAAGACGAGCTATGCTTGTCTTTCCTACACCACGGGTTCCTGTAAAAAGATAAGCATGATGTAATCGCTGCTGGTTAAGCGAATTAATTAGCGCTTTATTAATGTGTTCCTGGCCAACCAGTTGAGAAAAAGTACGTGGTCGCCATTTACGTGCTAATGCCAAATAGCTCATAGGGCTTCACAAGTTGGGCGGCAGCTCTAAGAGCCACACCCCGGCACCCGAATCAACTGCTACCGCTGCTCCCTTCCGGGCCTGACGGGG
>NZ_CP016397.1:300000-535000 GCF_002240035.1 Legionella clemsonensis | reverse complement strand
TTCATTTGCATTGCCCTTTGTCCTGGTTAAATTATTTCCACACAAACACCGGGCACATTATCCTGCTCATCGGGAATCTTCTCTGCTAGAAGTAGAAGATAAACCTATACCCCCCATGTCGGCTCCTCCTTTAGTGCAGGAAGAGAGAAATCCATCATCATCTGCAGCTGATACCATGTTATCAGTGATAAATAAAGTTTCAGGTACGGTACCTGAAACAATTGCCAGCTCTGAGAAAAAAGCGCCAACCCCTTCTGCCAAACCACCAACTGTAGCGCTCACTACTCAAACCTTAGATAGAATGATTCAGAATAATGGCTGGAAAATTATTAATGCTCAGCGAGGCGACTCTTTAGCCGTCATTTTCAAGCGCGTGGGTTTAAGTTCACAAACCCTGCAAACGATTATGCATGATAATCCACGTACTAAAGCGCTTTCACAAATAAAACCGAACCAACAATTGGAATTCCTTATTCAGAAGCAAATTCTAGAAAAAATGATTATGCCTGTTTCCAGTACCCAATACCTGGAAATATATCGGGAAGGACGTCATTACAAGAGCAAATTGAACTTTAAAAAAATGGACAGTCGCAATCGTATCGTAACAGCGACAGTGCGAGGGTCTTTGTTCAGTACGGCCAAGCGTTATAATATTCCCTATAAACTCGTACAGCAAATGACAGAAATATTTACCTGGGATATTAATTTTGCTAAAGAAATTCGAGCAGGCGATCAATTTACCATCATCTATCAGGGACTTTATGTAGGTGATAAATTAGTAGGAGCTGGCGATATTCTGGCGGTTAGTTACCGTAATCGCGGAAATACCTACCAGGCCATACGTCATACTGATAGAAGTGGGCACACGGATTATTATTCTCCTCAGGGAACAAGTTTGAAAAAAGCCTTCGACCGCTATCCACTGCGCTTTAGTCATATCAGCTCAACTTTTAGTCTGTCTCGCTATCATCCTATACTGCATTATCGAAGAGCACATAAGGGAGTTGATCTCGCTGCCCCCATTGGTACGCCCATTCGGGCAACAGGAGATGGACGCATTGAAATAATAGGTCGTCAAAGTGGTTATGGAAATATGATAAAAATTAGCCATAACAAAACCTACAGTACCATCTATGGGCATATGCTGAAATTTCAGAAAGGGATTTCTCGTGGTACTTATGTTAAACGAGGCCAGGTTATCGGTTATGTTGGGCAAACTGGTTTAGCCTCCGGTCCACACTGCCATTATGAATTTCACATTAACAAACAACCCAGAAATCCAACGACAGTAGAACTACCCCGAGGTTTTCCTATTTCTGGCAGAGAAATGGCAAGCTTTAAAGCGAAATCCGCTCCGTTACTGGCTCAATTAAAATCAGCTGAAACCGGGCAGCTTGCAAAACGCTAAGGTTAAGCAAATAAATAGCGACACACAACAACGCTGGCGATAATTCCTGCTAAATCAGCCAACAATCCCGCAGGAATAGCATGTCGCGTTCGTTTTATGCCAACGACGCCAAAATACACAGCAACAACATAAAATGTCGTCTCTGTACTTCCCATCATCGTCGCAGCCATCTTGGAAACTAATGCATCCCCTCCATATTGATGTATAACTTCAGCCATAATCCCCGTTGATGCACTTCCAGAAAAAGGTCGAATAAAAGCTAATGGCAATAATTCAGCAGGCATACCTAAAGCCGATAACAGAGGTCCCAAAAAATGACCAAGAAGTTCAAAAAAGCCAGAAGCACGTAGCATTCCTATTGCCACCAACATAGCAATTAAATAAGGAACAATACTAATAATTATTTCAAACCCCTGTTTAGCACCGGTTGTAAAGGCATCAAAAACATTAATTTTTTTAATGGCACCGTATAAAGGAATGCCTACAACAAAAGCAAGAAATAGCGTATTAGAGAGTTGATTTGCAATATTAGTCATTGATAGTCTGTCCTTTTAAACGATAGACAGGTAGTTTTGCCAATTGTTTAACAGCAACAATAGCAACTATCGTTGAAATCATTGTTGCTACCAGTGCACTGGCTATAATGCTGCTGGGTTGAATACTGCCATTGGCTGCAAGAAAGGCAATAGCCGTTGCGGGAATTAGTTGCACACTGGAGGTATTTATTGCCAAAAAAGTACACATTGCATCACTGGCTTCTTGTGCATTTTTATTAAGTTTCTCGAGTTCCCTCATTGCTTGCAGCCCAAAAGGGGTTGCCGCATTCGCCAATCCTAGCATATTGGCTGCAATATTTAGAATCATTGCTCCCATTGCAGGATGATCAATCGGGACATCAGGAAATAAAGGACGCATAATAGGTTTTAACAATCTGGCAAAATGCTTAACTAAACCTGATTCGGAAGCGATACCCATGATGCCCAACCACAAGGTCATGACACCTGCCAGGCCTAAAGCCACTTCAAAGCCCAGTTTTGCTGAATCAGTAACCGAATGTACCACCTGCTCAAGACGTCCTTGGGCTACTCCAACGATTACAGAAAGAAAAATCATCGATAACCATATGGCGTTCAGCATTGTTGTACTCCTATCGCTGTCAGGTTAAAATGTGTCCTTTTTGTTAAATAGGAAATCTATGGACTCGTTTTATTGCGGTATAAAATTACTCCAGAGAATAGTCTTTCTCAGTTGCCTTGTAGCCTTTTCTGTTAAAGTTACCGCAGCCGTTCATCCCAAGCAGGAAGAGGCTAATAAAACTCTCAGCGAACTATATCACAATTTGCACAATTTACCGAAATCTGATATGGCTGCTCGTCTGGAGGTTATCAGTGCACAATTTTTAGGTAAAGAATACCTTTTAGGGGCGTTAGGTGAAGGAATAAAAGCGCGTTTTGACCAAGCTCCACGCTATCGAACAGATGCTTTTGATTGTGATACTTATGTAACGACTGTCCTTGCTATCGCTTTAGCGAATGATACCACTCACTTTAAACAATGTTTATGTCGAATTCGTTATGAAAATGGTCATGTAGCCTATACAAATCGCAATCATTTTACCTCTTTAGATTGGAATCAAAATAATCAACGTCAAGGTTTTGTCAAAGATATTACCACCACTTTTAAAGATGTTCATAACCAACCTGTTGCGCAAATTGCAAAAACTGTTATTGATAAACCCTCCTGGTATCAACATCTTACCACTAAAAATATTCGTTTAAACGTGCCAAGCGATGAGAAAGAACAGTTACAACGATTAGATGACCTTAAAAAAAGAGGTAGCTTGTTTTCTAAGGTAAATTCTGAGTTACCTTATATTCCTTTAACGGCTTTATTTGATGCAAAAGGAACAGCCAACAACTATCTGTTTTCACAAATTCCCAATGCTGCAATCATTGAAATTGTTCGTCCTGACTGGAATTTGAAAGAGACTATCGGTACTAATTTAAATGTTTCTCATTTAGGATTTGCCTTTTGGAAAAATAATGTACTCTACTTCAGAGAGGCATCAACCATTCACGGTAGGGTTGTTGACGTTCCTTTAATTGAATATTTGAAGGAAGCTTTGAACAGTCCGACTATAAAAGGAATTAATGTGCAGGTAGTGATTCCTCAAAGTCCTCTACCCAATGGCTGCACCTCAGTAAATAAACCTCAGTAAATAATAGATAACTCTGAGGCATAAATGCTCGAGCAAAGCACAGGACTATAATTAAATTAAATAATACAGTAGGTACCAATGGCAATGGTTCTATTGTAAGGTAATTTATAGAATTCTATATTTATATTTGCTGAGTAATTGCGTATGAGAAATGCAAAGAGCTTTTCTTGCCAATGAAACATAAGGGTTTTATACGATTTAGAAGCCATCACGTTGGGAATTTCTACCAGATAAGTCGCATTTTCAACATTAAGTTCAAAGGATAATAATTTTCGTTTATTCAGTAGCGTTAAAGCATCAGGAATAGAAATAGTATCCATAAAACCATATTGTAATGTTACCTGGCAAATTTTGGGCGCTAACTTCTTGCATTTAAAGCGACGCTTTATACTGACATAGGGTTTATTCTGTACGTTGTAATTAACAATAAGAATATTCTCAGGAACTGCCAAACTTAGCTTTAAAAAATGAAGAAAACTACCGCCGCTTTGATCATAGGCATCCGTGATAAAAATGCCTGTTACGCCAGGCAATTGATTGAATGCTCGGTATCTTAACTGCTTAAGAATCTTTGTGATGGCATCTTTTTGCATATAAAAATTCTTTTGCAAATGCTGCATTCCATTATTCCAGGTGAACATCACCAAAGCCACAACGAAGGCAAATAAAACTGGCACCCAACCGCCTGTTAAAAACTTATGAGAATTGGCACCTAAAAAGGCTAAATCAATAAAAATGAAAATACTGAATATAGCAATTACCAATCCCAACGGCCAATGCCAGACCTTTCTTGCAGCATAAGCAACCATTGTACTCACCAGCAACATATCAAGGTTTACTGCAATACCGTAGGCATGAGCCATACCGCTGGAATTTTTAAATGTAAAAATAAGAATTAACGTCCCTATCAGCAAAAAGAAATTGACTTGCGGAATATAAATCTGGCCAGCATGTTCTTTAGAGGTTTGAATAATCGGTAGTCTGGGATAAAGTCCTAAGAGCACGGCCTGTTTGGTGATGGAAAAAGTAGCGGAGATAACCGCCTGAGAAGCAATAACCGTTGCTGCTGTAGAAAGCACAAGCAAAGGAATGAAAAACCAATCGGGTGCTAGCATATAAAAAGGATTTTCTATAGCTTCTGGATGAAGCAACAAGTTAGCTCCCTGACCAAAATAATTGAGGAGCAAACCAGGTAAAGCGATAAAATACCAACTGTAACGAATAGCATTCTTGCCAAAATGTCCAATATCAGCATAGAGCGCTTCTCCACCAGTTATTGCCAGAAAAACGCCTCCCAATAAAAAATAACCACTCCATCCATTAGTGGTAAAAAAATGCCAGGCGTAGGATGGATCAACAGCTTGAAGTACTACGGGATTGCGAACTATTTGCACCAGTCCTAAGGTACCGATGGTAATAAACCATAGCAGGATAATAGGACCAAACGCCCTGCCAATTTTTCCTGTCCCTTTCGACTGCAACACAAACAGAAAAATTAAAATAGTACATGCTAAGGGAATAATTAAATTGTCAAATTGTGATGAGGCTACCTTTAAACCTTCAATCGCTGAGGTTACTGAGATGGCAGGGGTTAACATGCCATCGCCAATAATTAAACCTGCACCAAAAATAGCTAACAAATAAAATAAATATTCATGTCTTGTTTTTTTTTGCTTTAGTAAAGCAAACAAAGCCAGAATTCCTCCCTCTCCATCATTATCAGCGCGAAAAACAAAAATTAAATACTTTATTGAAATGACAAGAACTAGTGACCAAAAAATCAATGACAGGATGCCTAATACATCCACAATATTAATTGGAAGACCGCTTAAAGTCTCACGTACCGCATACAAAGGACTGGTACCAATGTCGCCATAAACAACTCCCAATGCGCCAAGTGCCAGAGAAAAGGAAAATCTTTTATGAGTCATATTAAGCAATTTATTCTTATTTATGCCTCTCACTATAACAAACTATAGTGATTTGCGCAGAGATTATTAAAATAATTTTATCTTTTTTGAGTGGGATTAAATCTGTCTCTTTCGATTGCGAAATGAGCAGGGATCCTTAATAATGAAAAAATTCATCAGTATAAGGAGTGGGAATGTTACACCGGCGTGCAATGAAGTCCTTAATCTTCATTAGCTTAATTTCGTTTGTTTTAAGCAGTTGCTACAGATATTACCCTCCTTATAACAATTTCAAACCCTATCGACGCGTCTATGCCACAACCCCCCGGGTGTTATTGCTGGTACCGCAGCAATGGCTGCAGCTGGTGGCCCTGTGTTAGCCGGAACAGCAGTAGGTGCTGTGATGGGAGCAGGAGTTGGCGCGCAAAAAGACAGTAAACGGGCACTAATCAGGCAAATTCAACAACATGAAATTCAATACATACAATACGGAGATACAGTCACGTTTGTAATCCCTACCGATCGCTATTTTTTATTTAATAGTCCCAGATTGAATGAGCTTTGTTTTCCTGGTCTGGCACTTCTTATTAAACTATTGAAAACATTCCCACCCTGTTGTCCTATTTATATAGCAGGCTTCACGAATGATGTTGGTTCGCGCTATCATAAAAACAAGTTGACACAAGCTCAAGCTGAGGCCATGCTGACGTTTTTATGGGCTAATGATATTCCAGCCCAACGTTTAAATGCAGAAGGGTATGGTGATAAACATCCCGTTTCGGATAACAAACTTGTCCATGGAAGTGCGCAAAACAGGCGTCTGGAGATTCAGGTATTTTACAGTTGCGCAGCACAAGCGTCTCAGCCTGTACCCTATGTAGGCTATATCAAATAATTATGCGTTAACCGGTTGGTATCTATGAAATCCAGATTTATTGGTGGCATTCTTTTAATTGTCGGTACGTCTATAGGTGGGGGAATGCTTGCATTGCCTGTTGCAAATGCGGCTACCGGTTTTTGGCAGTCATCATTTTTTTTATTAATTTGCTGGGGTGCAATGACTTTAGGTGCCTTGTTTATTCTGGAAGCCAATCTGTACTTGCCTCCAGGTAAACACATGGTTTCAATGGCTGCATCAACCCTGGGTAAACCAGGTCTTCTTATTGCCTGGTTGAGTTATCTATTTTTACTTTATACCTTATTATCGGCCTATATTTCGGGGGAGCAGATGTCTTTGGCAGTTTATTTACGCGGATAGGCCTTTCATTGAGTGAATGGCAAGACAGTTTAATTTTTACGATTCTTTTTGGTCTTGTGGTTTATGGGGGAATTCGTCGAGTAGATTTACTAAATCGTGCTTTAATGTTTGGCAAATTGGGAGCTTATCTTATATTAGTAGTATTAATAGCTCCTCATATCAATATGGCCAACATTGAAGGTGGTGATTATCGTTATATTACAGGCACTGTAATGATCCTAATTACTTCCTTTGGCTTCGCAATTATCGTTCCCAATTTACGTGACTATTTTAACGATGACATTCAAACGCTAAAAAAAGTTGTGCTCATTGGCTCCCTTATTCCTCTGTTTTGTTATTTGGCATGGGATGCAGTGATTATGGGCAGTTTGCCAACAGAGGGATCTAATGGTTTGGCTGCATTAATGCAAGATCCACATACAACCAGCACCTTGGCAAAAAACCTTTCAAATACTGTAAATAATGCGCTAATTAGCTCTCTTTTTAATTTCTTTACCTCTATTTGCATGCTGACTGCTTTTTTAGGAGTCTCGCTCTGCCTGATAAGTTTTTTGGCTGATGGTTTAAATATGGAACAAAAAGGCCGCCAAGGTTTGGCCTTATTTTTGCTGACATTCCTTCCTCCACTTCTCATTGTAATTTATTACCCAGGAGCTTACATTCATGCATTAAGTTATGCTGGTATTTTTTGTATTATTTTACTGCTTCTGTTGCCTGCCCTAATGACAGTCAGTGGTAGAAGAAAATTCTCCTCTCGTTATACGGTACCAGGTGGTAAATTTTCACAATGGGTAGTTATTATTTTTTCACTGGTTTTACTTATCAATGCGAGTTGGCAATTAATGTTCTAACTAGGTATGCTAAGGGAAGTTAAAAGTATTGACAGCAAGCAGAATTGCAATTTATCATATTGTTTGATTTTTTTACAAATGGAATGTAATCGTGCCTAACTCAAAATTTATTGGTGGTATCTTATTAATTGTTGGGACCTCCATTGGCGGCGGGATGCTGGCGTTACCTGTGTCAACAGCAGAAGTGGGATTTACCAACTCTGTTTTTTTCCTGGTTATGTGTTGGCTCATTATGACCGTAGGTGCCTTGCTGATTCTGGAGGTTAACTTGCGACTCCCCTCAGGCAGTAACATGGTTTCCATGGCCAAATCAACACTCGGCGTACCAGGACAAGTCATTGCCTGGATTACTTATCTTTTCCTTCTCTACACCCTGCTAGCAGCTTATATTTCTGGAGGCAGTGATGTACTGGGAAGTATTTTGGCGAAAGCACATATTGGTTTACCCAGCGGGCTTACTTCTTTTATTTTTACCTTACTATTTAGTGTTGTGGTTTACGCTGGAATTCGTGCTGTAGATTATGTAAACCGTGGACTCATGTTTGGTAAACTTGGTGTCTATATTCTGTTAGTTATCATTATTAGCCCTCATGTTAATTTGAATACTTTAAGTGGAGGTTCGTTAAAAGCCATCACTGGCAGTTTAATGATTCTGGTTACCTCATTTGGCTTTGCTTCCATCGTACCCAGTCTACGTGAATATTTTAATGATGATATTAAGACGTTACGCAAGGTTATTTTATTTGGCTCCCTGATACCGTTAACCTGTTATATTTTGTGGGATGCAGTAATTATGGGGGTTGTGGCACGCGAAGGAAATAATGGGTTAATTGCTTTAATGACCGATGAGCATGCTACAAGTGGTTTAACAAATGCTTTATCCAATGCAGTAAATAGTGACTGGATAACTGGATTTTTTGGATTTTTTACTTCTATATGTATGGTGACTGCTTTTTTAGGCGTTTCAATTGGCTTATTCGATTTTCTTGCAGATGGCTTGGCTTTAAAAAAATCAGGTATCCAGGGTAAATGGACTTTAGCACTGACATTTGCTCCTCCTTTAGCCGTAGTTTTGGTTAATCCAGGTATTTATCTTCATGCTTTAAGCTATGCCGGAATATGTTGTGTGGTATTGCTGCTGCTGTTGCCTGCAATCATGACTTGGCGCGCAAGGGCGGTTGATCCTGAAGGTGGTATTCAACTAGTCCCAGGCGGAAATATCAGTTTAGTATTTATTGTATTAATAGCCTTGGGTTTGCTTACTTTTGCTCTTTAGCACCTTTGTCTATGACAATCCACTGTATTTAATTTTTTAATCGACGTTAAGCTAGCTCTTGCCACTTAAAATGAGCCATCATTTTTTTAGCAAAATTGCTATCCAATAGATGTTCAAATGCCATAGGATCCATCCAATAAGTCTGGAGTATTAGCAACGCTTTATAACCTAGCTCTAAATTATTAGCTACCAACTGCTCACATAATTTAATAAATTTCTTATCCGGAGTTCGAGGAAGCTGGGGTTTTAAAGAGCGCTCCACCATCATCTTTTCAAACATTTGGTTGAAATACTGCTGCACTAATCGAGGTACCGGTGAATTTCCATCAAAAATACGATGATCTGCGCTTATTGATACAGGAAGCATGTCTTGGGGCTCAAAGGCTTGTGTTTCCTTGTTCCAAACAGGTTTGCGCTCAATCTCAAGAAGGGTATACTTCATTGCCTCGTTAGCGCGAAGAGGCGATTTCGTACCGGTATAACCAAAAAAGCCAATATTGCTTAATGAAACCACTGCATTACCAGGAATTGGATAGGGATAAAAGCCATTCCTATAATCATAGAGTGCTTTATCTACGGTATTTTTTAAAAAAGGATGCTCCCTTTCTAATTCCTCTCGTTTTTTAAAGCAATAAACCATCATCTGCAGAATTTTTCTGATATTTAAGGACAATTGCTGGATTGTTGTCATATGGCAGTTTTCAAAAACAATAGTTCCGATATGATCTTCACAATCCGGTAATTTAACTATGAGTCCGACATAGGCCTCTTTGCTTTGATACATTTTGCCGTGACTAAGAAACGAGCGCCATGAAACGTTTTCTTTTAAACCTTTGCTAATTGTTTGTAACATAAGTGTAGTGAGTGTTTCAGGCGGAAACTTCTTATTAAAGAAATCAAGGCAACTCACGTTAATACTGAACTCTCCCACCATGGTTGGATCGTTTGGATTTTCCCACTGCGTCATAAAGACTTTTCGAATGGGTGTCATCTCAACTTCGTAACAATTTTGAGTGTAATCCTGAATTTTGGGAAAAATTTCTTCCCACATATTCATTACAAAAATCCAATCCTCACTTGGCTCAATATCAATTTTGGCAAGCTGTTCCAAATGTTTATCATATAAATTACGAAGAAATTCAAAAGCACCATCCACCCCTAAAAGAGTGGAAATAGAAAACATGTATTTATACTGTAAAAAAATATTAGTAACTAATTGCTTCTCCAGAAACGCAAGCTTGTAACGCACAAGCTCCATATCAGGCAAGCCTATATCTTTATAGAGATCAGCCTCACAAACGTGACGGTGCTCATCTTCAATAATGGTTGAGAATACTTCCGGGGCTATACCTGCTTTATGCAGGCTTTTAAAAATTTCCTCAATCCAGCCTTCTCCAATTAAGTTTAATAAGACGACTGCAATCTTTGGACAATCCTCGTTACGAATAAAATTACACAGAATTTCTATCTCTTCATTGTAAGCAGGTGGTAAAGCATGAGGGGAACACAGTAAATAAACAATTTTGGTAAAGACCATTCCATGAAAAATTTCATCCAATAATTGAGTTCGCATGCGTTGTCGATGCTCTGGCAAAGACATCCTGGCTTCAAATTTTAGTGGGACTTGAATCGCTAAAACCTCTAACTGGGCTAGCATTGAAAATGCATAAATGTAGAGAATTTTGTCGTGTTTTAATTCAAAAGGTAGACCATTTTTAAATAATTTATCCATCCGACGTTTTATCAGTGCCTTTTCCTCTGCAGTAATCTGATTCCAGCCTTCTAAAATCCATTGCTCAGAGCCCCAGGAAGGTTTAAGTAATTCATTAAGCTCGTCCACGCCACCTAATCCAACGTCTATTCTAATGTGTGTGCATCATAACCAGAGCAACCAGAGAGCGTCAACCTTAAATAAATGATGACCACTAAATCGATTTTTACCTCTGTTCATTTTGCAAATATTGAGTAATACTGCTGTCGTAATAATAAATGCTTCTTCTATGAATAAAACAAAACCCTTTCTGAAATGGGCGGGTAATAAATACCGCTGTATTGAGCAAATACTTGGCTCCCTACCTCCTGCCAAGCGTCTTATAGAACCTTTTACAGGTTCCGGAGCCGTCTTTATTAACACAAACTACCCTAGTTATTTACTCGCGGAAGAAAACAGAGATTTAGTGATACTTTACCAGTTGCTTCAACAGGAAGGCACTTCTTTCATAGACTATTGTGCTCAATTTTTTTCTAATACGAATAATTGTGAAGATAAATACTATTTTTTTCGTGAAGAGTTTAATCGAAGTAAAGACTTACGTTATAAAGCAGCTCTCTTTCTTTATTTAAACAGACATGGTTACAATGGCCTGTGTCGTTACAATAAACAGGGAATTTATAATGTACCTTTTGGTCGCTATGTTAAGCCCTATTTTCCACGTCATGAGATGCAGCTTTTTTTTCAAAAAAGTAACAACGCAGAATTTTGTATGGGTGATTTTCGACAAACGTTTAAGCAAGCAGAAGCCGGCGATTTAATTTATTGCGACCCGCCTTATACTCCACTGTCTTCCAGCGCCAATTTTGCCTCTTATACTCATAAAAAATTCAAAGAAGAAGATCATATCGATTTGGCACGGTTAGCAATGGAAAGTGCAGCACGCGGCATTACTGTAATTATTTCCAATCATGACACAGAATTTACCCGACATTATTATAGCCATAGTAAAATTATTTCATTCCCAGTAAGCCGCTTTATCAGTTGTAATCCTTTAAAACGACAGCCGGCGCAAGAGCTCGTAGCTATATTCAGCTAAAGATGACAATTCTTGAATCCCTACTTCTTAATCGCTCACCGCTGAATTTATTCGTACACCTAATATTAACCAATGTTCCCGCTGTATCCAGTGTGAATGCTTACAATGCAGGTGGAGCAAATAACTTGTCTAATGCACACAAGGAATAGGCATTCAACGATAGTACAGGCTTTGAGCAAACCGACTGGGATTTAAATTCAAGAGACAAGTACCCGTAGGTACCTATGTATGCTAAGGGGTCAGAATTTTATTTTTTATATAAACCCCGGCTTCTTTTAAATTGCTGTCTACCCATGCGCCACTGGCACATGTATTGGTTTTCCAAATTGCCCCGGAACGAAAATCATCCGAATAGTTCCAGTTTGTCCAGCCGATCTGCTTATTGGCCATAAGCTGCATGTAGCGGTCAGACATGGCAAAATCATTCGCTCCATCTCCACTAAAGGTTTGGGTACCAAATTCGGTGACAAAGATGGGTAATACTTGGGAGGCATTATCCAATGCACTCAGATAGTTATCTCTGTGGGAAGCCGCATAAAAATGAAAAGTATACATCACATTGGGAAATTGCACGGGATTATTCACAATTTCTTGGTAAGTTTGCCCCTCTGACACTCCTAGGGAGCTCCATCCGCGAGTGCCTATAAGAATAGGCGCTTTGGTGTCGATAGCTCTAATAACAGGAATAATTTGATCGGCATAACTTTTAATGGTTGCCCAACTTACACCATTAGGTTCATTGGCAATTTCATAGAGAACATTATTTTTATCTTTATGAATAGTGGCTATCTCAGTAAAAAACTGCTTCGCTCTTGTGAGATTATAGTTAGGATCACCAGGGTTTAATATATGCCAATCCACTATGACGTAAATACCTCGATTGTAAGCCTCATTGATTAAAGCACTTACTTCCTGAGTAAATTTTGCTGGATTCGTTTCATAACCACCTTCTTGAACGTACAAAGCGACTCGAAATACATTCGCTTTGAAGTTTTCAACCAGCACATCCAATGATTGCGAAGTAATGCATTTACCTTGGCCATACCACTGTAAACCATGGGAACTCATTCCTTTCAGCTGAATAGGAGTGCCATGTTGATTACAAAGCTTGGTACCGCAAACAGTTAACTGCCCGTTTATTGCGACAGGAGTACGGGTACTTTCCGGGCTAAGCGTTATGGTTTCTACTGCATTAGCGACAACCGTTAATGGTTGGGGAGAGAACTTTATTGTATAACCTGCAACCGTTTCTGCAGATATTGTATAAATTAATCCCTCAGTAAGTAATATTGAACTTGAGCCAGCCCCATTATTTAAATTAATTGTTTCGATTACAGGAGCTGAATGATCACTGGGTGTGAGCGTGATTTTCAAAGAGGCAAGCGAGGGTGGTGCACCTGTTACATTGAAAGGAACAAGATGCTGATTAACCTGGATACATTGATAGGTTAGTTGGCTTGCTGGAGTGGTAGTAGCATTCGCAGTTAGATTATCAGGCGTAAACGTTGGGCTACATGTATAACCATTGTAACTAATTGCCTCAGTGGAAAGGTTATAGACACTGCCCTCTTTTAATTGAGAAATAGTGGTTGAGGAATTCCAGGCTACTGTTTGCGAAACAGAATTCCCTGTCTGACTGTGGGTCAACAACACAGTAGGGCTTTGCGTGTAACCTGTGAGTACAGAAGGCAGTTCCTGTACACTAATTGCTACTTTCCCCAATCGTTCGGCAAGCGTGTAGCTGACTGTCGCGTTGACTGTTTGTTGGTCTTCTATAATGACATTACTGGGTTGCACTGTCCCGTGGTAATTATTGCCATTGCTAGCAGATACCGTTTCGGCGGATAAATTATAGTTTCCAGCAGCTAATCCTGGCAACGTGATGCTCGATGCCCAAGGCAATTGAATAGTATTAACGACTCGTCCATTTAGAAATAAATGGACAAGGGCATAATTTTGCGCCACATCGGAGGGTTTATTTGAAGTATTATTTAAAACTAGGGTTCCTGCTTCCACTGTTGTACCTAAATACACAGTAGTACTTCCGTCCATGTGGTTGTCAGTACTGACGCCGTATTTAATTTGAATAGAGTTACCCGCTGGTAATTGAGAATTCGCCCCAGGATAAGAAGGAAAATGTAAATTGAATGTAGCTAAAAAAGTACCATCACCTTGATCTTGCGAGCTAATGTTTAATGCATTATCCGGGTAGGATAAAGGTGAAAACTCCCCCAGAATGAAGTGTTAATAGCTGTGGTACTTTTAAAGGTGACCGTCGTATTTTGAAAATCAACCGGTTTTCCGCAACTATTGGTCAACCTTAAAGTGACTGTTTTCCAATATTGGTCACCTACTGCTGAAAATTGAGAGGTAATACAAGACGTGGGTTGAGCAATAGGATGAGCGGAAATAGCTTGACTAAGCGCTAAAAAGCTTAAACCGAGTAAATATTTTCTCAAGATATTGCTTCCTTTCAATAAATTGATAAATTACTAAATTCAGAGTCTTAAAAGATTCTGAATGCCTGACATTGAAGTAAAATTTTAAAGGTATCCCAATTTTTACTTAAAGTAAATTCAAAGAATAAAGGAATTCAGGGCCACCTCATATCATTTTGAATAATTTAACACCGTGATCTTGCACAAATTACAATCCTTCGCTTTGCTTAGAATGACGCCTTGTTGTTTATAAATTTAGATAAAATATGGTTTTTTTCTGTAAATTAATTTTATAAATAGCATTGTGATTGTTCTTTACCCTAGGATCACTGGTTACTTCTCTCTAAACTTGCTGTTTGTGGGAGCCCTTCTACTCGATTACTTGCAGCAACTTACATGTCTATAGCAAGTTTAGCCGGACCATTAGCTTATTTATTAGGAGTCGACAAGATTGCTGATGCACTGGATACAAACTAATCGATAGAATCACAGAAGCCCGCACTGAAATGAAAAAAATTCCTGGGAAAGAATCGGTGATGTTAAATTATTTTTAATTTGCTTATTGGCAATCTACCTAAGTTGACACGTAGCTGTAACTGGAATATTACTTTCCTAATAATTCTCACCAACCTGATTGTCGCAAGTACGCTAACGAAGCTTGCTGAGCTTGTACAATAATAAATAGGAATATTTATCATGAACACTATCCCTAATCTATTATTTAAATTTGCAAATAGCTTTGATATCAAAGATTGGGCGGGATTAGAAAGTACATTAATGGATCACATTGAGTGTGACTATCAAGACTTTAGAGGAAAAACAGGTACTTATACTAAAAGTGAGTACGTTAATTCCAGAAAAGAAACATTAGGTCACTTAAAAACACAGCATCTATTTTCAAATTTAGAGATTAAGTCTGAAGAAAAATGCTCATATTGTAGAGTAAATGCGATTATTTATAGACGAGATAGAGAGGGCAAAAAATTTGATTCTCATGTCATTTATAATTTTGAATTGAGTAAATCATCAAAGGATGAATGGAAAATTCAGAAGATAAAACAGATTGTTTTATGGAACGAAGGCGACTCTACAGTATATAAAGGTATGAAATAATTAGGCATAGGAGATTCCTTGCCACGCTCGGAAGCTGATTTATCCCAAAAAAAACGAATAAAAATTTGTGAATTCTAATGATTGGCACACAGTTAAAGAATTTATACCTCAAGTAAACGAGAAAGCAACTCATGAAAGTCAAATATTAAACATAGATGTTAATTGAGCCTATGGATTAATTTTTTTCTTTATGATTGAATAATATTCATTTGAATCATAGATAGAAATATGCCAAACAACATAAAAACACATCTCACAGCTCAGGATTTATTGGATTTTCATAAATGTTTAATCGATTTGGGATCTAGGCAACTAGCGCAGCATTTTGCAAATTATATAGAACGCAAGGCAACCCATCAAAGTACCAATATTGATGATAGGACTATATTTGTTCCTTTTGAATCTACAATTAATCATGTTTATCAAAAGCTGGGTAATAATATTGCGAGACAAATCATTGAAGACATTGAAAATAATGAGGGCTTAATCATTGAGGAGATAGTTAAAAATTTCGACTTTCAACTATTGAAAGAAACGTTAGAAAACCAAATGCAATTAGAGACTTCTCTACCTTTCAACCCTTTAGTTACAACCGATGAACCTTCAAATTCGACAAAACAATTACTAACCCAATTAGACCAAAATTTTACCACCTTACCTCAATACCTGAAAGAAGAAATTACACGTTTGGGTAATTTTGACAACAATGGCAATAGGAAATCGAAATTTCAAACAGTTAAACTAATTGTTTGGTGCGTCAATATGGGTGCAAGTGAACAAGCTATTATTGACAAGATACAAAGTAAGTTATCTGAATTATTTTTAGATAAAACTATTACAATTGTGATTCAAGCTAGATTTTTTTATGGTAGCTCCTTATTAAATGATAAAGGTCTTCACAAAACAATTATTGAGGATAATAAAATTTTTGAAGAATATGGTCTTACAATTGAGCAATTAAAACACGCGGTTCCCTATGAATCTGAGAAAAATGATAGTATTTTAGAAATAAAAGTACTTTTTTCTCAAACGGCTTCCTGTGGTAGTTACTCGTCTGCAAATCGTGGTTCAAAAAATACTACAAACGACCTCATCTTCATGCAAGATTTTAAAACTGCCTATGCACTGCTGTTACCAGATATTGTAATCGCTGAAAATTTACCAAAAGCAGCAGCCCAAGCAAAAGTCCATGAGCATATCAGAGATTTATTTAAAGCACGAAGTGAATATTGGTTTTCTGAAAGCATTACCATCAATCATGCTAATTTTACTGCAACAGATCGTGAACGTAATTATATTATTGCAACTAATTTTCAAATGAAAGGTATAAAATTACATCCAAAAGCGCGTAAACCAGAACAATATTTATTTTCGCAAAATGAAGTAAAAAAATATGAACCTTTACGTCAAATCATGACAGAAAAAACAAAAGTAACAGGCTTGCGTTTGCCAATGAAAGATACAGAAGCATTCCTCAAACTATTACGCACTTATCTTCTCTGCAAACAAAGAAATGACGCATTAAACAAGGACTATTTGATTATTTCAGGCAGAAAATGTCTTGAAGTTTTTCCAAAGTTAGATGGTAAAGATAGAAAAGACTCTAAACTACAAAAAGGGTTATCCGTTAATTTGCAACCTAAAACTGGGCGTATCACATTTACAGCTAATTTAAATGGGGAAAACAAAAAGAACGGTACTTTTGAAAGACACCGATTGATGCACTCGAAGTACAAAACACCCACACTCTACGGTAATGTTTTAGAGTTCAGTTTTTGGGACAAACGTCGCGCACCTTATATTCCTGAATTATCTTTAATACAAGGAATGTCAAAACAATTCACTGAAAAATTGATACTTTCCATAGAAAAAAATGACAATTTCAAGAGTCCAAGCGATTTAATTGCAATGCTTTGTCATAGTTTATCACCTAAGGTTGTTACCCCCTTATTATTAGGTTGTATTTTGCAAAAACTGGTGATCGAGAATATTTTGCCACCTGAAATAACAGAATTAAAAAAGCGCAACGATCAAAACTACTCCGATAATAATAACAATAACTCAAATGATGAAATAACAGAAACGATTGAACCATCACTTCTTTCTTTAAGTGAGGACATTGATCTCAATCAATATGACTTGGTTGAGGCCCATCTTTATGCTCAAGATCAAAAAGGAAATGTTTTAAAAAATGTAGATGCAGTAACCATTTATTTATTGCGTGATAAACGCAGTAGTAACTTTTTATCGAAAGATATATTTTTCTCATCTAAACCATTACATGCTTTATTTCAGGAAGGATACTTAGGACATTATTCAGAAGAAACAGGAAGAAAAAGAAAAGCATCAAAAATAGTACCTCAGTTAATTATATCTGTAGAGAGAAATCTAAATGAATCTACCATACCTAGTGAAGTTCATACCGAAAAAACTGATCTTTTAGATGACACGAAAAAAGATACTACGAGGATCGAAATGCGAAATAGCCTTGAAACTGATGTTAATTTTTTTAATAAACGTAGTAGAACTGAAGCGAACAATAACGATTATCACTTGCAGGAGGGTGACTTGAATAATCCCCTGATACTCACTTAATTATGAACTTTGGAGTGAATCTCTGGGTATTGAATGTATTGCAAAGCCATTAAATGCTATTTATTTCTATAATGCTCTTGGGCTGCTAAATACGAAGCTACTCTTCCTGACAAAGCAAAATCAATTTTTAAAATGCCGTTGAGATCAGAAGTGGGAGTCTAGGCAAATCATCATTTTAATAAAGAAACAGCACTTTTTGGTTTTTTCAATTAATTCAGGTGAAAATGATTTCGCTATAGAGTTCGATTGCTAGTCGTTTATAATTTAGAGTTAGAGGGAGTTTTGTAATGAATCAATATAAAGGTGAATGTTTATGCGGTTCTTGCCACTATATCATCACAGGAGAAAAACCAAAAGCAATGTATTTATGCCATTGCAGCCGATGTAGAAAAGAAACTGGTACAATGCATGGGGCCACTGTTTTCTTTAATAATGCTCAATTAGTGTGGGAAAAGGGTCAAGATAATATTAGCTATTTCAAATTAGAAGGGACAAGAAAGCAACGAGCATTCTGCAATATTTGTGGTAGCCCACTTCCTAGGCAGGAGGAAAATTCTCATGTGGCTTTACCAGCAGGGACGGTAGATGATGATACCTTCCTCGAACCAACGGCTCACATTTATTATGCCAGCCGCTCATCTTGGGAGGACAAAACACCCGCTTTGCAACGATTTGATGAACTGCCAAAGATGGATTGAAGTCTAAATATAGTGAATATGAACGCTGCTTATTAAAGATTGTTTTAATGTGATATTGCAAGGGGCATTCTGGAATTACTCCGGTGGTATGTCTTAAAAAGGAAGAGCTATAGCCTCATTTAAACGGAGTGATCTCTTCCTTTTTAATGCGTTGCTTTAACATCCTTCATAAAGAAAGCAAGAATAGTCACCATAAGTAACGAGATGGGTAAAATTGATAGAGCAATTTGGTAATCCACAACCGTATAAATATGTTCGCCACCCACAATACCACTATCCCCAAAGGTATCTAGAAGTTTGCCGACGAGAGGTTGGAATACCACGCCACCCAAGGTAACTATCATGTTAACTGCAGCGAAAACTGTTCCGGACAATTTTGCCCCACTGTTTTCTTTACCCATGATAAAGACAATGATTTCTGTTGCACTGAATGCGCCGTATAAAAACAGAAGAACATTTAACCAAAAATAAGATAGGCCTGGGTAATAAAGAACGAAACTTATACAAACCAAAGCTAAAACGGCCCCAATGGTTAAAGGAAGAACGCGACGACCACTACGGTCAGATAAATATCCCGCTACTGGTGCACCCACGGCCCAACCTAAAAACATGGCTGAGACGGTTCTTGCTGCTTCAACTTTTGTTAAATGGTGTGCCTGCTCTAAATAACTTTTACCCCATAATTCTCCAAAAACTGAAAGAGAGGTATATAGGCAAGCACCTACAAAACCAATGAGCCATACTTGAGGTGAAGTTAAAACCGACCAGACATTTGCAAAAAATTCCGGTAAAGCATACTTATGAGAAGAGTGGCCTTCAGGTCCATCACGAACAACAAAGAAAGTCACAAACGTTAATACAGCGCCAATCACTACCATAAGATTTAGTACATGATGCCACCCCACGGTAACCGCTATATCGGTAATCTTTACTTCACCGTAAACAAGCCCTAACATTCCTAAAGTCGTTATTAATCCTGCTACTAATGAAAAATATCGTCTAGGTAGCCAATGCATTGCTAGAGATAACACGCCTACAAAGGCAAAAGATGAACCAAAGCCTACCAAGAAGCGTCCGCAACCAGCAATAAACATGGAGGAAGTGATGGTAAACATCCAGGAACCCAAAGCACAACAAAAGCAGGCGAATGTTAACAGGCGACGAGGCCCATAACGATCCATAAGCATTCCTACTGGTAACTGCATGGGTGAATAGGCGAAATAATAAAGAGCAGAAAGCTGGCCAAACGTCGTTGCTGAAATATGACCAAATGCTGCACTCAATTCACTCTGAAGAGCTCCAGGAATAATTCTTAAGACAAATTCATAACAGTAGAAGAAAGCTCCTACAGCACACATTAAACTGCCGAAGAGAGCTTGTCTTCTACCGATGGAAATATTAGTTATCTGCATTAGCATAAGTTTCTTTAAGGAAAAAAGTTAATATAGCAGCGATAATGATGCCTATAGGAATAATTGACAACGCAAACTGATAGTCATCTGCTGTATACAATTGCTGTAGTTTATCAACTGGAATATCCTGCAAAGGAATATTGGCTAAATGGCTTGATAAGCTTAAGTCCAGCAAATGTCCTACCAAAGGTTGTAAAAGCATGGCTCCAAGCATGACGATCATATTCGTCATCGCCATAGCAGTACCAGCAGCTTCACTTGGACTCAGTTCGCGACCAACTGCAAAAATAATGCATTGAGCACTATAAAGCAGCCCCAAAACAAACATTAACAGGTTAATTTGCGTTGAAGTTAATCCAGGCAAATAAAGAATAATCATCATTATAATGCCTGCTCCGGTGGCTCCCAATAGCATAGGTGGCTTACGACGCTTAAGTTTATCAGAGATATAACCCATTAAAGGTGCACCAATGGTAAAGCCCAAAAACAATAAAGAATTCGCAAAATCAGCAGACTCTTGCGTTAGATTGTGGGCATGTCTTAAATAAGGGATACCCCATAATTCTGCAAACACTGTAGTCGGTAAATACACCAGGCAGCCAAACAAGCCATTTATCCAAATTTGTTTGTTTTTAGCAATAAGTCCGAGATCGATCATATTTTTTTTAAAAGTATCGACTGTACCACTTCTACGTTGATGGCTTTTCTTATCTCTAATTCCAAGCCACAATATAAAAGCTAAACCGATTCCAAAAAAGGCAGTTAAATTGACCGTTTCCCGCCAGCCAATTTTTAAAACCAAACTGCCCAATAAATTATCGCCAATCATAGCTCCAATAGTACCCAGGGCTGCAGCCATACCTGATACCATAGCTAATTTATCCTCAGGCAACCAAATAGTAGCTAATTTTAAGACACCTACGAAAGCAAAGGCAGAACCAAAACCAACCAAAAATCGTCCTGTTGCAGCTATCCAAAAAACGTTAGTGCCTGCAAAAATAAATGTACCAATAACACAAATAAGGCACGCCAGTGTGATTAAAAGTCTGGGGCCGTAGCGATCTAAAAGAACACCAACCGGTAATTGTAAGGGAACATAGGCATAGTAGTAAAATGCCGAGAGCAAACCAAAGCCAGTCGCTGATAAGTTAAAATGATCACGTAGTGCATGCTCCATTACGCTGGGAGAAATGCGCAAAAAATATTCATAACTATAATATACGGCACCCAGAGCACAAATTGTCCAGGCCATAAACATATATTGTCTTTCATTCTTACTATACAAAATGAGCTCCTTCATTTCTTCTAGGTTAAGCACGGACTGATTTTAATCGATGGGAGGAACAGCCCGGCTGACACCACTTGTTATTGCCGCTTTGGCAACAGCAAGTGCTACCCTCTCCTTCAGGCGAGGGTCTATGGGTTTGGGGATAATATAATGGGGGCCAAATTCCCAGTTGGTTACACCAGGATAATTGTCCTTAACGATTTGAGGTACTGGTTCTTGCACCAGTTGACGAATCGCTTCAACAGCAGCAATCTGCATTGATTGGTTGATGCACGTTGCACGAACATCCAGCGCTCCGCGAAAGATATAGGGAAAACAAAGTACATTATTCACCTGATTGGGAAAATCGCTGCGTCCTGTTGCAATAATTAAGTCGTCGCGCACTTTGTGAGCAATTTCTGGCCGTATTTCCGGATCGGGGTTGGATAATGCAAAAATTACTGGCTTGGGCGCCATGAGTTGTAATAGCTCTGCATTGAGCAGATCAGGTTTGGCAACACCAATAAATACATCAGCATCTTGTAGCGCATCGGCAAGTGTTCGTCGCTCGGTTTTGCGAGCAAAGGCAAATTTGTAAGGATTTAAATCTTCGCGTCCTGAATGAATGACACCCTTACTGTCTAGAAGTAGCATTTTTTCTTTATCAGCACCTAAAGCAACGAGTAGACGCATGGAAGCAATGCCTGCCGCACCGGCGCCAATACAAACAATATTTACTTCGGAAAGATCTTTTTGTTGCAATTCGAGTGCATTAAGCAATCCAGCTGCAACAACAATGGCTGTCCCGTGTTGATCATCGTGAAAAACTGGAATATTTAACTGTTCGATTAAAGCTTGCTCTATCTCAAAACATTCAGGCGCTTTTATGTCTTCAAGATTAATACCGCCAAAAGTAGGGGCTATTCGCTTTGCTGTTGCGATGAAAGCCTGAGAATCTTCTGCATCAACTTCTATATCAAAAACATCGATATCTGCAAAACGTTTAAATAATACAGCTTTACCTTCCATGACTGGTTTACTGGCTAAAGGCCCCACGTCACCAAGACCGAGCACGGCTGTTCCATTGGTCATGACAGCTACCAAATTTCCTTTCGCTGTATAGCGAAATACATTTTCAGAGTTTTCGGCAATAGCAAGCACAGGCGCTGCCACACCTGGTGTATAAGCAAGCGATAAATCATCTTGCGAGTTAGTTGATTTAGTAACGTGAACAGCCAATTTCCCTGGTACAGGAAACTCATGGTATGTCAACGCCCGTTCTTTTAATACCTCTTTATCCAAAATATTTACTCTCTTTTGGTACATCTCGGCGAAAAATCATATAGAAAAATGTTAGCGATGAACAGTCATTTTGAAAAAAAAAGGCGCACTTTTTGTTGCGCCTGGTACTATTTTACTGACCAATAAATGAAAAAATAGATAAATTACTTCACCTTATCTTTTTTAAGATTATAACGATCACGAAATTTTTGAACTCGACCACCAGTATCTACCAATTTTTGTTTCCCAGTATAAAATGGATGGCAGTTTGCGCAGACCTCAATGCTTAAGTCTTGAGCCAAAGTTGAGCGAGTTTCAAAGGCATGGCCACAACTGCAAGTCACAGTAATCGCTTTGTACTCGGGATGAATAGACGTTTTCATAATACCACTCTCTAAGTTAAACAAGTATCGCCACCTGAACGTATGCCAGGCACCATACTCTCATACAGGACGCGCAACATTATCAGATTTTCAATGATAGATCAATTCTCTTGGCAGGCATACAAGCCAGACCTATCTTTTAATCAAATTTCATGTTGTACATCTCGTCATTCTAAATAGAACGTAAGCCGCATGAATAATCTTCTAGGAATAAATAAAATCCGAACCCTATTTTGGAGATTCTTCACTTCGTTCAGAATAACGTTTTCTATGGATTTCCTTACCTATTCGAAGTAGGTTGACTTTGATTTTTCTGTGTAGAAGGTATCAATCGCTCCTCCTCGAAAAAGGTTACCTTTCCTGTTCTTAAATCATGAACACCAGCCACAATACCAATTTGTCCCTTATCGAGCAGATTACGAATAATAGGGCTTTGTTCCCGAATTTGGCGCGCAACATTTAATGCATTATTTTTAGCAATAGCGTCAATTAACTCTGGTTTTGCACAATCACTAATGCCTGTCTCTTTTTCTGTAGGAGCTATAACAGGTTTTATTTTATCAAGCACATGATCCAGATGCCCCAAATTTACATCTTTACACGCTCCAGCTACAGCACCACAAGAAGTATGCCCCAGCACTACAATTAAACGCGAGCCTGCTGCTTTTGTTGCAAACTCCAGACTTCCCAAAATGTCGTCATTTAAAACATTTCCGGCGACCCGCAGGATAAACAGATCAGCAAGTCCCTGGTCAAACAATAACTCAGGCACAGAGCGTGAATCCATGCAATTTAACACCACTGCCCAGGGAAACTGTCCATAAGAAGAACGTTTCGCCTGTGTGAGATAATCACGGCTTAATTTGGTATTACTTAAAAAACGTTGATTCCCCTCTTTCAAACGTTGCAGGGCTTGTTTAGGGGTCATTGATTGTTGCATTGCAGCCGAGGTTGTTTTACCCATGGTTAAGACCTCTTCGGCCGTTTCTGCATAACTTGTAAAAGCAAAGGAGCAAGTTAATAACGCGAATATGCCACTGGCAATCATTTTATACATGTTAGTTATTTCCTTATTTTAATGATAAATTTCGAATAGCTTACCTAATCTGAAATTTCAACCCAAATAGGTGCATGATCAGACGGTCGTTCCCATTTACGAGGGATCTTATCTATTTTTGAGGAGGTGCATAAACAGTTTAATTCGGCACTTAATAAAATATGATCAATGCGTAAACCTCGATTACGCCTGAAGGCACCTGCTCGATAGTCCCACCAAGTAAAAGACTGCTCTTCCTGGGGAAAATTGCGAAAAGTATCCGTTAAACCTAAAGCAAGTAAATCAGCAAAAGCTTGTCTTTCTGCTGGACTTACCATGACGCAATTCTGCCATTCTAATGGATCATGCACGTCTTTGTCCTCGGGCGCAATATTAAAATCTCCCAGAACCACCAGTTTGGGATATAAAGTTAATTGTTGTTTAATAAAGGCTTTTGTTTTTTCCAACCAGGCGAGCTTATAGGAATATTTTTCAGAGGCCAAATCTGAACCATTGGGGACATAAAGATTAACAAAGCGTATATCACCGATAGTTGCAGCTAATACACGTCGCTGAGTATCCTCAAAATCAGGAAGCTCTTTAACAATATCTGAAAGAGGATGCTGACTAACGAGTGCGACGCCGTTATAACTTTTCTGGCCTGTAAAAGCCACATGATAACCTAACTCAGTAAATATATTGACGGGAAAAAGCTCATCAACAAGCTTTGTTTCCTGCATCGCTAAAACATGAATATCGGTCGACTGCAACCAATTTAATACCTGCTCAAGGCGTATTTTAATAGAATTAACATTCCAGCTTGCGATCTTAAGCATACCACTCCCCTGCATATTCAATCATTAATGGCGCATGATCAGACCAACGAGTATCCTGATGTATCGTCGCTTGTACCACATGATTCATTAATCCCGGCGTTATTACTTGATAATCAATTCTCCAACCAACGTTTTTTTCTCTGGCAGTAGGGCTACGATAGGACCACCATGTATATTGCCCCTCTTCCTGATTCACAATGCGAAAGGCATCAATGAAACCCATAGGACCAAAGAGCTGATCCATCCAAGCTCTTTCTTCAGGCAAAAAACCTGAATTTTTTTGATTCCCGCGCCAATTTTTTAAATCAATTTTTTTATGGGCAATGTTATAATCCCCACAAAGGATTAATTCGCGTCCCTCGTTTTTCAAGCTTAGCAAATGTTTGGCAAAACGTTCCAAAAAATCGAATTTAACCGCTTGACGAACCTCACCACTCGTACCAGAAGGCAGATACAGAGAAACCACACTTAGTTTTGGGTAATCGAATTGTAAATAGCGACCTTCATTATCACAATAATCAAAACCTAGCCCTTTTATCACTTTTAAAGGTTTGTGACGCGCGTATATTGCAACGCCACTGTATCCTTTCTTTTGGGCATCGTAATATTCACAAAAATAATTCTCTGGATAAAAAAGTTCATCAGCAATATTGTTCATTTGGGCTTTTGTTTCCTGAATACAAACAAAATCAACCTCTTGCTCAGCCAACCAATCATAAAACCCGTTGCGCGCTGCAGAGCGAATACCATTTGCATTAAAAGTAATTACTTTCACTACTTCACTCAAAAGAAAAAGAGTAGTCACCTTACTGAGACTTTTTTCCAATTACAAGTATTTCATTACAAATTATAAAGCAGTCTGAAGGCTAATTTTGGCCAGTCTTTTTCCTAAACACTTGGCCAGGGAAATCTCATCCTGACTCAAAGGATTATTACTTAAAGCGCCAGCTACATGAGTTACGCCATAAGGTGTGCCACCTGTTTGTGTTTCATTAAGAGCAGGCTCTGTATAAGGCAAGCCAATTATCATCATGCCATGGTGCAGTAAGGGTAGCATCATACTTACTAGCGTCGTTTCCTGACCACCATGCATAGAGGCAGTAGAAGAAAACACACAAGCAGGCTTATCTACTAAATCACCAGCAAGCCATAATGGTGTTGTTGTATCTAAAAAATATTTTAATGGTGATGCCATATTGCCAAACCGGGTAGGGCTGCCAAGTGCTAACCCATGGCAATCACGCAAATCATCTAACGTTGCATAAAGAGCCCCTGTATCAGGAATAGTTTTATCCACCGCTTCACAGGTGGGAGAGACAGGCGGAACCGTACGTAATCGTGCTTCTATCCCTGCAACACTTTCTACACCGCGAGCAATGTATTGGGCAAGTTGAGCAGTAGCTCCATGACGGGAATAATAAAGAACAAGAACATAAGGCTTACTCATGGACAAGCTCCCATATTTTTTCAGGAGGACGTGCAAGAACAATTTTTTCACCTAAAACAGCAATGGGTCTTTGCAAAAGCTGTGGATGGTTTATCACCGCACGCAAAACTGTCCCTTTATCCTCCGCAGATAAATTTAATTCTTTATAGATAGCCTCATTTTTTCGAATTATAGTATCCAGACTTAATTTATCCGCAAACCGTTCCAAGAGTTCGTAGGACAAACCTTGACGCGTATAATCTACCACGGTTATAGGAATAGATGCTTCTTGCAATAATTGCAAGCAAGCACGTGATTTGGAGCAACGTGGGTTATGATAGAGAGTCAACATTTTTTATTCCTTATTTTTCTGAGAGAAAATGTCAACATACCTTGATAAAAATAGCAATCTTAAATAATATTTCCACAGAAAATAAAAATCCAAAGTGAGCATAATTTGCTTGAGTTAGGTGAAAATAAGGTAAAGCCGTTATCAACGAAGATAAATGTATCAGCTGTTTGTTTTCGCAAATTAAAGATAAATGGCAATGCTTAAAGCAAATTAGGAATCTATGTTATGCTGCACCATATAGTTAGATTTACTTATGACCAATTAAGATTTATCTCTCTCGCTCTATTTAACCTATTAAAGGTTGAAATCTTAAAGAGCTCATTTCGTTGATAGAAAGCATAATATTTCTTCCCTTTCTGGCAAGAATTATAATATTAACATTTCAAAAACCTAGCTATTTTGGCTCAGCTTATGCAACATTAAGAATATAACTTTTTATTAGAAGTAATTTAGTGATGAAATAATACAATGACTACTCTTTTCAAGGACTGGAAAACTATCGCTCTCACGAAATTTCATGAAGCCAAACGCTTTGTGTTATTTGTGGTTGAACATTTTATTAAAGACGATTGTACTTATAGAGCATCTGCTCTGGCATTTACCAGTCTACTTGCTGTAGTCCCTTTAATGAGTGTTGGTTTAGCACTGTTGTCCTCCTTTCCCGTGTTTCAAAATTTGTCAGGCCCTGTTCAAGATTTTATTTTTCAAAATTTTGTGCCGGCAACAGGTAAAATTATCCAGGATTACTTACAGCAATTTTCTGCCCAGGTTTCTAAATTATCGATATGGGGCGTTGCCTTTTTATTTGTAACGGCCTTGTTAGTCATGGTGACTATAGAAAAGGCCATGAATAAAATCTGGAAAACCCATACCTCCAGACGCGGTGTTGCTGCATTTTTGCTCTATTGGGCTATTTTATCCCTTGGTCCTGTGCTGCTTGGTTTAAGTCTGGCCGCGAGTTCTTATGTTTTATCCATGCCTATCATTCAAACACATCAAGCGCCACCATTTGTACTTAACAGTGTCCCTTTTTTCCTATCACTGGTTGGCTTTACCTTTTTGTATGTCGTGGTACCCAATTGTCCCGTTAAACTTGTAGATGGTCTTTGGGGTGGAGTGGTCGCGGCTATTTTATTTGAATCAGCCAAACAAGCCTTTGCCTATTATTTAACCCAATACGATACTTATCAATTGTTGTATGGAGCTTTTGCAACCGTTCCTATCTTTTTTGTTTGGGTTTACTGGGTATGGGTGATCACCCTTTTAGGTGCCGAAATCAGTTACGCACTGTCAGTTCATTATAAAAGACGTCCTGGAATTCCGATTGATGGCTTCTCTCATGCATTGCTTTGGTTACATCAACTTTGGCTTGCCCAAAAAGTAGGTCGTGGTTTAAGTCGTGAAGCATTGATTTATTCAAGCTCACAACCTTTCGCGGTCAATGTTGATGATATGATCAATGAATTAATGAATGCCGGGCTAATCCATAGCACTAGCACAGATGAGTTAATGCTTAGTCGCAACTTAAGTCAGGTTAGTCTTTACTGGCTAACCCAACATTTACCCTATCCGCTTCCTACTCATGAAGAGTTAGAAAGGGAGGCGTCACCTCAGTCCACGCCCTGGCGTCAGGTATTAAGCAAAACAGATATTGAGCTGCAGAAAACCCTTTCTTTTAGTTTGACTGAACTTTTTAGCCAAGCCCCCCCTGCAGAGTCGGCTTAAGTTGCAACTGCTCAGAAGAATGGATGTAGCGTGCGCAAATATGTAGTGCCGCTGAAAAATCGTGCAGGATATTTTCTTTTCCTATTAACTCAACAATTCCTGCTTTTTCAAGCTTTACCTGCACCTGAGGATTTACTCCTGTTAACATCACACGAACATCACGCTTATGTAGATTGACTATAACTTCTTCCAGAGTTTGTAAACCAGTGATATCCATGAACGGAACCCATCCTAGGCGAATGATTAAAAATTTAGGTTCGGTATGGGTATTCTCCAACGCACATTCAAATTTTTCAGCCGCACCAAAGAAAAATGGCCCTTCCACGGCATAGACCAAAACCTCTTGCAAAAGCATTGATAACCCCTGCTCCTGAATAACCTGTTGCAGTTCATCTTCTTTCACCGCCTGAACTTCCACACTCCGAGCCATCCGACGTAAAAATTGCACCATGGCCAAAAAGACACCTACATAGACAGCAATGATTAAATCAACACTGATGGTCAAAAAGAAAGTAACCAACAAAATAGCAACATCAGCACGTGGTGCACGTTGAAGCATTTTAATAAAATGTTTCGCTTCGCTCATATTCCAGGCGACAACAAATAAGATTGCGGCCAGAACTGCCAGTGGGACATGAACCGCCAGTGGTGCAAGGCAGAGAATAATTACAAGCAAGGTAATTGTATGCACAATTCCGGCTAAGGGGCTATTACCACCGTTACGAATATTAGTTGCCGTCCTTGCAATGGCTCCTGTTGCAGCAAACCCGCCAAATAATGGGGCTGCGATATTTGCCAAACCTTGACCAATTAATTCTTGATTTGAGTTGTGCTTGGTACCTGCCATGCCGTCAGCGACCACCGCAGATAACAGGGATTCAATGGCTCCAAGCATTGCAATAGCAAACGCAGGCCCCATGAGTTCACTTAAGCGAGCAAGGGTAATCTCTGGCCAATGAAAATTTGGCAACCCTTGGGGAATGCCGCCAAAAGTACTGCCGATTGTAGCAACCCCCTCAAACTGAAAAATAGCTTGCAAACTTGTCGCTACTACTAATGCCACTAAAGGCCCAGGAACACGTTTTAATCGCGGTAATTTGAATGAATATTTTACTAACAGTAAGGATAAAAGAGCTAAAGCTGTCGTTGTCAAACTAAGTTGTGGGAATACCTGCAACAGATGCCACAGTTTTTCATGAAAATGCTCACCGGTTACCACTGGCAAACCAAAAAAGTCTTTCCACTGGCCGACCCAAATAATAACAGCAATGCCTGCAGTAAAACCCACGATAACTGGATCAGGAATGAATTTTATGACTGAGCCAAGCCTTGCAATACCAAGAACAAGCAAAATTATACCTGCCAGGATGGTCGCGATTTGCAGTCCCTCAATACCGTATTTAGCGGTAATCCCTGACAGAATAACGATAAAAGCGCCGGTAGGCCCTGCAATTTGTAAGCGGCTACCCCCAAAGATTGAGACCAATAAGCCTGCCACAATTGCTGTATATAGACCTTGTTCAGGCTTAGCCCCTGAGGCGATGGCAAAGGCCATGGCAAGTGGTAGAGCAACAACACCGACAATAACCCCTGAAATAATATTACGCAACCAATGGTGTCTTTGTAACAATCCGGCACGATAAGCTTCCAATACAGCAATCATGATAGCTCTTTAGGTTTTCAAATATTGCCATTATACCTGAATGCTTAACAGTTTTGCGATAAATATTTACAAAATTTTATAAATTAGCGCATTATGACTAATAATTTCTAATTAACTTTATCAATCGTGCAATATTCGTGCTCTTATTTTAAGCTAGGCTTTGATTTTACAGAGCTACCTACTGTGCAACGCTCCCACCTGGAATCATAAACTCCTTCCTCGCAACCACCAGAAACTTTGTCAAGTTGCTCATTGGATAACCTTTTACCTTTTTTATTTCTCAAGGAGGGTTGTTTAGATTTTTTCATGAAGCGCTCCTGTAATAGAACCACTCTTTGAGTATAGTTCAAAATCAGCTTGATATAAGCTCATAAATCTTTAAGAGACAAATGGATGTGAGGGATAGGTTCTTAAATAAAGAATATAAAAGAGCTAGGTCGTTTTCGACCTAATAGATAAAAATGAATCCACCCTGTCTTTTTGTAGGCAGAGAACCCATTGTATTTTAGGTTAATACGAAAATGAATCTCCGCCTGCGCGGAGATGACAAATTTTTTTGTAAGTTGTATTCAATTAAACAGCAAGAATACTTGGTCTGACGGCTATGAATCAATTTGCACGCATTAAAGCTCAAGCTTGGTTTGTTGGGTCAAAAAAGACCCAAGCTACTTGCTACTTTGGCAACTGAATTTGATTATTTTTTTTTATAAAATATAACGTGTTAAATCATCATCATCGACAAGCTTACCTAAATGTTTGTTAACATAAGCAGCATCAACGTGAACTTTTTCACCTGCTCTGTCCGTGGCTTCAAACGAGACGACTTCCAGTAAGCGCTCCATAACAGTGTATAAACGGCGTGCCCCTATATTTTCCGTACGCTCGTTCACCTTCCAGGCTACCTCAGCAATACGGCGAATACCTGTTTTGTCAAATGTTAATTCTAATCCTTCAGTTGCCATTAAAGCAGCATATTGTTCAGTCAAAGAAGCACTTGGTTCTGTTAATATGCGAACGAAATCTTCAACACTTAATGCTGACAATTCAACCCGAATAGGTAATCGACCTTGCAATTCGGCAATTAAATCTGAGGGTTTCGCCACATGGAACGCCCCGGAAGCAATAAATAAAATATGATCAGAACGAATCATTCCGTATTTAGTGGATACTGTAGTTCCCTCGACCAGCGGTAAAAGATCCCGTTGTACCCCTTCACGTGACACATCGCCGCCTCCACCATGTTCTGCACGCTTGGCTACTTTATCCAATTCATCAATAAAGACAATGCCATTTTGCTCAACATTTTCAATGGCGCGTGTTTTAATATCTTCTTCATTAATTAATTTCGCAGCCTCTTCCTCTCGCAAAATTTTCATAGCTTTGGCAATCGTCAATTTACGTGTCTTGGTACGTCCTGAACCAATTTGTTGAAACATCGATTGTAACTGACTTGTCATTTCTTCCATGCCAGGTGGCGCCATAATCTCAACACCAACTTGTGAAGCAGATACTTCAATTTCAATTTCATTATTGTCAAGAGCACCTTCCCGCAACTGCTTGCGAAAAATTTGACGGGTGGAGGAATCTTTCTCACTTGGAGTTAGTCCTACTCTTGGCGGAGGCAATAAAACATCAAGAACTCGCTCTTCAGCCGCATCCTCTGCTAAATGCTCCACTTTCTTCATCGCTAATTCACGTTCTTGCTTAACAGAAATATCAATTAAATCACGCAAGATTCCCTCAACATCGCGCCCAACATAGCCAACCTCGGTAAATTTAGTGGCTTCTACTTTAAGAAATGGCGCTCCTGCCAGCTTTGCCAGTCTCCTGGCGATCTCGGTTTTACCTACTCCTGTCGGCCCTATCATCAAAATATTTTTGGGCATAATTTCATTGCGCAGCACGGGATCTTTTATTTGCATGCGTCGCCAACGATTCCGAAGCGCAATGGCTACTGCCCGCTTGGCTTCATCCTGACCAATAATATGTTTATCTAATTCTTGTACTATCTCACGAGGAGTCATTATTACTGGAGGAGTTATCATTGCTGTATTATTCACTGTTGCTATCCAATTCTTCTATGGTTAAATTGTGGTTAGTATAAATGCAAATATCGCCTGCAATTGCCAAACTTTTGCGAACAATCTCAATGGCTGATAGTTTTGTATTTTCCATTAGTGCCCGTGCAGCAGATTGTGCGAATGGACCGCCGGAACCAATAGCAATTAATCCTCCCTCAGGTTCAATAACATCACCATTGCCTGTAATAATTAAAGAAGCATTCCTATCAGCAACAGCTAATAAGGCCTCCAAACGGCGTAAAATTTTATCAGTTCGCCAATCTTTAGCAAGTTCAACAGCTGCTCTTACCAAATGCCCTTGATGCATTTCAAGCTTACGTTCAAAGCGTTCGAACAAAGTAAATGCATCCGCAGTGCCACCGGCAAAACCAGCAATGACTTTATCTTTATATAATCTTCTTACTTTACGAGCATTGCCTTTCATCACCGTATTACCCATGGTGACTTGCCCATCCCCTCCAATAACAACTTTATTGCCTCGTCTTACAGAGAGAATCGTTGTACCGCGATATTGTTCCAAAATGTATATTCCTCGATTAAGATAGAATTTGCTGTAGATGGGGATAAGATAAAAGAAATCAATAGACCCCAATAAAATATTATTGCTTTTTATGCGCTTCTTGTTTCACAATCCTGCAACAGTTTTCGCAAATGCCTTTTAATTCAATCGTTTCTTGTCCAAGATGAAATTGATGATCTTGTGCTAATTGCTTTGCCAAAATATGAATTTTACTATCGTAAACCTCCTGCACTTGATAACAGTGGTTACAAACCATCAAAATTTCAGAGGCTAACTGCTTTTCAGGCTCGTGACATAAAGTATAGGATTGAATGGATTCAATTTTATGAGCGACGCCATACTGGGTAAAATAATCAAGTACCCGATAGACTGATGGCGGGGTCGCATTTTGCTTCGTTAGTATTAGTTTTTCCAGGATTTCATAGGCTTTTAATGGTTTTTTACTGTCCCATAGAATAAACAAAATATTTTTGCGTAATGATGTCAATTTAAGATTCATTGAGCCACAGTAAGCAAGAAAAGAAGCTGGATAATTCATGTATTTTCCATGGTACTAAGGAAGACTACCAGTGATAGCTGGATCACTGTCGCTGGTTATTAATAAAAGATACACCATGAAGTAAGGGTTGAATAGCCAAATGTTCAGCAAGAGTTTGGCCAATATCAGCAAAAGTATCGCGTCGGCCTATAAACTGACTCGGACACGGAGGACCAAACATTAATACAGGAATATGCTCTCGAGTATGATCGGAGCCCGGTTGGGTTGGATCGCACCCATGATCCGCTGCAATGACTACAACATCCTCTGCCTGCAACAATTGTAGCAGTTCAGGTAGACGCGCATCAAACTGCTCAAGTGCATGAGCATAGCCTGCCACATCTCGGCGATGACCGTAGGAGGAATCAAAATCAACTAAGTTAGTAAAAATTAAACTGCCTGCAGGCGCTGATTTCATGGTCGTTAATGTCGCATCAAACAATGCCATATTGCCATCAGCCTTGATGGTTTGAGTAATGCCACGATGTGCGAAAATATCGGCTGTTTTGCCAATAGCAATGACTTCCCTGCCCACTCGTTTGAGTTCATCAAGTAAAGTTGGTGCGGGGGGAGGGGTGGCATAATCACGTCGATTTCCAGTTCGTGAAAATGAACCCGGTGCTCCAACAAAAGGTCGAGCAATAACACGCCCTATTTGATATTCATCAACAAGCTCACGGGCAATTTCGCAAACCTCATACAAACGTTGTAAACCAAAATGCTCTTCATGAGCTGCAATTTGAAATACACTGTCCGCTGAGGTATAGACAATAGGTTTGCCTGTTTTGAGATGCTCTTCACCCAACTCTTCAATAATAGTAGTTCCGGAAGCATGTTTCTCGCCGAGAACCCCAGGTAATTGGGCTTTTTTTATCAGTTCATCAATGAGTGTCTCAGGAAAACAGGGTTCCTTATAAGGAAAATATCCCCAATCAAAACAAACAGGTACGCCGGCCAATTCCCAATGACCACTGGGAGTATCTTTACCAAAACTTTGTTCCACTGCATAACCGTAATAGCCTTCTGGTTTGGCAAGTGTGGACAAATCAACTAATGGAATACCTGAGCTGACCACTGCTGCATGGTATAAACCAAGTTTCGCTAAATTAGGAATATGTAAAGCCCCTTGGCGTAAACCGTTCTTATCGGCGCGATTTTCACTGCAGGCAATATGAATATGGCCAAACGTATTCGCCGCTTCATCACCATAGCGGTGTGCATCAAGACTGGCGCCAATACCCAAAGAATCCATTAGTAAAATGCAAGCTCGTCCTGGCATTTTTATTCCTCAACTTGTCTACAACGCGTTTCTTTTAAACCGAATAATACCAACAATGCTAACACTAATCCCAATGGTAAGATTATAGCGGCAAATTGGTAGTCTCCAAGAGAATACACCGGGATATCGTTAACCATATGCATCTCACCATGTCCTATTAATAAAATGCTAAACAGGTTTTGGTAAATGATATAACCACCTTGGGTCAAAATAGACACAACACTCACGGCAGTTGCAGTCATTAATGGTGAGCTACTTTCAGCAACAAGGGCATAACTGATCACTTGCGAGGCCGTAAAAAATCCCAATAAGAAAAATAGAAGATTCATGACTGGCAAAGATACAGGGACATATAAAACAGCCAAAATAGTCACTAAAGAAGCAAGGGCCCCCACTTTCATTGGTAATACACGAAGACCTATTTTATCGGAGCACCACCCCACTACTGGACCGCCTATTATAGCCCCAAGAAATAACATTGTATTGACTATTGCTGCGTCTTCTTTTGCTATTCCTAAGCGTTGAACAAGATAAAGAGAGCCCATCATTGCCCCAAACACGGCGATAGCCATATTCATCAAGCTGGTATACAACGCTGCTCTTAGAGTCTGTGGATTCAAATAAGCTTTTTTAGCAGCAGTCATGATGGAGATTTTTTGACTGATTTTTTCATGAGCAATCTTTGCTTTCTCGATAATACCAAACGACATAAAAACCAACATGGCCGTTCCAAGCCAACCTACCTGCATTAACGCATCACGCCAGCCCACTTGTGCAACTAATTTAGTTAATGGGTATTGTGCTAACATGCCACCAGTCATTGCCATAGTCACAATGACTCCAGTCACCATTGCCATGCGTTGGGGAGGAAACCAGCGAGAAGCAAGACGAATAGGACCTAGAAAACAAAAGGCACTTCCGATCCCTGTAACAAAACGACAAAATAAAGCCAGATAAAAGGAGTGTGCATGGGCCAAAATAAACGTGCTCATGACACAAAGTAGCATGGCAAACAAGATGGTTTTTTTAGTAGAAAAGCGATCAAGAACAAAACCAGCAACAAAAAGAAAAAGAACATTGGATAGATAATAAATACTTGACAGATAGGCCATTTTGTCAGCCTGGACATGGAAATCATGCATGATATTATCGGCAATTGATGCAAACATATTGCCCTGAATGAATTCATAAAAGAAGAATAAAGACGCACTAAAACACACTAGCCAGGGTAACAATGAAGCAGAAACTCCCTCATCTTTATACTCTTCCACTATCTGCATTACAAACTCCTAAATTTTAACGCTTGCAGTAAGTTTCGCGGGTTAATAATACTGCCACTAAGGCGGCGACTGCGGTAAGAGGGAACATCCACATTGCATATTGAAAATCAGCTACCGCATAATTTTGAATGAAAGCACCTGCATGATGTTGCATCAATAAACCAAACAGCACTTGCCCAACCCCAGCACCTCCCATTATTAATACGGAGGCAATCCCCGTCGCAGCGCCAGTATTTTTTAAGGGATTACTTTCTGCAATGAGAGGATAACTAATTACTTGGGTACTCGTGAAAAAACCTAAAGCAAAAAATAAAATGCTTAGCTCTGTCTGTGTTAAAGTAATATTCATGAAAAGAGGGATTACCGTTAGCAGCGTTGCTAGCGCACCAATAACCATTAACGGTTTACGACGTCCCTGTTGATCGGAAAGCCAGCCCACCAATGGGCATCCAATGATACTGCCAATAAATATAAGACTAACCACATTGCTCGCAGCCATTTCCGGCAAGTGATGAACAACCTGCAAATAACTAGCTCCCCATAAGGCACAAAGCACCATAATAGGTAAGTTAAGAAAACAGGTGTAAAATCCGGCAAGCCAATTTTGCCTATTGCGGAGGGCTTGCAAAAAACCTGGGATAACAGGAGTTCGTTCTACGTTTTTTTGTGACTCAATCTGGCCGGGAGTATCATGAACAATATAGTAAATCCAGAACAACAATACGGCGCCAACAACCCCGTCTATAAATAAAGAACGACGCCAACCGTAATATTCATTTAAATGAGCAAAGGGAGTATGTGCCATCATTCCCCCTAAAAACGCCATTGTAACTAAAGAGCCTATTACTAATGCCTGGCGATGAGGGGGGAACCACCGGGACACTAAAACAACACAGGACAGAAAACAAAATGCATTGCCGATTCCTGAAAGAAAATGAAAGAAACAGGCTAAGGTAAACGAATTGGTAATAGCAAAGCCCAAAGTGCCAATGACGCAAACTAACATTGCAACCAAAATAACCTTGCGCGTAGAAAAACGATCCAGGATTATTCCAGCAGGCAATAGAAATAAAATATCAGCCCAAAGATAAGTACTTGACATCCAGCTCAGCTGAGCAGCATTCAGGTGAAAATCATCACGTAGCGGCTGATTGATTACATCAAAGATGTTCAGCTGAAAAAATTCATAGAAAAAAAACAATCCTGCAGATAGACATACTACCCATGCCATCATGTTACTGCGAAGTAAACCTACTTCGAAATCCACAGCGACAGAATCAGACAACGTTACTCCTTAAGCAAGGCCCCTGCAAACTGCGGCGGATTATAACAAAAATCGTACTGAATTGGTACCTTTATTGCACAATTTAGCAAAATTATTTTGCTGCTTTCTTTAAAGTCACGCTGATGGCAAAGAGAAACCTTGTCACAGATTACAATTCTAATGTTTGAAATTCGTTTAAAAAATTCCGATATACGCTATAGTGTATATTTTCGCTAAAATTTAAGATAAGGATAATCACCATGATTCCTGTGAAAGGTTATGCTGCCTCTGCTGCAAAAGCTCCTTTAAAGCCCTATTCCTTCGAGCGACGAGACGTGGGTGATAATGATGTCTTAATTGATATTCATTATTGCGGTATTTGTCATTCGGATATTCACCAGGTTCGTGATGAATGGGGAGGGGCTCTTTTCCCCATGGTGCCGGGGCATGAAATCACTGGTGTAGTCACCAAAGTAGGTAAAAATGTTAACAATTTTAAATCCGGCGACCATGTTGGCATAGGTTGTATTGTGGACTCTTGTCGCCATTGCCATAGTTGTGAAGAAGGACTCGAGCAGTATTGTGCTGAAGGTTTAACCCCTACTTACAATGGTATGGAGCGTGACGGCAGCCGTCTCACCCAAGGTGGATATTCAACGCAGATTGTTGTTAATCAAGATTATGTTTTGCGTCTCCCAGATCACTTGCCGCTGGATGCCACTGCCCCACTTCTCTGTGCAGGCATTACACTTTATTCACCTCTTAATCATTGGAAAGCAGGCCCAGGCAAAAAAGTGGCCATTGTAGGTTTAGGGGGCTTGGGTCATATGGGGGTAAAAATTGCCCATGCCATGGGTGCTGATGTGACTGTCTTAAGTCATTCCAATAGAAAACAGGAAGATAGTAAACGCTTGGGTGCTAATCATTTTTATGCGACCTCCGACACAACCACCTTTCAAAAATTGGCGGACAGTTTTGATTTAATTATCTGCACCGTCTCTACGGGCATTGATTGGAATCAATATTTGGCGTTGTTGAAGCGTGATGGCACGATGGTTGTCGTGGGTGTACCCGATGATAATGTGCCCGTTAATGCCGTGCCACTTATTTTTGGCCGCCGTAGTCTGGCAGGTTCCTTAATCGGTGGTATTCAGGAAACACAAGAAATGCTGGATTTTTGTGGTAAACATAACATCACAGCAGATATTGAATTGATTCCTATTCAAAAAGTCAATGAGGCTTATGAACGCGTCTTAAAGAGTGATGTCCGTTATCGTTTTGTTATTGATATCGCTTCTTTAGAAAACTGAAGGCTCTTTAATTCCCTACGTACTGCGGCTTGTTCCGCATCAGCTATGAGTTTATAAGCCAAGCTAACATCCGGCAAATATGCCGCAGTATCTAGGAATAGAGAGCTCTTTAACTCTCTTTTTGCCCCTAACAATTACAAATTTTGCCAATATATTTCCTTTATACTATTTTAAGAGTAATCAAGCTAAGCACATTACTATGAAGGGTGCTACTGTATTAAAGAGCCGATGACAAGTCCGCAGCGATTAATGCAAAAGAGCATTGCGTAGCTTATGCGGTAAAGACTGCATTACTTTTTCACTTAAATCCCGTTCAAGCTTTTTGTTAAGAAATTTAATACAATCTCTAACTGATTCTTTAATGTCAACATTTAAGTTATTCAACTCTTTCATCATCGGTTCAATGAATTCATCAAATGTTCTAGCCTCATCAATCTCATGAGAGGGATCCCAACCGTCGTAGTATAACCCCTTTAACACAAGTGGAAATTGTGCAGCCAAATGGGCAGAAACGTCTAAAGGTAATTTATCTCTCAAATGATGCAAAACCACCCGCAATACTGAATAACTCTGGGATTCATCACGAAAATTACCAAATTCCTTAAATTCATTTAACCATTTATAAGTTGTATTAAGAGAAGATTCTATAGAGGAGACTTGCATAATAACCTCCTTTTATGTCTAAAAATTCAAACTATCCATTATCTTTTATAAGTATAGCATTTATGCCCATCACCTATCATTAAACGTCATCTCTTGCGTTCTCTACACCACATGCCCTGGCACAATTTGCACAACAATAGTAATCCTTTCCAGCTTCAATACCATGGCCAATAATGCGACATGAACAATGTTTACAGGTTGGAGCAAGTTTTTGAATTGCACATTCAAAAGAATCAAAAAAATAGCTGTTCCCCTTTTGTATTACTTCAAAACAATTATCATAACTGTTACCGCAAACACTGCATTTTTCCATATGCATAGCTCTTGTCCTAAGTAAGTTGCCTTAACCTAAGTATATATCATGCTTTTTAATGTGCTGCTATCGGTTGAAATTCTCACTGCTAATTAGGTAGTTTTACCCATGGAAAACACTAAAAATTAGTTGATACTATTTTGGGCAACCTATAAGCTCCAAAAGGAAATCCAATGCAATCTACAGGCACCATTACCTCCCTTCCAGTAGATATCATTTGCTATTTAGCCTTACAATATCTCGATTATAATTCTGCGTTAAATTTCTTTGCAGTGCTTATCCCCGAGTATTTTATTATTCAGCATCCCTTGACTACTAAAGGAAATAGAACAGAAACAATAACTACATTCATGCACTCTCCTTCTTGCAAGACGCTTACAGAAACCTGTAAAAAACTGAAGCCACCATTTAAAATTGTGGCCGGAAATAATACGAATTTTTATTTTTCTCCACGAGAAGGCTGGTTTATTTGGGGCGAGGAGGTCGAGCAACTTACAGGTGTGAAAGGCGATGGTCCTCAAAAACTAAATCTTTCTCTTAAAAGCAAAACTTCCCAATTATGGGAGGGCATTAAATTAACTATCAATGAGATTGTTAGTCGTAATTCAACAGCTTTTTTGTTGGCAAACGATGGCAAAGTTTATCAAAGCGGTAAAGATTTTTTTTTCAGGAATACCCAAACTATCTTCAATCTGAATCTTGTGCAAAAGCTCGTTGATGAGAAAATTATTAAACTGGCTTTAGGCTGGAATCATATTCTTGCTCTAACCAGCAATGGCGAAGTTTATAGTTGGGGGTATAATAATTTTAGCCAGCTAGGCTTAGGGCATCGAGCCCCTCAAAGCACACCACAATTAATTACAGCCCTTAATGAAAAAATTACTGATATTTTTGCTGGCGATTACCTATCTTTTTGTCTTTCGGCGGAGGGAAAGGTGTATGCGTTCGGCACGAACCAGTCTGGTCAATTAGGCTTGAAAAAAATTGGAGAGACCTCCTCTCCCAAACTCATTACTAATTTGCAGCACATAAAAATTACCTCTATTGTCAGCAAAAATACCCATACTCTATTCCTTAGCGAAGCAGGTGAGGTATTTAGCACGGGTTCAAGTTATAACGGCGCATTAGGGCTTGGTAAAATTCATCATACCAAAACCCCTCTTCGAATCGAGGCATTAAGTAATAAAATGATAAAAAAAATCGCAGCCGGTTCGTTTCATTCGTTGTGCATTGATGAAAAGGGAACTGTGTATTCCTTTGGTTCTAACACAAAAAAGCAGCTAGGTTTGCAAGCTCACCAATTACAAGGGCAAGATTCCCTCTTTGTGCCTCAACCAGTTAGTGATCTAGAAGGAGAAATCATTACTGCAGTTGCTGCAGGAGAGTGTCATACTGTATGCCTTACCCAAAAAGGAGAAGTTTATAGTTTTGGCGGTAATTCTGACCATCAATTAGGTCATTCTGAACTCGGTCCTAACAAAATTAATTTTTCTTTCAGTCCCTCTGTAAGCCAATCGGGATTAAAAAATCTTTAATGGGTAACGTTAATATAGGTAATAGAAATATAACGGCAGATTAAACGAGCAGGATGGGTCTTGATGATTGTATCTTGCACAAAATAATGTGGTTATAAGCAAAGAGAAGGACCTAAACATCAGGAATTATCTAAAGGAGATAGGGAAAAAGAAGGTCAAGATCTATCCTACAATTAGACATAATAGTATTTGCACGGTCACAATAAGATGTCCGGGAGACAACGATGTTTCGTGAATTAATCAACACACTATCGGTGTGGCAACTCTTTTTAATTAATCTGGTTGTGCTTCTTTCAGTTTCAGTATTAGCCACTTATATTGCTTCCCACTTTATCTCCAAAAAATCAGTCAACAAAGAATATTCACGTAGCACAGACAGTATTTTAAATATTATGGGTAGTGGGTATGGTGTTTTTTTAGGATTTGTTATCATCACTCTTTGGAATCATTATCTCTATGTACAAAAAAATGTTTATAAAGAAGCCGATGACATTAGCGTTGTGGTGCGCGATTTAAATGCAATTCCCGAAAAAGACAGGCGCCCCTTGGAGAATAGTTTAAAACAGTACTTACACTTATTAAGAACAGATGAATGGTCAATGATGCGCAAAGGCCAAGAAAGTGAACAAACGTGGAATGCCATGCGCACTATGCTGATAACTTTTCAACAATATACTCCTAAAACCCCCAAAGAAGTTTTATTTTATCGGCAGATTATGACTCACATGGATTCTTTTTTGCAAGGACGTCGCGATCGCCTTATTACCATACACAGTATTCTTAATGACGAACTGCGGACTGCATTAATTTTAGGAGCCATTGTTATTGTTTTTTTATCAAGTTTATTAAAGGCGCATGAAGGTGGTACCATGCGTATTGTAGCCAATTTTTGTTTAGCCCTCGTCATTGGCTTTAATTTAACCTTGGCATTAAGTTTTGATTACCCCTTTTCTGGCAGTATCGCTGTTAGTAAAGCACCTTTTTATGAAGGAATGCTCAAAAATTTCTAATTTAAATTCATTTCTTCAAAAACTTCTTTAGCCGCTAAAAGAGCATTTGTCGCTGCAGGGAAACCACAGTAAGCAATCATTTGAGTAATAATTTCCACAATCTCTTCTTTTGTTGCTCCACAATGAATTCCACAACGCACATGTACCTTTAATTGAGGAATTGCAAATCCCTGCACCGTAAGTGCTGCAATAGTCGCAAGTTCTCGAACTTTTTGATCCAGTGTACTTTCATGGGAATATAAATCGCCAAAAGGAAATTCAACGTTAACTTTTGCAAAAAAAGGCGCTACCTCTTCAATTTTTTTCAGGTATTCCTCTGTGAGCTCTTTTCCCAAATGATCTTGCATTTGCTTAAGCCCTTTTTCGTAACGATTCATGGTTATTTTTCCTTATTATAAATAGGTAACACTTAATGGCCCTGTACCAAGAAGCATGAAGAAAAAAGAAACGGCGGCAATGACATAATTTTTCTGAGCAGATGTTATATGACCTATTATGCCAATCGCTTTTGCTTCCTCCAGTAATTGTTGATCTTCGTCTGGAGCTGTCGCAGGTAATTGAATCGACTCTATTTTATGAGCACAGGTGTGGTGAGCATAGGCTCCAAGTAAAGAAAACAGTAAAGCCAGCGCCCCACCAATACGTCCAAAAATACCCAATAAAATAGAGATGCTGATTATAAGCATTAGGGTCAACATACTTACCGCTTGAAAGTTGGGGTATTTAGGATAAATTAATATTGCAGTTTGTTTTGCTGCAGGCCAATTTCGTACAAAATTGTAAAAAGCATAGATAAAAAATCCAGCAAAAACGACTCGCAAAACCAGCCAGGCAATCGCAGTTAACATAGTTCTCCTTAAATTACTTTATCCAAATCGATGGTGGAAAAAAGCTCCGGATTATCTCGATAATCAATGGGAACATCGATTAAGACAGGCACAGTTTTCTGTTCAGCTTCCTTTAACACTGGAACAATTTCATCGGGGCTTTGCAAGGCATAGCCCTCAGCCCCAAACGCTTTGGCAAAATGCACCAGATCGATTTTGCCAAAATCAACACCACTTCGGCGTTTATATTTCATCATTTCCTGTTCCATCACCATATTGTAACAACCATCTGTCCAAACAAAATGAATCAAGTGCAATTTTTCCCGTACCGCTGTTTCAAGTTCTTGTGCCGAGAATAGAAAACCACCGTCACCTGATATTGAAATTACTCTTTTACGCGGATAAACCAGTTTTGCCGCCATTGCCCAAGGCATCCCCACACCTAAAGTTTGTTGCCCATTACTGAACATAAGGTGATGCGGTTTATAAATGAGAAAGTAACGAGCCATCCACATGTACACTGTACCAATATCACAGGTAATCAGCGTCTCATCATCAACATATTGACGAAGTTCATAGATAAAGCGAAGCGGGTGTATAGGAAACTCTGTTTTATTTTTTCCCTCCGCAATTTTTTTATTTAAGGCGTCATGGTAAATTTTTGCATGAGACAAATCGCCACACACTTTATTTTTGGTCAGAGCCTCTTTAAGCAATAAAATATTTTCAGAAATTGATCCTAAAATCTCCAGCTGCGGTTGATAGGTATAACGTATTTCTGAAAAGGTAGCATCTAGATGAATGATTATTTTATTACTTTTGGGATTCCACACCTCAGGATCATATTCGACTGGATTAAATCCCACCGTTAACACAACATCAGCTTTATCAAGCAGCTTATCGGCTGGCTGATTACAAAAAAGCCCCACACGACCGGCAAAACAAGGGAATAACTCACGCGAAACAACACCCGCTCCTTGATAAGTGCTTATGGTTGCCATTTTAGTCTGACCAAGCAATGCTCGAATTGCCTCTGCATTTTTAGGATGACTTGCTTCCTCCCCTAAAAATAACACAGGTAGTTTTGCTTTAGTAAGAAGTTTAACCGCCTCATCGATGGTATTCCCACAAGCCATTGAGACCTCGATACATGCATGAGGCTTGATGACTGGACTATCTACTTCTTCGGCCAAAACATCCTGTGGAAAGCTTATAAAGCAGGCCCCTGCACGTGGATTTAACGCTTGTCTGAATGCCATCGCTATAATTTCAGGAATATTGGTGGCGCTCATCGCCTCCACACTGTATTTAGTGACGGCTTCCATTAACTTGGTGTTATTTGCCGCTTGATGTGATTTTTTAAAATGCATGGCGCGAGAAACATTACCACCAAGAGCGATTACCGGATCGCCTTCCGTCGTTGCAGTGAGTAACGCCGTTGCTAAATTGGCCACACCTGGCCCAGAGGTCACTAAGACCACTCCTGGCTTCTGCGTCAGGCGTCCATAAGCAGCAGCCATGAAAGCAGCATTTTGCTCGTGTCTACATAAAATAAGCTTAATTTTCGAATCCAGCAGACCATTAAAAATGGCATCAATTTTTGCACCAGGAAGACCAAAAATATACTCAACCCCATGGGCCTCGAGACATTTAATAACTAATTCTGCTCCATTCACGCTTAATTCCCTTTGATAGGCTTTTCTTCAGATTAGCACAAGATCCTTTCTCCTTCATTTTTCTATAATAAAAGGGAGCAAAACAAAAATTCTCTCACTTAAGCCCTATTCCTGTGAGGAGAAAAACAATATCTAAAAAATAATTTTTAGCAGAGTTGCTCTCCTGCCGACAAACTCCGATATTTTAAGTGCTTGAATAATGTCAATCTACACCTGCGATTTAAGTCCAAATTCATCACTGTTCTGAGGACATCGCAATTCTGCATCGGTTTTTATATGTTTCCTGAGTCGGAATAACCTAGGACTATTTGTCGGTTTAGTATCGTCTGCTTCCTGTGTATGCAAAATATTTTTTGACTCAAGAATTGGACTATGCTGCCTTTTGGGCAGACGTTTAGGAGAAGCAATGATGTCCTCATCAATATCGTTTTTTGCGCGATAAAGAACTACCGGAAATGCGGTATCAGACATTGATTTTGCAACACTAACGCCATGGATATCCAGTAGAATATGATAGAATAAATCTTTAGAAATGCGATGGGCTATGCGCGGTTTCCCTGGACTACTTGCATCATTAGGATCCAGGAAATAAACATAGCCACCGTTATCTAAATCCACACCAATGACTTTGATTATATGGGTATCTTCACCAGCGTCTTCTTTCTCTGCAAGCACAACATCATAAACAAGATATCCTTCTTCATCAAAAGAAGAAAATTCAAGCACTGGATTTGTAGTAAATTGTTTAATTAAATTATAATCAATTTCTGCAAGAAAATGATTTTCATACCTTCTGAATTCTTCGAGTAAAGGCTCTAGCCCTTTTGCTGGATGCCAACAAGAAGAAGCATAATGAAACTGCCAAATATGGTGAATCACTGCGCGCTCATAATAGGAAGCTAACTCACTGATTGACATTTCCTGCGGATTTATATTGCTATTTTTTTCTTTAAGTTCTCTATTAACGACTTCCTCAACATTGAAATTAAGTTGTCTACTGACATTCACTGCAGCTTCAAAAATAGCTTTATCCTGACGATTTAAAATAAAATAAGTAAAATCACTTTCTGTGTGGCATTCCAGGAATTCTTGAAGAAGCGCCGGTATAGTATCAGACTTGAACGAATAATTCTTCAATAGGAAGGCAGCAAAAATTTTGTCAATTGACATACTTGCAGCCGTCTCAGAAATTTCATTCTGTTCTAATTGCTCATTAAACCAGTCAAGAATGGCATTTTCTTCAAATTTAATCCTTTCTAAACGTTTACAAATTTTATGATAATCAGAAACAATTTTTTCAATTTTGCGCTGCTTTCCCTGAAAAAAAGGACCATAGTATTTATACTTAAAAGCGCCAAACCAACAAATTTTTTCTGCAGACTCAGGTCTTGGATCTTGATGTTCTGGCAAGCGAATTATCTTGCCATCCTTGGTATAAGTCAGGGAAAGAGTCTGTCCAGGAACATTCCGCTCAAGCTCCTTTATACCCGTAGTGTTAAGAGTATTTTGATAAAGTTTTCCTGCACGAAATTTAAGAATAACTTTTGTTTTTTCATTGACATAAAAAGACATGATTGCACCAAATTATTAAATATTAAATTAATTCCTCCTTGGCTAAAATTTCATCCTGTTAAAGTAATGATGGACATTGTATTTTTATAGCGATACATTTGCCATCTTTTCTAAAAATCTAAAAAGATGAGAGATAGTATCATAGAAAAAAAATAAGAGATAATATGGAATTTTTAATCCAGGCTTACGGCGTAATGATCAGCAATGCCACCAGGACAAGGGCAAAGAAAAACCTAAATACACTATAAAATAATAAAAATTTATAAATCTGTACTCCTATTTAGACAAACAGTTTAAAATGATGAACAACTCTTCACTACCATATTGTGGATAATGATTACTGTATTATTAGAGAAACCCATTTATTCTGAAAAATACTTCCCTAAAATGAATCCATATTGTATTAATAGATTCGTTTTATAAAAATAATTCGAGATGAAATTTAAACTCTATAATTGATCCCTAAGCGCAATATATTATAATTAAACTTTGAATTTACACCGTACACTACAGGGCCAGGTTTAAAAGAATCCGCAGGGGGTGCTACTGGCTACAGTATTCATACGCATGCTCCTCAAATCAACTACTATTTTTAATGATAAATTCTTGACAGCGCATAAAATAAACGAAATTAGATCTGAGTCTGTGATAAAATTGACTTTGGCTCAATTGCGAAATTTAAAGGAGCATTAAATAACAAGGAGAGTTTACAGGGAAATTATAAGGAGTAAGTTTTACATGAGGAATTTAGGAAAAATTACTGCTTGCGCCTTGTTATCGGCAACGGTAACAGCACATGCAGGTATCAACGCAACAACAGCACATAGTCGTGCAAATTGCGTTAACAATGAGTCAATCACTTGGTGGCTTGGCCACTCCTACGACTGGTGAGTTATCAGTATTCATAACGATAATAAAAGAAGAGCAACCCACCATATTGATACAGAATATGCTTACACTTGGCGTTAAGCGGCTGTTCATTGGGGTGAAGGGCCTCTTTGTAATAAAAACTGGTCTGTTTCAGGGCATCATTTCCTTATCGATGATGGCGGCGGTCGATTTCCTTTTGAATCAACTTATGTTGACGATTGTAGTATCTATGATGGTTGGTGGGATTATAATTAATAAGGATAAAACAAATGCTTAGGATGAAAAAATTTCCTATTTTAGTATTAGGAGTTTATGCTGGGTATGCTTTTTCTGCACCGCCCCTCTCTCAAGAGCAAATTAGAGAGCAAAACAAAGCCTACTTAAAAAAAATGGGTATTGAGATGCTTGATGGTGAAGTGAGAATCATTGATGCTAAAACACTAAAATCTCAAGCGAATGATGAGTTTTATGCCACTAGAATAAAGCAATATCTGTCTATGCATAAAGAGCAAGAAAAAAATGGATTTGTAAATGCCCCCTCACCTAGAGCAAAAGAGCTTTTGGAGTTTAGCAAAACCGCTGATTTTCAGTATGAGAAATATAAAAATGAATTATCACCTTCCAGTACACACATCCGCCATACTATTGCTGAACTAAAAATGGCCTACACCTTTGTTGGTGTACCTGCTTCTGTCACAGATAAAACAATAGGATTTGCTCCCTATGGCGCCTATAAACAAACTAAATATGGGGATGATGGAGACGGTTGGGATGGTGCTATACAATTTTTCCAAAAAAAGGATGTTGGCACATGCGAGTTTAAAGAACATAACATGAAACTTGCACACGGTGGAGTCGAATTAATTAAAGAGCTGGTTAGCGAGGACATTGCTGGGAAACCTACAATTGTATTGGTTAAGGGAAATGAACAAACTGGTTTTACCTATCAAATAAATTGGTATGACAACACCTATAGCAGGGAACTAACTTGCGCTGCAACCTCCTACCAACCTTCAACGAAGGATAAAGTCATATCACTTGCCAAATTGATTGAGTCTTCACAATAACCTGGGTTTTGCAACGGTTACTTAAACCTCAAAACTTGTATTTTTGGGGTTTAATCTTCATTAAGATGATTTGCTTTATCGGGAACTGTCCAATCAAATTGAACTACTCCACCTAGCACTATTTACGAGCTACAGCAGCGAGCTACAGCAGCGAGCTACAGGGTCACAGCGAGCTACAGGGTCCAGCGAGCTACAGGGTCAGATCTTGCCTTTTGTCTATCGCAGCGAGCTACAGGGTCAGATCTTGCCTTTTGTCTATCGCAGCGAGCTACAGGGTCAGATCTTGCCTTTTGTCTATCGGAGCAGTTTGGGGGTATTTTAGAAAAAGCAAAAAGCAAGATCTGACCCCGTGGTGATGCGTGGTGATGACCACTTTTTACAAAAAGGATTGAATTTGCTCTCCTGGATAAATAATAAACTGGTAACCTAAAGACGCTGCAATCCAAATCACTGCCGGACTTTCCTCAATGAGGTGTTTGGGATTTTACTCTATTTGTTCGTCGTTTATCGAGATTATCTCTTTCTCGCTCTATTCATTAATTCATCTATCAACTCATCTCTTATTCGAATACATAACAGCGTTCTCTTAAACATTCAACGTAATCGCATTTTCCCATTTAATATCTTTCGTTGAGACTAGCTCATCCGTGTTGATATGCACGCGACACTCATCAACTCTTAGATAATGGCCAAAATCATTAGTCACCATTTTGATTTTTAAGTTAAACTCGCATAGAGGAACAATATTCCCGTCCGTTTTACCGGTTACTTCTAATTGATTTTGGGCAAGGGTCTTCTCCAGATCCCACTCATGAGATAAAGAGTAAAGAGAACAACCATCACTACTCATTGTTAAGAATTGCTGCCCGTTATCATCACAATAAGTACAGCTAAAAATTTTAACTTGAACAGTAGCATAAGGCTCACCATTTAGCTTAGACCAATTGATATGTCCTTTAACAGAACCCCGCTCTAATCGTACGTTCTCATTGGCTTTTAAAACAATAGAGTTTGAAAACTCTTGCAAACAAATTGCCTCAAGAAATTGCCCACTAAAATTAAAGATTTTTCCAGCTTTGGATTTTGGATTCTCAACACTTCCGCCAGCAAAGCTTTCTAACGCTTGTTCAATTGCGGGGTCCCTCTCTAAGGAGTTTGACTGGGGATAAATTGTGGCGCCATAAATTGTCACTCCTTTACGCCTAAAATCCTTAATTGCATTTCCATCAGGCAATTTATCTTGTTGAGTTGTAATTTCTAAATCCATAAACACTTGTGTTTCTTTAAGCTGATCATCTGTGTACTCTATTTTACTTACTGGTAGCTGGCCTTCCGTGTGAAGTTTTGCCAATTCATAATGGCCTAATAACAAGCCATGCATATTTATAAAAAAACGACACAGACCTGAATTTGCAGATAAAGAAAATTCGGTTAATTTTCCAGAAGATGGAACATGTAAATCTCGTAAGACGCGATAGCGATTGTTATCTAACCACTCGTTAAAAGGAAAAATAGTTCCCTTTTGAGCAATCGAAATATTTTCTATTTTTTGTAAAGCCTTTATGATTTCATCAATAGTCATGAGATTACTTAATTGTAATTGCTCGATGAATTTATTGATTTCTACAAAATTTTTTGCATTTTTAAAAAAGCCATTACTTTTTTTATTAGATTTGATTAGCTCCCATTTTCTGAGAAGATTGTCAATTGCAGTAGTCATAATCATGAAGTTGTTGGTGTCATTATCAATGATGATATGTTATAAAAATTAACATATTATTAAATTTTCAATCATTCGTAGGGAGGTATTGATGTTTTTTAAACAGGACAAGCAAGTAAAACAGGTTGATACAGACTATCCTTATTGTCTTTTTATCCCAATCGTTGAACAAATTAGAGATCATAATAATATAAGAACCTGGAGTTTGGTAATGCAACCTAATGTGGCACGTAAGTTCTATTCTTCCATAGAATTATTAGAACAATGTGAGTCATCACGATTGGGGCGTAAGCGACTCTCCTGTTATAGGATTTTCCTAAGTGCTGCCGAGTATTCCCAATTACAAGCTACGCCTTCTAATGCTCAGATACGGATAGGTTTTTTATCCTTTCAAGTCGAGCGAATTCAGAGTTTAATTACAATTAATAAAGAAAATAAGGTCGAGTATGTTAATCCTTTCTGTTCAGGCATAAAAGAAGAAAAGACGGTAACCTTTGCTGCATAGTTATTTGTAAACTTAAATTCAAAGTCTTCGGTTCTCGGGGATCCTACCTCCGAAAATATTTCTTAATTTTCTCTTTAGCACAAGCTACGGCAGCACAGCTACAGAGTAGCTACAGCACATAGCTACAGGGTCAGATCTTGCCTTTTGCCTATCGAAGCAGTTGGGTCATTTTAGAGAAAGCAAAAAACAAGATCTGACCCCTTGGCTCGTGTGACCCCTTGGCTCGTGCATAAGCCCATATGCTGATATGGAATGGCGAAAATTTCGATTATAGATCTACCAAAACGTCAAAGCCCCCATAAGCCATGCGCTTACAGTCAAACAGACTGCCATATTTTTCACAGCTTTGTTGAATGCGAGGATCTGCCATTACTTTTTTGTTAACTGTATCTCGATGCTCTTTGGATTTGAAAACAATGTAAGAGAAAACGACTGTCTCCCCATTTTTGACTTTAGCAAGCTCAGGAAAAGAGATCATGTCATGGGCTTGTGTGTCTTCTGCAATGCACTCTCTGAAAGCAAGTGCACCATGTTCCATCCATATTTTACCAGCAGCTTCTGCCATACTGCGATATTCATTAATTTTATCTTTAGGGATGGGAAGCACAAATCCATCGATATAGCTCATTTTCTCTCTCCTTGGATATTAAAATAATATAACTCAATTATCTGCTAGTTTCCTTATGTGAACAACACTGAGGTAAAATGCTTGAACATTATCAATGTGTAAAATTATTTCATCGCTGCGTGAGTTTGATTAAATCTTCTTCACTTAAATCGGGAAAGGGTTTCATTTCCTCTATAATACGTTTCAAATCATTTTTTGAGTCTTTGTGATTACCTCCTGGAACCTTGCTTAATTCTTCAGAGGATAATTTATTTTGAGAGCGGTTCTTTTTACTCATGATATTGACATCCAGTATAGTAAGCCTTCTTAAAATATAGTCCAGTTAAAGTCAACTCTCAAATAACGCCTATGCTAATATGGTTATTATACAGGTACTCAAGGATACAGAGTTCATATGCCAAAATTGACAAAAAGTCTCCTTACCCATAAAAAGCCTGTACTTATCGACTTAGCGCTTCAAGGGGGTGGGGCCCATGGTGCCTACACATGGGGTGTTCTGGATAGACTACTTGAAGAACCGAAACTTCAAATTGAAGGAATTTCTGGCACATCGGCTGGCTCCATGAATGCGGCTGTTTTAGCCAGTGGCTATCTTAATAATGGTTCAGGGGGAGCGAGAGCAGCATTAGATGCTTTTTGGCAACGAATCGCCGAAGCATCAACGTTTAGCATTTTCCGCCGCAGTTTTTGGGATATCTTAACAGGCAGTTGGACGTTAGATAATTCCCCTTTATTTATAGGATTTGATTTAATATCACGTGTTTTCTCTCCCTACGATTTAAACCCTGCTGCACTTAATCCACTACAATCTATTCTTATGCAAAGTATTGACTTTGAAAGACTTACAAGTACTCCCATTAAACTTTTCATCACAGCTACTAATGTGAGAACAGGACAAGGAAGGGTATTTAAAAATAGTGAAATTACACCGGAAGTTTTACTCGCTTCTGCTTGTTTGCCTACTTTGTTTCAGGCAATTGAGATTGATGGAGAAGCATATTGGGATGGAGGATACACCGGAAATCCTACAATTACACCGCTTGTCAAAGAATGTCTATCAAGTGATACCATTTTAATCCAAATAAATCCTGTGGAACGAGTTGGTACGCCAAAAACTGCCCAGGAAATTCTTAATCGTCTTAACGAAGTTGCATTTAATGCCTCTTTAATGAAAGAATTACGCATGATTGCTGTCTTAAGACAAGTCGTTAATTCTGTTAAAGGTGAAGGTGCGCGATGGGCGAAAATGCGTATTCATCGGATCGCCAGTAATAAAATGGTAGAATTGGATTATTCTTCCAAGCTAAATGGAGAGTGGGCGTTTATTAGCATGTTAAAAGAGGAAGGTAGAGCTACAGCGGAAGAATTTTTAATAAAACAAGGTAACAACTTAAACAAACGGTCTAGTTTCAATTTAAATTCCCTTTTGTAAAATAAACAATAGTCAGATAATTTCGAAAGGAAAAAGAAGCTACGGGGCAGCCCTTGCTTTTTGCCTATCGAAGCAGTTGGGGATCATTTTAGGGAAAGCAAAAAGCAAGATCTGACCCCTTGGTTGAAAAGCAAGATCTGACCCCTTGGTTGCTTGGTTATGCTTGGTTCAATAGCAGAGGAATTTCCCCATTAACCCTAACAAAATAACTAAGATCTATCAGGGATGAGGTGATGGGTGAGTCTCCTGCGCAATCTCATCATCCTCACCATCTTCCCCTGTGGTTTCGTAGCCAGGAACACCATCATCTAACAAATCAACTTCATCCCCACCCTGGAATTGGTTCTGGTTAAATTCATTGGAAGAACCTTCCAATTCCAATTCATCGGAAAAATCCGATTCAGGTTGAATTAAGGTATCCACAGTTTCTTTCTCTTGCTCACTCATTTTCTTCATCTCATCGTCGTTGCTCTAAATTAATTATAGCTAGATGAAACTGCTTTTACCTTTAAGACTTCTAACTGTTTTAGTTTAACCGAAGGCATTAATCCCGGTTATATGGCGGCCTAACACAAGAGTATGAATATTATCAGTACCTTCGTAAGTAAAGACTGATTCCAGATTTAGCATGTGACGAATTATATGGTACTCAAGGCTAATACCGTTACCACCTAATAAATTGCGACACATGCGAGCAATCCTTAACGCTTCTCGACAAGCATTGCCTTTGGCAAGAGAAATCATGACAGGTGTTTCACGTTGCTGATCTTTTAAGCGCCCAATCTGCAGGTTAAGGCATTGCGCTTTGAGAATTTCCGTATACATTGTAGCTAAATCTTTTTGAATTAATTGAAAAGAGGCCAAGGGTTTGTCAAATTGTTTGCGTTCAAGTAAATAATCACGCGCAATGTCAAAACAAGCCATGGCAGCCCCCATTGCTCCCCAAGCAATCCCATAACGAGCCTGGCTTAAACAGCTTAATGCAGCACCCAGCCCCTTATCACTGGCAGGCAATAAATTTTCATCAGGAACAAATACATCTTCCAATACCAATTCCCCAGTAATTGAGGCACGGAGGGACATTTTTTGCTTAATTTCCGGACAACTAAATCCTTTAAAATCTTTCTCCACAATAAAACCACGAATACCAGCTTCAGTTTTAGCCCACACAATGGCAATATCAGCGATAGGAGCGTTAGTAATCCACATTTTAGTGCCATTCAACCGCCAACCGCCGTTTACCTTTTTGGCATTGGTGCGCATGCTGGCGGGATCTGAACCTGAATCGGGTTCAGTTAAGCCGAAGCAACCAATCCTTTCACCAGCCGCCATTGCCGGTAAAAAACGTTTTCTTTGTTCTTCATTGCCATAACGGAAGATGGGATACATACAAAGAGAACTTTGCACAGAAACAAAACTACGCAAACCGCTATCGCCCCGCTCCAGCTCCTGACATACCAAACCATAGGCGACATAAGAGGCTTCCGCTCCACCATATTCAGCCGGTAAGGTTAAACCTAACAGTCCCAAATCCGCTGATTTTTTGATCAATTGGCGAGGAAATTCGGCGCATTCAAAAGCCTCAGCCATTAAAGGTACAACATCTTGGCTTACAAAACGCGAAACGCTATCGCGAATCATCCGTTCATCATCGTGCAATTGCTCGTCAAGAAATAACAAATCGTCCACCTTCCTTCTCCCTTTTCATTGAATGCAATGCCAAAATGGCAGCAATAATTGAATCTCGGCCAGGTAATAAATACTGCCAGGCAGTTCCCAATGGAATAAAACAATCCTCACCAGTAATTCGTTTAATTTTTAGACGGTTTGGTGCGTGTTCCATTAATAGGGTCATTAACCCTTCACTCACTGAACCACTTCGACGCCCCTCATCCACAATTAAAACGCGCTTTGCCTTTGCTACTTCGCGAATTATAGCCTCTGTAGGTAAAGGGCTTAGCCAACGCAAATCCACAAGCTTCACATCCATGCCATGTTCTTCTTTTAAAACTTTGGCTGCCTGCCGTGATAAATAATAGCCATTGGCATAACTTAAAATAACTGTCTCGCCTTCACCATATATACCAACTTCACCAGCTTCAATGGTTTTATCAAGCGATGGATATTCAAAAAGCCAGCCATTATCCCCTGTCTCATGTAAATCTTTCGTCATGTACAATGCAATAGGTTCCAAGAAGACAATAACGCGACCTTCCTGATGTGCCAGTTTCATGCAAGTGCGAAGCATCATTGCAGCATCAGGCCCATTAGAAGGACAGGCAACCAACACCCCCGGCAAGTCACGAAGCACTGCAATGGAATTATCATTGTGGAAGTGTCCGCCAAACCCTTTTTGATAAGCCAAGGAAGCAATCCGTATCACCATGGGATTTTGGTATTGACCGTTAGAAAAAAAGGATAACGTGGATGCTTCACCGCGCAATTGATCCTCAGCATTATGCAAATAAGCCAGGAATTGAATTTCTGGAACGGGTAAAAATCCATTATGAGCCAAGCCAATGGCAGTTCCAAGGATGGTTGTTTCATCAAGGAGTGAGTCAAAGACCCTTCTCTGACCAAATCGCGACTGTAAATCCGCAGTCACACGATACACGCCCCCCTTTTTGCCTACATCTTCCCCAAATATTAGCATGTTGGGGTATTGCATCATTAAGTCTGTTAAGGCGAAATTTATATGTTGAGAAAGATTACGCTTCATACTGAGCTGATTGTAGCTATTACCAAACACTTGCTGGCGTCTTGCTTCATCAGGAGGCAAATAAGCACGTTTATTGCGTCCTTTTGGCAGTATGGAAGACATTACTTCATTAGCGCTACTCATTTTAGGGAGGCGAATAGCTTCTGTGGCTTTTGCTTCAATGAGGGCACGATTATCCTGATATAAATCCACGATAGCTTTTAAGCTCATCCATCCTTCACGATGTAGAATCGCAGCCGTATATAACAAGGGGTCATTCGCTTCCCGCTGTTCAATTTCTGCTTGAGTATTGTATTGTGACTCAATGTCAGAACCGGCATGTCCCAATAAACGCACACATTTCATGTGTAAAAAAACAGGTTGTTTTTTTATTCTGGCTACATATTCTGCTTGTTGAGCTTTCTCATAAGTATCAGCAATGTTCAAGCCATCACAACTAATATAATGCCACCCTGGTCGCTCTTTCACTGAGGATGCTATCCAGTTTTGCGGAGTTGGCACTGAAATTCCAATGCCGTTGTCTTCACAAATTAGAACTAAAGGCAAGGGATAGGGTTGTGTTGCAATCCAGGAACAGGCATTGAGGGTTGTCTGCGCACTGGCATGGTTAATTGAAGCATCGCCAAAAGAACATAAAATTACTGCATCAACTGGCAATTTACTATTAATTGCCAATTCTTTAGCTCGGGTAATGGATAATGCAGCACCTAGTGCTTTTGGTAAATGAGAAGCGATTGTTGACGTTTGAGGTGGAATGGTTAAAGGCACACTCCCAAAAACTTTATGACGTCCTCCTGCGATAGGTTCATCGGCAGCAGCCACCAAAGATAATAAAATATCGCTTACCCCGTCAACACTGGAAAGCTGTTTTGCACGCTGTAAGTAAAAGGCGCCACTTCGATAATGCAAAAAAGCCATATCGCTAGCTCTAAAAATCTTTCCAAATACTGCATTCCCTTCATGACCACTGCTACCAATAGTGTAATAAGACAATCCCTTTTCTTTTAATTGACGAGCAATGAGGTCCAATAAACGGGATTTAATTTGTGAATCGAATAATTCAATGGCGGTTTTTTTATCCATCCCCACATCGATAGGCATGGTTGCAGTACGAATGGCTGGAAAATCAGCTTTTTTTACCCGACTAATGAATTGTTCATCGACTACGCTGGCTCTATCTAGCATCTTAACACCCTGTCTTAGTATCACTCTCATCAGATTCATTAACTGGTGAGTGCGCATTTTGGTCTCCCCATATCGGGGGTGATATCCTTTCCAGTCACTTTAACTTTGAAGCTCGAATAGGCCATCATAAGACCTTTCTTGCTATGACCTGAACCCACATCTGTCGACAACTATCAAGTAATTGCTAGCTTTGCCGATACAGTGGGCATCAGTATAGTGAAATGCCCCAATACATGACAAGCAAATTAATGCAAAGGAAGTGATATGGCTATTGATATGCCAAATAATATGCCGGTGAGGCTTGAGCCTATGCAGGAGTTGAAGCTGACTAAACCCTCCACTGAGCTTTACGTAGGTCAAATATTAAAAACAGTGGTTGTCAAAGCTTTAAGTGAAAATCAAGTGTTAATTAATATAAATGGACAAAATATTAATGCTCGCACCTCGCACCATATTAATCCAGACGAATTACTGCAGGTAAAAGTAGTACAAACCGAGGGGGAAACCGTTCTACAAATCTTACGTAATCCACCAGAATTAAACCTGCTGCACAAGGCGCTCATGCAAACCTTGCCCAAACAGAGCTCACCTGCTTATTTATTAGCGAGCTTAAGTGGACTTAGTACTGTTTCTAATCTACCGCCCATGATTAGGCAACAAATTCAACATTTACTGACCACTTTTTCTCCTGTGGCTCAACTGCCACAGCAATTAGCTCAAGCCATAGGTTATAGCGGATTATTTTGGGAAAATACCTTGGTCCATTGGCGTAAAACAGACTCTAAAGAATTTTTAACACGAGATTTTAAAGGTCAGTGCATTAAATTGAGCGGATTACTTAATGAGCAGCCCCATATTTCCTCTGCAAAAGCGAGATTTAATGAACCAGAGAGCTTTCCTTTACTCAGTAATGTGCTACAACCACCGCGAAATTCAGCAGCAATTTCTTTTACAGGTGAACCTGTGGAACATATTTTAACACTGTTACGCGATCACACTATGCAAACATTGGCCCGTGTTGAAACCAATCAGCTACTGCATTTGCTTCACTCCCAAAATGAACCTTATCGTTTGCTACTCGAATTACCTCTCCATACGCTATCAGGCCTGGAACTCATCCCTTTGAAAATTGAAGAGCACCGTCAACAGCAAGCATTACAAGCAGGTAAATCAAGCTGGTCTATGAGTTTTGCCATTCATCTTAGTCATCTTGGGGATATACAAGCCAAAGTAAAATTACAAGACACTGCCCTTGAGGTGCAAATTAATGCAGATAAAAAAGAAACCGTGGCTTATTTAACGGAGCAACAGCAAACTTTCGCTAATTTACTGGAGTCGTTGGGATTAACCCTTACCTTATGGAATGTCGATGTAGGTTTACTGACTGAAGCAATAGATATGAGTCATCTCCATTTGTTGGACATGAACATATGAGTAAAGATAAAACCAAGGCCGTAGCCTTGCATTATGATGGCAAATCAGCTCCTAAAGTGACGGCAAAAGGCGAAGGATTCCTTGCAGAACATATAATTAAATTAGCCAAAGAACATAACATTCCCTTGCAACAAAACACGCCATTAACTGAACTTCTTGCTCAAGTGGAATTAAACAAGGAAATTCCGCGAAATCTATACCTTGCTGTCGCTCAATTACTGACGTTTCTTTATTACATGAATGAAAAAACACCTCAAGATTATTAGCAGCTCATGTGATGCAGTGTAGCTGCTTCATACTGGCAAATGTTGTTCAAATATTCTACAATTTAGCTACCAGAGCTAGACTTGAGGTAAATTATGAAATGGATAGCATTAGTACCGATGTCAGTCATTTTGACAGCTTGTGGTTTCACCAATACTGACGTTGTTGAATACCGGAAAGTCAGTGTGACTCCTGTTGTTACAACTCGCGTTGTTTCTACCCCTGTTTATACCAATCGCTGCTGCAAAACAGTCGTTGCACCAAGAAGATGTTGTCCAACAGCGACTACAGCTGTGGTTACCACACCCAGTTGCTGTGGCAGTGTCGTTACAACTCCGATAGTAACTACGCCTGTTGCCTATGATTCAGTAAATATTGTAGACACTGAACCGGTTGATGTAACAACCACAACCGTGGAATATTACTAAAAGCAGCTTAGCTCGCAACATCAAGATTGCTTTCATGGAATCTTGATGGGCGTGATCTTTAATTAACGGCTTAACGCGTACCCCAATCTAACCTGGGGCATTGCTTTAGCAGTAAGTAACTGTTTGAACGTTTCAGGTAAATTAGTTTTCTTATTATGTGCTTGCATTAATTCACTATATTTTTGCGATAAGCAGTCTAAATAGCCTGATTCAGCATAATTCGTATTAACTTCGCGGATGACCCCTGGATTATTTTTATTCTTTGTTGCCTGCACTTTAGAGGAAGCTCCTTGATCTTCCATGCTCACTGCGGCAACGGCTCCCTGTAAATTATACTTGTTGTAGGCTATGTCCAATTTTTCCTGGACAGTAGCAAGAGTGGCATTTCCAGACACATAATCAGTTAAGGCTTCAATGACTGCTTTCTTGTCAGCAGGCAATCTTGTGGGGCTTATAGAATCAATGCTTCTTAAAAGTCCTACACGGCCTGCTACTGCCTGTTCTCGTTCATTAGCACTTTTACAACCAGCTAGAGAGGCTGGCTCAATAAATACAGAAAGGGCTTGTGCAAGCATACCAAACTGTTTACGTTGATGCTCATCATGGGCCATCATCTTAAATAAGGTTTGAGCAGCCAGAGCATGGAGATCGGCCGCAGGCACTATGGGTACAGCATTTTTCCATCCCTTTTTCTGCTCAAGCAAAAAATTCATGGTGTCTTTACCGGGTTGCGAGTCTTTAAAGTAATGATGACCATCACCTGCTTGAGGCAAAAAGGATAAGTAGGAAGCATGGGCGAACTGATAAGCAGAGGTGATACTCTCTCCCATTGTCGGCGAAAACACCGCTGCATGATAAGTTAGCGTCGCCAATAGCGCTAAATCAGTCATTAATGCCGCTTCGCAGGTAGCCCCATCTAAAGAATTGTAATTCAATTCCTTGGTATGTTGATTAACAGGTATATTTTGCACATAGATTAATGCCTTGACCTTCCCTTTATTCAATTGAGCCAAATTGTATAAATGAGAACCTTTTAAAATGCGGGCCGCACTGGCTCGTTGTTTATTGGCTGATTCAAAAAAACTGTTGTCATAGGCTTTAGTATGCAGAGATGTTAGCAGATTATAAATTACAGGCCCCCCGTAGGTGGTATTTTTAGCAGTTAATAATTGATGAGCATATCCAAGCTTGCCGCGAATATCCTCTACTGCTTTTTTATGCGATCCTGATTTAATAGCCATTGAGGGCACACGTGCCTCAATCGTGGGATTATCATGTTCTCTCACAGTCTGATTCGTTGGATCATAATGACAACGGGTAATCACGCGGATAGCCAATTTGTCATCACCGTAGTGCTTATCATGCGCCGTTTCATTGGTAGCACTGATGAGGATAGAATTTTCATTATCAACATCTGTTCTGAAATAATCCCAACCTGTTGCCGTTGTGCTGGTAAATGAATGCTTATCCAATTTTTCGATCAGTAACGCACTTAACTCTGCAATGGACTGCTGATTTCGTCCCGCCATAATTTTATCAACTAATAACTCACGTGATTTTTCGGCTAGCTCAACCCGCGCTTCGTCTAATTTTTTATTTAATTCCGCGTAATCGATCGTAACACCAGTTGCTGATGCTCTTAAAACAGTGGCAAATTGCTCTAACGCCATGGTATTAATGGCCTGCATTAGCTCATCACGTTTTTCCTCGGTAAGCAAAGCAATCTTCGCTGTTTTCTCCAGGGCACGTAGACTTAAGGACACATGCATCATGAGCTCTTCCTGCAGCGCAATGACACTGGAGCGTCGAGAAGAAGCAAAGAAGCTGTCTAGAAGATTGTCCATCTGATGGGAATTATCAATTCTGGCTTTAAACTTATTCTTCAGTGAAGGAACTTGCGCAATATCAATATTACACCAAGTAACAGGGGTAACTTCGCTACCAAGAAGTCTAATTAAATTGTCTTTAGTACCTTCTTCACCCGTGATTAATTGATAAATCTCAGCATAATCTGCATCATTCAAGCTAACTGCAAGAATAACATGCCCCTGAGGATCAAAAATGAGTTTTCCCACTTCGGTTTGCTGCGCTACTTCTAACGCTTTGGTCATTAAATAATTCTGATAAACTGCTTCAGCCTTTTGCTGTTGCTTAGCTACTTTTCTCTGGGAAAATTGAGCCATGGACTGATAAGCATGAATGACTTTGCCAATTTGATGTCCCACTAGCGAATTCATAGCTTGCTCAGGGTGTTGGAGGATTTGAGTAACTTTTTGGCTCAGACTTGGCTTAATTCTTGTTTCAAAATAATTTTCTTTGCGTCTGTCAAAGAAAATTTCTCCTTCGTCAGGATACACACTATCTATACCCTTATTAAGTTCATCTTCTTGCGAGTTGAGCAAGTTTTGTCGGATAAACGCAATGTCTTCATCCCGACTCGTCATATTGGCTAATTTATATAAATTAAGCATTAAATTCGCCGCTCGCGAATTATGCTTACCACTCCATTTGGCAAACAATGCATCCTTGTTTACGCTTTGCATATGTTTATTCAGTATCTGTACAGTCAAGCCATTGCGGTTAATATCCGTCATTAGATTACGAAAGAAATTGCTTTTATAAGCATTGGGTTTTTCTGACAAGTAGGTTTTGATTGCTTTAACAGCAGGGTCTGCCTGATGAAAAGCAATCAAAGTCTCTTTACTACCTTCCAAATTCTTACAAATTGTCGTTTCAAGCTCACTGTATAAGCGATGATTTTCAGCATGTTCACTGAGAACATGGATACGCAAAGCGGGATCTTGCAGCAAAGCGAATAAGGCAATTTTTTGTTCGGGCTCGCGATCACGAAAAAGAGAAACTCCATCAATCGCTCTCTTTATTTTCTTAAGAATAGGCTCATCTAAATGGGCTTGAACCTGCCTTTGCATGGCAAGAGGAAGAGTAAAAAATTTTTCAGGGTATTCTTCAATGAGTGCGGCCGCCAATTGAGGATGTGCATGGATTACACTATCCTCTAACTCTGGTTTATCTTGCACAAGCTCAACCATTGTTTGAGTAAACCTCTTGCTTTTAGCACTTCCTTGCAGAACGAAACCTGAACAGAGTTCATGCAGGAATGAAGAGAGATATCCAGGAGCATAATTCCACAATCTTAGCAATTTACTCTGCAGATCGGTTAATTCCTCATCCTCTTCATAACATTTTAAGACACCCTGTGCCAGAGAAAGCTTAGGATAATCCATACCCAATAGTGCTTTAAACTCATGCTCGATATGTTGTCTTTCAAGGTTTGAAACAGGATGATTTTGCCATTGACGATAAAGCGATCCAGCTAATTTTCTTTGATCTTCCTCAGAAATCCCCTTTGCCACCATGTTGGCTATAGAAAAATCGTCCTCTGATACTCCAAGGTGTTCATACAGCTTGCCAATCCATTTAGCAGCCTGAGAACCAGGTGATCTATCTTTTTTTCGTCCTAACCAGAAAAGGGCTTGTAGTTGTTTATCCGTTAGACGGGCTAACTTCAGTGTCAGGGAGGAAACCGTAAGTTGATCAGTTTCGAGTAAGACAATAATCTCGTTAAAAAATTTTTTTTTCATGATATCTTCAGCAGAGTTTCCTTTGTTAGTGACATAGGTTCGTAAGTCTGAAAGTAGAGATATCATGAGTTACCCAATTAAGCTGTTAAGTTTATAAAGTATAGAACTTAGCTTAAGAGAGTATGATTTGAGCACTTTGATTAAAATAATTTACACTATTGTTACATTCACACCAAGCTATGCACTGCCCAATCTGGGAGTGATCATCAGTGCAATTTTATTATTGAACAGAAAGTAGCATTTAAGGAATCAGGATTAACATCAGTTGCGGCATTCACAAGGAATTACCACAACTCTCTGATTAACTGACAGCTTCTCGTATGGTCCATATTCTTTGTGTTTTATCAAGATCTGTTTTTTCCATCCATAACACCAATGGTTTAACGCCCACACCTGCCGGAATTACTTTTGATGACAAGGCTACGGCAAAAGAATACTTGTTTCTTAAGTTTTTGAGTGCATTTAATACACGGCTTGCATCGGGTTGATTATCTCTCAATACCAGCTCATTCCCGCGATAAATGACGGTTACCAATTGTCCTTTTAGCGCCTCTTTGACAACCGTCTCTAATTGACGCCAACGAGCTTGTCTTCCTCGTTGGACTTCAGCCTGAGTAGGGTTTTGTTGAAACTTTAAACGACCATGAGGTGAAAATACCTTGGCCCAGGTATTGTTACCGGGTTTTTGTTGGAGGAAATAGGTACATAAGGCGTCAACCACATAGCGATATTTCCCTGCAACGGAAGACTTTGTACCTGGCACATGGTTAATAAAGATTGCAAACGCCAATGTATGTGCATTGGCCGTATAAAGGTATCCAGAAAGACTGACGATACCTTTCATAGTACCTGTTTTAGCACGCACTAAATCTTGTTGCTCTGGGCCTTTAAAGCGTTTTTGTAAGGTTCCGTCACGGCCAGAAACAGGTAGCGCGGCAATATATTCATAAGACAATGGAAATTTATTATGCAGAAAGCGCAATAAAGAAACTGTTTGTCGAGGTGTTAGTAGATCATGACGCGACAACCCTGAGCCATCCGTCAAAACGGCATTGCCTAGTTCAATGCCTGTTTGTTGCTGAATGAACTTTTTAACAAGGGCTTGCGCATCTGCCCAATTAACCGGTGAACCATGCAATTTCTCTGCAGCATGCAAGAATAGACTATCTGCATAAAGATTATCAGATGGTTTCAACGTATCAGCCATCAATTGTGAAATTGGCTTAGACGTTTCTGCTGCAATTAATAATGAACCTGCAGGCGCTTTACCCAATAACACACTGCCTTCCAACACGATATTTGCTTCAGCTAATTGACGTTTTATTAAACCTTGAGCAAAAAGCAAAGGATTGCGAATCGCCATTTGTTGTTGTACTGCCCATTGTCCTACTGCAACACAGCCATTCACGGTGATATGATTTTGCTGATCCATGGTAAAACCAACACCACAACGACTGCCCTTGGGTTTAGTCTTCACTTGATTATCAATAACGAGACTATGGCTGGCATCACTGGTTTCAACGATAGCTGGTTCCTCAGCCTTGGCAGCAGGATTGACCGTCACTGTCAAACGATTACTGTCAATCATTAAGGGTGCAATGGGAGCGCCATAGCTATACACTAAATCTTCAGCCATCCACCCTGGAGGATAAGGATTGATAAAAGCATGACTACTATCGATGTAGACATTGCCTTGAATTCGATTGATATGCCAATTCTTTAAACCAGCAATAAGCATTGCAAGCCGCTCATGATTAAAGGAAGGATCACCTGAAAGATGTAAATAAAGTGACCCTTTTAGGAGGCCTTGTTTTAATTGCGAAGCATTCGTGCTTAACTGATTTCTAAAGCGGTAATCCGGGCCTAATACCATTAGTGCCGCCGCATCAGAAAATAATTTCATATTACTGGCAGGAACAAAAGTACGACTTGGGTTTCGGCGATAAAGTGTAGCACCGGTTGTTAAATCAACCACCTCTACCCCTATATTCAGTGAGGGAGAGACTTGATTGATTAATTTATCTGCACCGCTTTGAAGATTGGCATAGGAAGAAGATGCCGCTACCAAGGTTAGCAATGTACCTGACAACATCCTTTTTATCAATTTAGTTTCCCTCAATTGCGTTTAATAATAGATACTAATCATAGCGCAAGCCCATGCGCTCCAGAAGTCCCGCCAGCGTATCATTATCAAAAAATTTTACTTGTAGCCATCCACCGCAACCTTCATTAGCTACAATTTGTACAGGAGCCCCTATTTGCTCTGCTAGTTTGGCTTCCAAACGCTCGATATCTCGATCGCGTTGAGGATTACGCAATACCTCTCCTTCCTTTATTGCTTTAACTTTTTTTTCCAGATAGCGTACTGACCATCCATTGTCTAGAATTTGCTGCGCTAACAAACGTTGCTGCTCACCCGACAAACCTACAAGCATTTTTGCATGTCCCATTGAAAGCAGACCTGATTTGACTTGTTCTTGAATAACAGGACATAATGTTAATAAACGTAAAATATTGGCAATATGACTCCGCGATTTTCCTACTAAGGCAGCAATTTCATCTTGTTGAAAATGAAATTCCTCCAGTAACCGGCGATATCCTTCAGCTTCTTCAATTAAATTTAAATTTTGCCGTTGGATATTTTCAATCAGTGTCACAGCCGCAGCTTGTTCATCCGTGTACTCCCCAATTAGACAGGGAAGCTCTGCCAACTCAGCCAACATAGCAGCACGCCATCGGCGTTCCCCGGCAATAATTTCAAAATGGTCTTTTGTCAGTTCGCGAACAACCAAAGGCTCAATGAGCCCTTGTGATGCAATTGAATCGGCTAATTCTTGTAATGAGCTTTCTTCAAAGGATTTCCTAGGTTGATAACGGCCGGGCTGTAAAAATTCTATGGGAATTAATTTGAATACTCTTTTCATTGAGTCAAAAATTACACTTGTAAATGCTATATTCTTTCATAAGTTCTAAGCGGCGTCATCTTGATAGTATTGCTGCTTTCAATGGGTCTTAAGACAAGCTGTTACTTGCCAGCGATTCTTAACCGGACTATATTTTTACCCTCTCCTTAAAAATAGTGAAACATGACCAAAATAGCGCTTTATTTGGCCGGAGGCGGAGCCCGAGGAGCTTATCAGGCTGGGGTTCTCCAGGCAATCAGCACCATTCTAAATTTTAAAAAAATCCCTTTTACCATGCTGACTGGGGCCAGTGTTGGCAGTATTAATACTGCCGTATTAGCTGAAAATGCGCTTGATTTTTCAGCAGCCACCAACAAACTAAGTGAATTATGGGGTGAAATTACTTGCCGACAAATTTTTAAGACCAGCTATTATGCATTCAGTAAAACCTACCTGCGTAATGTGGCAACGTTCTTTTTTAAGCAACGTTTGTTAGGACATATTCTTGATACATCTCCCTTGCGCGGATACCTCAGCACTAACATTAATTTTAAGCATGTAGAAGCTGCCATTAGGAATCAGCATTTAGAAACCATTGAAATCATCAGCAATTGCTATGAAACGCAAAAAACCATCTCTTTTTATCAACATTACACCGAAGATTTTGAGGATTGGAACTTTCCCCTTCATATTAGCCAACGCGTTAATTTGGAAATGGAGTATTTTTTGGCGTCTACCGCATTACCTTTGTTCTTTCCTCCTTCAAAAATAAATGGTTTTCATTACGGAGATGGCCATCTAGGCTTGGAGGCGCCTCTACGTGGTGCCATCCATTGTCAAGCGGATAAAATTTTAGTGATAGGAAATCGCCAATTAAAAAAGGGGGAGCCAGAAAAAATAAAGAACGGCGACATTGACTTCTCACGTGTTTTAGGAGGCATGATTAATGGGCTGTTTTTAGATAACCTTGATCGTGATATTGAGATGATTAATCACATGAATAATATGACTCGCTTGTTACCCGCGGAAAAAAGAGCCCAATCCCCCTGGCGCACAGTGGAAATTCTTCACTTAAGGCCAAGTGTAGATATAGCCACCATTGCCCAATCTCATTACAACGGCATTCCCCTATTTTTACGCCTCCTGCTTAATTTTCTTGGCGCTAAACGCCACTCAGGCGACTTACTAAGCTTTCTTTTGTTTGAAAAAGAATTTACTCGCGAATTGATTAAACTAGGCTTTCAAGACACTATGACCATACAGGACATTATCTTGACTTTTTTTGAGGCATAGAAGAGTCATTATCAGGTATTCTACTGTGGTTAACAGAGAGCTAATTTCGCGTATTCCACTTGTTTTACCTATAATATTACTATTTCTTGCTATCGGAGCTTCTTGTGTTTTTTCTAAAAAAGAAATCCAAAGCCACAAACAGTAATGAATTTAATATTTTTGATAATAAAATAAATTACATTTCTTACAGTTCGGAACGCAATTTTTCCCAAAGAAGCTATGAGGAACCCTATCTATGGACTACTAATCTCACGGCATGCGTGGGGGTGGGTTTATATTATCAAGACGAGAAAAATGCCAAAATTGAATTATATCATTCTCTCAGCGAACATTATTTAGACGATATAAACATTGGTGAAGCCTTAGATAACAATAACGACTACGTTAGCATGTTATTTTATTTTTTAAATCAATTGACAGAAACAAGTCATCTAAAAATTTATGTGGCTTGTGATCCCAGTCATAGTAATTCAGAGCGAGATAAGCGTTTACTTTTTAATGGAATTAATAAATGTATAAATTATATTAATAAAAACCAGCTCAAATCACTGCGAACCATTAACCTTGCCCAGATTGAAGCTATCAAAGTTGAAGTAGGGAGTTTCTTTATAACGGCAACCGGTAAGGTGGGTACTCTTGAAGACGCCCTTTCTGAATCACTGGACAAGATTCAGAGATTATTTACAGATGAAAGTCTCAGCAATTCAACCTTATATAAAGAATACCTAATATTAAACAGTAAGGCTCGAGATGAAGGACTAGATACCTTCAAGAGTAAAAAAGTATTTTTTGAAAAATTGCAGGAACTTGCTTCTGCCTATTTGTCCAAACATCACTCTTCCAAAAAAAAAGCTGCAGAACAACTAGCCATCAAATTAGTTTCCTGGAATTTATTTCTTAATGGGCCAGATAACCAATTGTTTAAGAGCTGGCAAGAAAAACATACAAAAATTCAATATGAACCACCGTCGCCTTATCTTTAATTTTATAGCAACAATTGTTCATTCACCATGCGTTGTAATGCCTCAAGATTACCACAAAAACATCGCTCTTTGGCTTGTTTAAGATAAAACTCAACCGTTCTTGTCGATAATTTCAACTGAGTCGCTGTTATATTGATTACCGTAAAAATCACGGGATGTTGACTGCCCAAGTTATTACATTTGATAAGAACTTACCCATTCATCAAGTTCTAAATCAATTTGTTTAATTACTTGTGTCGATGGGGATTTGTGCTTGGATAGTTTTGCGAAAAAGGCGAAATGAGAATGACCTGGCGCCTCTAATGAGGCACTGTTCTTTTCAAGTGTAGCTATTTCTTTTTTGAGTTGTTTTAACCTGCCTTTGAAGTAATCTAAAGACAGTTTTCCTTCTGCAAAACGTCTGTCAAAATCTTCTATCCAATTTTTTGCAATCTCGTATTGGCTCGCTAGTGTCGATAAAGAAGTCTTTATCCTTTGATACTCCTCTTGAATATCAAGTGCTGTATAAGCTTCAATAATTTGTTGATAATACTTTTCATCCCGTTCGGATTGTAATGTAACAAGGCATATTTCGGATGGCAATTGAATATCAGCTTGTACGGTTAGGCAGAAATATTTTTGATGCTTGGCCGTCTTCTCTGTATTGAGTTGAGTTAAAATTGCAGGTATGACCTGAGGCAACTCGTCGCTCTCTGATAAAAAGCAACGTTGTCCTACTGTAATTCGTTGTTTTTCTAGTTCCCGTCGCAGTTGAATATATTCTTTTGTAGGTCTCTTGGCAGCATCAATTAGCCACACTTCATCAAATAATTGTAAAGCAGTTATAAAAGAATGATCGTATCTTTTTCGCTCTGGCTTTTGCTGGGCTTCCATGCTCAAGTTTTCTATTGACTTTTCAACCCTTGGCAAGTTCTCAGGATTAGGGTGAAAGGAATAAAAGCGCCTGAAGGTAGTGGTTAATAGATGGAGGAAATAAGAACCTAATGCAGGTTGCACAGTTTGTTGCTCATCCTTTGCTGCTAAATCAAAGCTCCCCCTCATTGAATTTTCATTCTCTAACGTTCTTGCTTCGTTTAAATAGCGGAAATACTCATTAACCGAAAAGAGACCAATTTTCCTAAAGGGTTTTGGGAGTAAATTAGAAAGTGACCGTTGAATTGTTGCAAAAAATAGAATTGCTTCTTCAGTGGTAGGACGGGCCTTGGAATTTTTATTCACCATACAAGAAGAACAATAAGAATAAAGTTTGGTATAAAGCGTAAGATCTTTAATTACAGAGCGGGTAGGCTCGGTTAAATGTAACAAGTAAAAAAAAGTCGCACCCAGTGCATATATATCGGATGCTTCACTGTATTCTTTTTTACTTTCTATCTCAGGGGCAGTGTAACCTTTGGAATAAATAAATTTTTCTTTGTCATGCCTTAGAAACGATTGTTTTTTCCTGGAAGCACCAAAATCAATAATTGTGGCTTTATTCGTAGCAAAACAATAAAAAATATTTTCTAGTTTGAGATCCTTATGAACAATGCCTTTGTCTTTAATCGTTTTATAAGTTTTAAGAACCTGCAAAATGATTTCAATCCATTGATTCGCGGATATAAAATAATTATCTTTGTATAAATCCGCCAATGATACCCCTTCAGCAAGCTGCATCAACAGGTTTGCCTGCTCAGGTACCCACCAGCTAATGCCACCATTCGCCGCGTGTTGTTTTTTTTGAAGCTCAATGAATGAATTATTTTTAGAAATATGCCGCTCGAGATAACCTAACGCCAACTCAACTTGTTGCAAAATAAGATATTCAGTGTTTTTTTTATCTGGAACAGTTAATTTTAAAACAGCCCAGTCGCCAGTTTTAATATTTTGTACCAATTTCACATAGCCAAATCCTCCTATGCCTAAATCAGCATTTCGTTTGACTCCATAATAGACCGCATAATAATTGTCCTCAAAAGCAAGGATATCGTAAGGAATATTCAACTCATTTTTTTTAAATCTTTTAGCGAAAGGCGCTTTTTTCAGTGTCTGCTGCACTGTATCTTTAATACTTTCTATTTGACTAATGGTTTTAACCGTTTGCTGCTTGGTTAATAACCTTCCCTCTGGAGAGAGATCTTCAAGTTTTACTTTTAGCGGGGCAGAAGGGAGATTAATTTCATTGATAGTCGGAAACGGCATGTGTATACCCCCAGGATAAATCACATTAAGAAAGCGCTAACGAATTAGCAACCATTTTAAGCAATAAAAGGCATTATCGCTTTAACAAGAGTACAAGATTTTTCACTAGAAGCAATTTATCCATAAAACTTGTTCCTGAAATTTTAAATTCTTAACAGACGGACATGAGCCACCTGCTTCTTATTTAATCTTGTTGAATTTTTAACCTATACTGAAATTACTACCATTGAATGGAGATAAATGATGAAAAAAGAGAAAGCTTCCAAAAAACTCAACACAAATGAATTAGAAAAAGTATCAGGTGGCGAACAGCGGCGGCGACGTCCCCAAGATAGGCTTGCAAAAGGACCTAGTGATCAGAATACCACTACAAATCCTGATGAGAGTGTTGGGTCCTTTACAAGAGTAGGCGACTGATTAACATCAGCAGGTTTTTTATCCTGAGCGAAAAAACCTGCCAAGGGCAATCCAGAAATTTTGTTCATTTGCCGTGAAACTTCTTTTGACACTAGTTGATTGTCTTTCAGAAACTCTTCAGCCAATGATTTGATATAACTATCGTTCGAACGCAAAATACGCACCAAGTAGCTGGCAGCCTTTTGAGAATGAGTAACAGACCCTTTTTTTGCCAGCACTCTGGCCATGTCAAGCATCGCGTTTGTCAATCCTTGATCAATTGCTCTTTTCATCCATTTTGCAAATGGCTCAGAATGTTGTGGATATACTTTTGCCAGACGATAAGCAGCAACAGCACTTCCGGCAAGCGCCTCAGCTTTAAGTTGCTTGAGTAAATTTACAGTGTCCGTCTTGTATTGATAATCCTCATAAGCTTGTGGTGCAACTGCAAACTTAGGTAATCGTTTAGCCATAAATTAGTTAAATTTGAGTGATGAAAACTAAACAATAGATGAGGCAAATTAAGTGATGATTAAGAACGGGTAAGTTTACGCAATTTTTACGTTTTATCGTAAAGATACCAGCCGATATGAAAAAGAATATGAGCACCTATCGCGGCAATTAATCCGTATTGCCAAAAAATCCAGCCAAACAACATCGCCTGCCAACTATTTAATAAGAGCATGCTGTAAATAAAGCGCCGACTTGATTGACAGCCTGCAGCCAAATAGGCAGGAAGTTGACCAAGGGCAATAACAATACCACTTAAAAAGAGGGCTATCCAAACAATTAAAGGACTTCTGCTTCCTGAAAAAAGAATGGAAAAAAAAGTCAATACATTCAGTAGTCCCCAACGCGCAATAACCTCCTCAACCACTCCGCCATACAGAATACAACCATCAATACCCAATATGGCTCTTACCTTACGCATGGTTTGAAAAGTTTTTTCATCCAGAATACTAGCAACAACACCATAATAAAGAACAAGAAAGACCATTAAACCACCAGCCGTTACTAAAAAAACTGGCAGCAGCATCTCCTGAACGGGTGAAAAACTAGCCCTTCCCTCTAATAAAGCCTCTAAAATCGGTGCATTTAATCCTGTTTTTAAAGATAATATACTGCCGGCAAAGGTCATTAACAAAACCATAAATAAAGTTTGTCCCATTGCCAGTCGGCTGATACGTCGTTTTAGAACGTCACTATTGTCAGGAAGTAATAGATTAATGAGGCGTGGTACAGCAATGATTACTCCAGGCAACGATAAGCAGAATAATACAATGACTAAAGGCCAATTAATTTGCATGATTATTCCTTCCTCAGCACACTATAAAAAAACCCATCACCACCTTGTTCTTTAGGAAAAATTTGCCACCCGAAACCCGTGTTATGTCCCCAAGGTTTATCCCCTGTAATTACCGTACAATCCGTCTGACCTGCTAGAAATGTTGCAATTTGTTGTTCATTTTCTTTTTTCATAATGGAACAGGTTGCATAAACCAACAAACCATTTCGCGAAAGCAAAGGCCATAAATGTTGTAGCAAATTTAATTGCAAGTTGGCAACTACAGCTATCTCTTCTTTTGTTCTTAGCAACTTAATGTCGGGATGACGGCGAATCACACCGGTCGCTGAACAGGGAGCATCAAGAAGAATTCTGTCAAAAGGCTTACCATCCCACCAGGAGGAAGTATTTAGGGCATCAGCCTGAATAAGTGTAGCCTCTAGTTTTAAACGGGTTAAGTTTTCTTTTACACGCTGCAAACGCTTCTCATCCACATCCAAAGCCACACAAGAGTCCAAATGAGGCTCTGTTTCCAGAATATGGCAAGTTTTTCCCCCTGGCGCACAACAGGCATCAAGTACTCTTAAACCTGGTTTCAAAGCCAGTAAAGAAGCAGCCAATTGTGCTGACTCATCTTGAACAGAAATATGCCCTGCCGCAAATCCAGGTAAGGCATAGACATCACAAGGTGTTTCAAGACGTATACCCGATAGCGAATAGTGATGAGGGTAAGCTTCTATGCCAGTTTGTTGTAACTGCAGCAAATAGCGTTCTCTTGTGGTATGACGCGCATTGACTCGTAAACTCATCGGAGGATGGCTGTCATTAGCCGACACAATGGCTTGCCAATTTTTGGGCCAGTCCTGGCGTAATTGTTGCAGCAACCAGGTTGGATGACCAAAAACAAATGCCTCATTATCCTGTAATTGGGATAATATCTGTTGTTGTTCCCGACAAAATCGTCTTAAAACAGCATTGACCAATCCCTTAGCCCAATTTTTTTTCATTTGAGCTAGCAGATTAACTGTTTCTTGCACGACGGCATAATCTGGCTTGTGCATAAATTGCAATTGATATAACCCCATGAGCAAGGCAAGCCAAACATCAATGGCTTTTGGCTTTTTGTCTACCAGTGTTTCAGCAATTGCTTTTAAGCGAAAATACTGCCGACAGACCCCGAAACAAAGCTCTTTGGTAAAGGGGGTCAGGTCATTAGTTAGCTGCAGATAATGAGAAAGAGGACTCTTTTCTTGTATTACCTTTGTCAGAATCTTTAAAGCTTGTAAGCGTTCATTTTTTTTCATCGTAAAACAAGATCTACATGTAACTGTGAGCGGTGGGCATTTAACCAGTCAACAATTTTCATCATTTTTGCACCTGGAAATTGAATACATTCCACCCTAATTGCATCTTTTCCGGTAGCAACCAACATGCCCTGTTTATCAAGCTTAAGAATAGTCCCGGGAACCGCTTCACCATCATATTCAACCACATGAGCACGATGAATGCGCACAACTTCCTCTCCGGCTCTTGTATAAGCAACTGGCCAGGGATTATAGGCGCGAATTTGATTATGAATTTCATTAGCCTCTTTATGCCAGTTAATGACAGCATCCTCTTTATTAATTTTACTGGCATAAGTCGCTTCGGCGTGATTCTGAGCTTCTGGTTTGGCCTCGCCCTGCTCTAATGCTTTCAAAGTTGACAATAAAGGCTCTACTGCCAGTTGTGCAAGCCTGTTGTGCAGTGTTTCTGCCGTATCCTCTGGAAAAATTGGGCAGCTTGCCTGTGCAAGTTTATCACCGGTATCCATACCGGCATCCATTTGCATAATAGTCACACCTGTTTCAGTATCCCCATGTAATAGGGCATGTTGTATAGGTGAAGCACCGCGCCAGCGCGGGAGCAATGAGGCATGTACATTAATGCAACCAAATTTGGGAATGGAGAGCACCTTCCGCGGTAGGATAAGGCCATAGGCAATTACTACCATCACATCCGGCTTTAAATCTGCCAATGTGGTCACTTCTTCATCACTACGAAAATTCTCTGGCTGATAAATAGGTATCTGGTGTAACAATGCCCAATTTTTTACTGCCGAGGGTTGTAACTTACGGCCACGGCCAGCTGGTCTGTCAGGTTGTGTATATACCGCCATTAATTGGTGAGATGACTTAAACAGAGCATCAAGACAGGGTAAGGTAAACTCCGGGGTGCCAGCAAATACAATATTCAAATTTACTCCTCGCTAAAACAGGAAAGACTTGCACTTGAGGATGAGCTATTTACGAGTCCTATTACGCTTGTATTTATCGAGTTTTCTTCTCGCCATCGCTCGTTTAAGCGGAGAGAGTAAATCAATAAATAACTTGCCATTCAGATGATCAATCTCATGTTGAAAGCATTCGCAGAGTAATCCTTCAGCAGTCATTTCAAAGGGTTTCCCAAAGCGATCTTGAGCCCGAATCGTTACTTTTCTGGCACGAACGACAGTATCATAGGCACCTGGAACAGACAAGCAACCTTCCTGATATTCCATCTCCCCTTCGGAAGCAATAATTTCTGGATTTGCTAAAACCAACTGCTTTGTTTTGTCACCAATTACATCGACCACTGATAAACGCAAGCTCACACCAATTTGTGGCGCAGCAAGGCCAACACCATTGGCGTTATACATTGTTTCGAACATGTCCTCGATTAAAGTTTGCAAATTTTCATCAAACTGCTCAACAGGTTTGGCGACAAGTCGTAACCTTTCATCAGGCAAATAAAGAATTTTACGTATAGTCATAACTAGCTATTTAAAACAAATAATGCATGATATTATCGCCCACACCTCGTATTGCTGCAAGATGCCGACCTTCATAGTCTCTATAAGATAGTTATTATTCATTTCTAGAGGTTAATTCTTGCACTAATGGCACTAACGGAATAATCATTATGGAAAATAAGGCTTATTTGCTCGCTTTAAATAAAATACCGTGCATAGGTCCTCGTACCAGTGCGAAATTATTACAGCGGTGGCCAAATTTAAAAAGGCTGTTTGATTTGACACAGCAAGAAATGGAACAAATGGGGCTCTCTTCTCGTATCGCTCACTCCATTAAATCGTTTAATTTTAAAGACATTGAAGCCGACTTGCATTGGGCAGAAAAAAATCACCATTCTCTCATCTCAATCGAAGAACCTAATTATCCTGCTTTACTTAAAGAAATTGCTGATCCGCCGATGATTCTTTATGCGATAGGCGATTTATCCTGCCTCGATCAACCTACCATCGCTATGGTAGGCAGTCGAAAACCTTCTGTTACTGGCTGTGAAACAGCTCGACGTTTTGCAATGGAATTAGCCAGTAATCAATTAACCATTGTGAGTGGTTTGGCCCTAGGGATCGATGCTCAATCCCACAAAGGCTGTTTAGAAGCCAATGGAAAAACTGTTGCAGTGATGGGAACAGGCATCGATTGTATTTATCCACGGCAGCATAAGCAATTAGCGGAAAAAATTTGTCAAACCGGCTTGTTATTGAGTGAATTTTCTTTAAAAACCCCACCAATGGCTGGACATTTTCCACGCAGAAATCGTATAATAAGCGGTTTATCCTTGGCCACATTGATAGTTGAGGCAGCAGTCAAGAGTGGCTCACTCATTACAGCTCGATTAGCGCTAGAGCAAAATCGAGATGTATTGGCTATCCCGGGTTCTATATTGAACCCCCAAGCCAGAGGTTGTCATTATCTTCTACAACAAGGAGCAAGATTAGTGACATCCATACAGGATATTCTGGAGGAATTAAATCTGGATAGTAAGCAAGTCAACCAAACTAACGCAACACTATCCCTTGCCACGGATAACAAAAACCTAGTAAAGTGCATTGGCTTTGAAATAACAACCGTAGATCAAATCATGGCACGAAGCGGGTTAGGTATTGAAGAGGTAGTCAGTTCTCTGGCTACATTAGAATTAAAGGGGCTTGTGAAAGCAGTTCCCGGTGGCTACATGAGGTGTGCGTAATGAAAGACAGCTTGTTTGAAATGTTAATGAGTTTTTTTGAAAAAAGCCTGGCGCAATTAAAAGAAAGTCAAACAGCAGGTATTAATCTAGACAATGACGAATCGATTGACAATTCAAGTTTGGAGAGTCGTACTCTATACCTGAAAGATGCACAAAATAAAACTATCCGTATTTTCACCGAAGATGAACAACGGAAATTTACTAAAGCAAGTTATCAATTTCTAACCCGTCTCATTCTCTGGGGCATCATTGCTCAAGACACAATGGAATTAATTATTAACCAGCTTTTATTTTCCGAATCCCGTTTTGTGACTTTGCAGGAAACAAAATGGACAATTCGTAATACACTTGCCGATAACCTCGATGCTAATCAACTAGCTTTTCTTGATCTTGTGCTATACCAAAAAGAAGACAAACTAGCCTTACATTAATTTTATTACACAAGGAAAGGTTAATTTTTTATGAGCAGACACTTGGTTATCGTGGAATCGCCCGCGAAAGCTAAAACAATCCAAAAATATTTAGGGAAAGATTATGATGTTTTGGCCTCTTATGGGCATGTGAGAGATTTGGCTCCTCGCAAGGGTTCGGTAAATCCTGACAACCATTTTGCCATGAACTACAAGCCCATTGAAAAAAATTTGCGCCACATTGAATCGATTGCCAAAGCGTTAAAGCATTCCGATTCGCTCTTACTCGCCACTGACCCTGATCGCGAAGGTGAAGCCATTTCCTGGCATGTGTATGAATTAATGAAAGAACGCAATTTACTAGATAACAAAGAAGTTCATCGTATTTTCTTTAACGAAATTACAAAGTCGGCCATCCAGGAAGCTATCAGTAATCCACGCTCTATTTCCATGGATTTGGTCAATGCGCAACAAGCACGCCGCGCACTTGATTATCTGGTAGGCTTTAACTTATCTCCCTTATTGTGGAAGAAAATTCGCCGTGGCTTATCTGCAGGACGTGTACAAAGTCCAGCTTTAAGACTTATTGTCGAGCGAGAAGAAGAAATTGAGCGATTTGTACCTCAAGAATATTGGCGCATTATTGCCTTATGTGAACATGAAAATAATGCATTTGAGGCGAGGCTTACCCATTTTGCCAAAGAGAAGCTGCAACAATTTACGATTAATGAGACAACACAAGCCCATCAAATCAGAGATAGCCTGCTCCAGCAAGCTCAGGGTACTCTGTTGGTTGACAACATTGAGAAGAAACAACGTAAGCGTAAACCGGCCTCTCCCTTTATTACCTCGACCTTACAACAGGAAGCAGCAAGAAAACTAGGATTTACCGCCCGCAAGACAATGATGATAGCCCAGCAGTTATATGAAGGAATTGATATTGGTACTGGTACAACGGGTTTAATTACCTATATGCGTACAGATTCCGTCAATCTGGCAAAGGAAGCTATTGATGAAATTCGTAATTTCATTGATGAGCGCTATGGCAAAGACAATTGTCCGGAGAGTCCCCGTCTTTATAAAACAAAATCCAAAAATGCGCAGGAGGCTCATGAGGCCATTCGTCCGACTTCCATTAGGCGAACCCCCGAAATGGTTCAACAGGCACTTACTACTGACCAGCTCAAGCTCTATAGTTTAATTTGGAAACGTACCATTGCCTGCCAAATGACCGATGCTGTTATTGATACTGTCGCTGTGGATTTAAGCTGTGGTCAGGGCAACATGTTCCGTGCTACAGGCTCTACAATCATTTTTCCAGGTTTTTTATCCGTTTATGAAGAGGGACGGGATGATATTCAAGATGATGAGCAAAATGCCTTGCTACCTTCATTAAAAGTGGGTGAAAAAGTCAATTTGCACGATATTCTTGCGAATCAACATTTCACTGAACCACCACCTCGCTATTCGGAAGCATCTCTAGTCAAAGCCTTGGAAGAATATGATATTGGTCGCCCCTCAACTTACGCAACAATTATTCACACACTGCAACAGCGTGAATATGTGATTGTTGATAAAAAGCGCTTTGTTCCTACCGATGTGGGACGCATTGTCAATCGTTTTTTAACCGGTCACTTTACCCGTTATGTGGATTATAAGTTTACTGCCGAACTGGAAGATACTCTGGATGCGATATCACGCGGTGAACGGGAATGGATTCCTGTCTTGGAAGAGTTTTGGAAACCATTTATCAACCAAATTGAAAACACGGACACCCAAGTTCAACGCAAAGACATTACCACTGAGACACTTGAAGAGACCTGTCCTAAATGTGGAAAGCCCTTAGCTATTCGTCTTGGTAAACGTGGTCGTTTTATTGGTTGCACAGGCTACCCCGATTGTGACTATACACAAGATTTAAATACCCAAGAGAGCGAAAAACCTGAAGCAGAGGTGATTGAAGGACGCGTTTGCCCAGAATGTGCAGGCTCCTTGCATATTAAAACAGGTCGTTATGGTCGCTTTATTGGCTGCAGCAATTATCCCCAATGCAAATACATAGAGCCTCTTGAAAAGCCAGCCGACACAGGGGTGGAATGTCCTAAGTGCCATAGTGCGACAATTCTGAAACGCAAATCACGCAAAGGAAAAATATTTTATTCTTGTGGTGCTTATCCAAAATGTGACTATGCGCTCTGGAATGAGCCTATCGATAAGTCATGCCCCAAATGTGCCTGGCCTTTACTCACTGTCAAAGAAACCAAACGTTCCGGCCGACAAATTATTTGTCCGCATGAAGGGTGTGGTTATACTGCAAGCGAAGAGAAGTAATTCGCGCAAACTATAGGAAATTATCGAAGTGTGGATTGACAGTCTCAGTCAATCCAATCAATTAGAGCAAAATAATGAATAATTATATTTTAACTTAATCAAAAACTATCTTCTTTCATGCCGACTAAATCTAACCTAGATTTAATAAATCTACCCTATAATTAAACTAGCCTCGCAAAATAATCTATTTTGTAGTCTACCCGAGAGAAATTTTTTTTAAAATTTCCTCAATCGGCAAGCCCATCACATTGTAATAAGATCCTTCTATTTTTTTTACAAACGTATCACGTACTTGCTGAATGCCATACCCTCCAGCTTTATCAAAGGGGTCACCTGAATCAATATAGTGTTGTATTTGTTGTTTTGAAAGGGGATGGAAAGTAACCTTCGTTGTTACCACATCAATCCACCATTGTTGTTCTGGCAGAAAAATTAGGGCATAACCGGTATAAACATCGTGTGTATTACCGCTAAGCAGACTTAGCATGCTGTAGGCCTCTTCCTTATCAACAGGTTTTTCCAAAATATGATGCTGATAAGCCACCGTAGTATCTGCTGCCAGAATTAAATTAGCGGTGCCTACTGTTATCTGTGGCAAGATAGCTTGCGCTTTTTCTCTGGCAAGCCGAGTTACATAAGTTTTAGCATCCTCCCCTTTTAGTTGAATTTCTTCAATATTGGCAGGCATAACCACAGCAGTTAAACCATGCTCTTGCAATATTTGCAAGCGTCTTGGGGAAGAACTGGCCAGAATAATTTTTACTTGATGATTAGATTTCATAAAAAATAGAGTTGTTGTCTTTTCAGGATAATAGAATTTATCAGATAAAAGAGTACAAGCGTATTCTAGTTGAGTATTCTATCTCAATTTATAACTCAATTATCTTCATTTTAAGATCCCGATTGAATATTAGTATGCCAAGCACCGATTTTGGTTTAATCCCAATGAAAAACCAGCAAATAAATTTAATAAAAGCCCGGGGGCCATTGAAGAAATCAGATCACGCAAAAATCGTCTTAAAGAAACAAGGTTACTTATAAATTCTACAATTTTTAGTTGTTTCTTGTTAGCGTCTATAAAATTAGAAAGTATTATTATCCATCTTTGATGGAAACTGGGTTTATTATTGCTTTACTTCTACTAGGAGCTTTTATTCCCTGCTTTATATTTTGTTTAGGCTTTGTGCAAGCTCTATCAATTTTAAATAATGAAGCTCGGCAAATTATTTCTGAATTGTGGTTGCATCACAGGATGGTAGACCAATAAAGTCAACTCTTTATTCTTGCGACAGTAGCGACTGATTAACATTGCCAGTTTGATCTGGATGTGCGTGCGCTAGAATAATGCGCAACAGACATTACTTAACAAGTCCTTTTCATCACTTATGACTTTCCATATAACTCAGTGCTGCATCGGCCAAAAATGAAGAGCGATTTTTTATAGAATGATTTTTAGCATACAAATCAATCAGGCTTAAAACGCGCTCTGGCATGGTAATATTAATGCGTTTTGCCTTACCTGATATTTGACTTAAATCAATGTCAATAAATGCCCATACCCCACCTTGAAATTCTTCGTCATTAATCCATTGATCAATTGTTGTAGCTACTGGAAGGGAATCATTATCCATTAATAATCCTTCTAAATGGCATTCAATCGCTTCAATTGCGTTAGTTAATGCCTCATCATAAGTGCTACCAGCAGAATAGCATCCAGGAATATCAGGGACACTTACACCAAAATCACTACGTTCATCTTTATGGATCACTACTGGATACCTCATTTAATATCCTCCTTATTAATACCAGCCTGTTTAAATATACTGGACACTGTTTTTATAGGTAAATCTTTTTTAGGATGAGGCACTGTCACTCTGCCCTGTTTGGTGGGTGTTTAAATTGGCAATGACTCCCCTTCTGGTGACATTGCACCCAACCATCGCGTTCTATTATTTTTATTATTTCTGCGCTTTTCATCTCCTTAATTATACACACTATACACACAATTTCAAGAAAGTTAATCAATCTGTTGATTTTTCATTTGTAGCTTCATTAACGGAAGACTTGTACTGTCCTAACAATAGTCGGCCATCGATTGCACCCGAATCCTATTTTAGAATGATTCTTCTGAGCTATTTGTACTCGATAAAATCTACTAGAAAGCTGATTGATGAAATTCTCTATATATTTGTTTATCAATGTCAGCAAGCCGGATTAGTAGAAGGGTTATGCGTTATGACAGATAGTACCTTCATCCAAGCCATGGGCGCAATTTTTAGCAATCTGGCAACAAGAGGCTACACAAGCCTGGCAGACATCCCCTCAGAATTCGGGGCTTAGCACGTTTGGATTTTTTGGAAACTCTCTTCCGCAATCCAACTTGCCTTCAGCTCATTTACGTGCTTTACAGGCGCTTCTACTCTCCTCAATTACCAGTCTTTCTCTAAGTCCTGCTAACCCTGCTCTTGCAGCCCCAGATAGAAATACTCCTGACGATACAACAGAGCAAAATCAGCCAAGTCCTCCATTTTGAAAATTTAAAATACGGCCAAATCAACTAAAAAACTGTGCTACAGAACAAGAATTATTAAGGAAAATAAGCCATAAATTACTTCAACAATAACCAACATTCTGTTAACAATTCTGTTTCAGCAACTTCATGATCAAAATTGTAATAACAGAAAATGCAGGGTAAATCACCCAACGCTTCATTTGAATGGGGTAGCCAATCACGATACAAACCGTAAACTGTATTAGCAATATTGTCACGACTTCCTGTATGTACCGCCACTGCATAGCGACCTGCCGGTAAGCGTTTTTCAATGACTGCTCCTCCGAGCTTTACCTGCTCTGGTACAGTAATACAAAGATCAAAGCGAAACTCTGAGGCAGGTGTTGTCTTTGGATCATCATAGGCAAAAGCAAACGCTTCTCCGGCCTTAGGTTTTAAGTTTATTGTTTGAGATTTTGCCCAGCTAACCAGTCGATTAACACTTTCTCCAACCTTTTTTGGATCGCAGCGGTGCTCTAAAACAGCCAAACGCCTTTCTTTCATTGTTTTAATAACTATATTCATTGTCAAATTACCTTGTTGGGACAAACAATAAGGAGAATTTTCCCAAACTTGCCAGCTCGAGTGTGATCTGAACTCATTGGGATTCATACCACAGCTTTGTTTAAAGGCGCGAGTAAAGGACTCATGAGATTCAAACCCCGCATTGATTGCTATTTCAATAATGGGTTTATTTTTATCAATAATTAATTGATGAGCAGCCCGTTTCAGACGTAGCCAACGGATGTATTGCTGTAAAGATAAACCAGTATAGGCTGTAAACAAGCGATGAAAATGATATTTTGAGAAGCAGGCAATATCGCTTAGTTGAGATAGAGTGATCTTATCGTCAAGATGCTTACCAATAAACTCAATCACTTTTTTTAATTGATGCTCATAATTCATGCTATTCTCAACATAATTGCTTCATTTACTCAACAATCTTAACGCATCAATGAATCTGTCATTTGACTATTATTGCTAATTAACAGGGTCGATTCAGCGCTCACATAGAACAAAAATTTTTATTTCATGGCTGCAGCATAAGTTGCTTGTAGCTCAGGCATTTTCACCCTAATTAATTCAATAACCCGTAACGTACTTTGAGCATCAGCGTACCATTCTTTTTTTAAACTATAAGCATACCAAAGAAGCCAACTATGCAAGCACATCTCCCAAAGGTTATTGTTTGAGCGAGGTAATTTGCCTTTTTGATAAGCATATCCTTTTAAAGTTGCCTGAAAAAGTAGCTTATTGAATTGATAATTTGCCAAGCCAGAGCAATTGATAGCCAAACCTATTAATTCAACAAAAGGGTGAATAAGACCTGCACTTTCCCAATCAATCAGATAGGGTTCTTTTGCTGTTTTCCAAATTACATTCTGTAAATGAATATCACGATGACTAACCACCCGCGACGCTTTCTCATAATGGCAAAGTGCATTACAGCGCCGAACCAGTAACTCAAGCCATGCAGGATGTGTATGTTTCGTTGGTAAATAAATCCGCGGAAATTCTTGCGCCTCAAGGTGGGACAATGATAACTCATGCAGTTTCGCAAGTAAGCACCCTAGGGCCATTGCTTGCTCTTGCGTAACTACAGTCACTAATTTACCCTGGCAATAAGGAACAATTAAATAGCGAGAATGCGACTGTTGCCTTCCCTCCTCCAGACTCAGGGGAGCAAACGTGCAATCCAGTTTTTGGGCAACACAACTGGCCACCTGTTCAGTAAAGACAAAGTGGGTGGAATCTATCGGCCCAAGCCAGGTGTTTTTAGTAAGAATTTTACAAACCCATTGGCTGCCATCCTGGAGTATAACCAGATCCGTCTGATGAGGATAACTTTCTTTTAAAGGAACAATCGACTGTATGGATTGTTTAAAAAACTGCCCTGACCAATGTTGATTATTCATGCATCAGTTGTTCAATATACCGTCTGCAGGTGAGCGGTTTGTCTAAAAAATTCATCACATGGCGAGTACCGCCTGTTCCGGTAATGACTAATGAACCATAGCGAAAAATGCTTCCCAATACAGACTGACGAATATCAATGGATTCAATTTTGGACAAAGGAATGTCAATTGTTTGTCTTACTAACATCCCAGTACGCAGAATGACCTGCTTTTTCTTTATCGTTAATGAGGAAAAATGATAGGTTACCCAAGTCATTAGCGTCCAAATTAAAGCAACGAAAAGAAACAGTAACGCAACCTCTTTTAATTGATTAATTTGTGCACCCAAAAAAATGGCAAAACAGGCAAGTGCCATTGGCCAGAAGAATAAAATCCAATGGAGTCTTGCAAAATATACGACATTTCTGTCCGTCATTATCATCCTTCTTCACTCTAATTAAAACCTTCTTATCATATTGCAGATACCGATTACTGTCATCAATTACTGTTCTACAAAATGCCGCATTGCCCAAGGTATTCAAAGGTAATTTTTAGAAGCTTAATTTTAAGAAGTTTGGTATTCTTTAAATTTTATTATCCAAGAGTGTCATGCGTCGTATCAATCGCTGCTTGAATCCCAAGCTAATGGAAATTTGTCTAACTTCCATGGAGCTGGAAGGATTAAATACGATGATTAAACGCTATTTACCACCGCAGATAGCCAATCATTGCAAGGTAGGCAGCTTTATCAAAGGTTCATTATCATTAACCATTAGCAATGCTGCCTGGGCTACGGAATTACGTTATAGTGTCCCCGAACTCCGCGATCGATTGAGAAAAGAGGCTGGACTTCACTCCTTGACTGGAATTAAAATTTTAATCGAAGAATCCTCCGCAGCGATTTCTGCAAATGTTAAAACCACAAAAGCAACAACATTATCCGTTAACAGTCGGTATACAATTCACTCTGCTAGCCAACAATGTACCTATGAGCCACTAAAGAATGCTTTGCGTAAATTAGCTAATTTACCGGAATAAACAGGTAGTCTCACCTACAAATTTTGCTTTACTTCCAGAGTTCCTTTCACGGTTGCAAATGCGGCTAATTGATGTCATGGGAAAGTTAAAAATTGACATGAAAAAAAAATTTGTGTCAAGACTATTTTTTAAAGTTGATTAAAGCAATCATTTTAAGTTCTCTTGCATTTTCTCACTGTCATCTTGTGATTCAAGCAATGAGTTAAGCAAGTCTGCTGTACGCGTACTAATTTTTCCTTGCATAACTTGAGGATAATCCTTTTTAATCTTTTCAACAGCCTTTTTGCCAGACATTGTTTCCGCATGGATAATCAGTTGTTCTAAGGCATCAATTTTTACTTGCTTAAGGTCTTTACTGCTACACCAAAGACTCTCCTTTTCCTTTTTTAATGCATTAATATGGTTTTTAATAGACTCAAGCTGAGATGTTGAAAGCTTGGGCTCTGGGTCTTTTATAGATTGCAACTGACTTTTAAGGAAATTACACTTTTCAGAAATACATTCACTATAAGAGGCCTCTGCACCTACATTTGCAGGAGTATCTTCTTCATAAGAGCCATCTTCAGAAATATTTTCTTCATAAGAAACATCTGCACCAGCAGGAATATTCGCTTCATAAGAGACCCCTCCTACATCAGCAGGAACAGATTCCCCATAAGAGCTATTTATACCAGCGGGGGTATCTGAGAAATCTATACCAGCAGGGATCTCATCCTCAGGTATATCCATACCGGCAGGGATATCTGCAGAAGAAGTAGCGATAAAGGAGGGGTTAGCAACTTCTAATTCAGAAACAGATGCCGGATTAGATTGGGGAGCATGGACATCTATAAAGGCAGTCGCTGCAAACTCTGTCGGTGGTAATTTAGTTTGTACCTGAATTTGCTGAACCCCTTTGGAATGAGCAGGGCTACAGGTTGCAACAATCATTTCCGTCTCAGTATTTTTAAACTCCTCTATATGATTAAGTGCTGCATAAACTTCAGATAAGGAAGTTTTTCCCATTGGCTTTATTTTACCCAGTTCTTTATCACAGAAAAATAAAGGTCGTCCTTCGTTTGTTCCTTTTGTAGCAGTTCTTAAATAATCTTCCAGTTGCTTCCCTTCCAAAATTTCTGTTAAACCATTAGGCATTTTAACTGCTAAAACACTACGTTGCATTACATCATGAGAAGGCGTTGAAAGGTTTTCCCATTTTGTTTGTTGGTTAAGAACCAGGTTGGCAAAGTATGAAAAACTAAATTGATCTTGTAAGGGGCTAATTTGTATTTCGTCTATAGCAGCATCGCGATATCGATGCCATTGAACTGGATTTTTCTGGGCATCAACAAGAGGCCAAATTTTATTTTGAGAGGTCATTTCTTCCAGGTGACGATACTGATTATCGAAAGAAATCACATAACTATTTTCAGCACTGCCGGGTGTGATGATACTATGCTGCGCATTAACCTGAACTTTTTGACCGGTTTTAGCGCCATGCCCATTGATTACTAATACTTTTGGCATAAGTATCTCATTAAGGAGTTATAGATTTCATTATAGACAAATAAACTATCCTCGATTTTTTATTGATAAATTTAGATTAAAAATGGCCACTCTTTTTTCAAAAAGAGCTGACTCTGTTGTGGCAATAATGTTAAGGGGTATATTAATTTTTTGTTTTGCCTGCAATGACTGGAGACCGGCAGATATTAGCTCTCCATCCCGGCAACAAAAAATGACTTCAGAAGTGGGTTTTTTTAAAAATTTTATTTCAGCTGCTGCAAAGCAAAAGTCAAAATTATTGGTCATGGCTTGAATATGAAACCAGGCCAATAATCCACCAGTCAGATCGGCACCTACAGCAAGCGCTCCAAATCCCATAGAGCCGATATGACTCTTGGTATGCTCATTAAGCGGCAATCTAACCTGGCAAGCTTTCTCTGTAATAAAATCTATTTTTGGTTGGCAAAACGCTATTAAAGGGGAGTTTTTTTCTAAATTCTCGAGTAAATATTTTTTAAGATCACTAGCGCTGAAATCCACTATGCTTACCCCATTTTTACATCAATATTTAAATCTTTTCTTATCTGTTCAAGATTTTTTTCCCATAAGCCACTCCAATCAATCGTAAATAACAGTTTGGCTTTTTTCCCTTGAGAATATCCCAATAGAATTGCATCAATAGACTTATCTAAAGGGATGGTTCCATCAATTGCCACAGATAATATTCCAGCAGCGATATGTACCCCTGGAGGTAAATAGGTTGGCAGCTGAGCAATGGTAAAGCTAGCCACAATTGCCTCACCAATAAAATCTGTATCTGCACCGAGAATGACATGATAAATATCATGCGTCTCAATCATTCTTATACAAATATAATTATAAATCCCACAAATTTTGTAGTACGGAGGGACAAAAACAAAAGGCTTTATCTCATTTTCCTTAAGAAATTTATAATATTGAAATCCCAGGGTATCTTGCGGTAATTTTTGGAATGCTTCTAAATTTGGATTGCTTACTATTCTTTGATCAATTGTTGCTTTTATTTCTGTATTTTTCAAAAATTCAGTTACAATTTTATTGGAATAATCCTTATTTAAGTGGGTGAGGAAATACATTCTATTGATATTTTTAAGGCTTTTATGATCATGAGTTATAAATCTGAATAAGCCAAAAAAACCATATAGCTGATATATCAATTTTATTGAGATCAGCTTAATTTTTAATTTTTTGATTGCGCGACGATAATGCCTCATTATGAGTGACAATTAATCACTTTGGTTAATTATAGCAAAGGAATTAAAATTATTAGAAATGCTTTTAAACGTAAGAAAGGAAATATTACAACCAAATTTTTTAAAATTTGGCTTTATTAGTTTTAAAAACTGCTACCGTTCCGGATTTTAAATTTCAGGAATAAATGAGAAGGAAATAGAGCTATCACTTTACTCTATTAATCAAGCTTCAGCAGGTACAAAATCTGACTCTGCCACCACAGTAGGCTGATAATTTTCTGCATCAAAATAAGTGTATTCCCAAGCATCTTGACGCACCATTAATTCTCGCAGAAGGCGATTGTTCAAGCCATGTCCGGATTTATAACCTTCAAAGGCACCAATTAACCCACAACCTAGAAGATAAAGATCTCCAATAGCATCCAGAACTTTATGTGTCACAAATTCTGAGTCAAAACGCAGACCATCTTCATTGAGAATACGATAGTCATCAACCACAATGGCATTATCTAAACTACCACCTTTCGCTAAATCATTTTCGCGCAACTTCTCATAATCAGAGAGAAAACCAAACGTTCGTGCACGACATACTTCTTTTACATAAGAGGTTGTCGAAAAGTCAAAACTGGCCATCTGTGGCTTGTCATTGAAAACCGGATGCTCGAAATCAATAGTAAAAGAAACTTTGTAGCCATTATGGGGAAGAAACTGCACATATTTACCATCATCCTCAATTCGAATTGGCTTTAATATACGGATGAATCGTTTGGCTGCACTTTGTTCACGAATGCCAGCAGATTGAATAAGAAATACAAAGGGAGCAGCACTGCCATCCATGATGGGAATTTCAGGCGCATTAATATCCACATAGGCATTATCAATACCTAAACCCGCAAACGCAGAAAGCAAATGCTCTACTGTAGCAACCTTCACGCCATCACGCTGCAATGAAGTACAAAGCATTGTGTCGCCGACCTGATCATAGAGAGCAGGGATTTCTACTATAGGATTTAAGTCAGTACGCCTAAAAACAATACCGGTGTTTATGGGAGCGGGACGCAAGGTAAGTAAAACTTTTTCTCCGGAATGTAAACCTACACCTGTTGCTTGAATGACTTTCTTTGGAGTTCTTTGTTTTATCATTCAGTAATCACCTTTTTGATATCCCATTTTTAAGCGCAATAAACTGCCAAATGATATCAACAATTTATTGATTAGTCTAATCTTTTTAATGCTGTTTAGTACCAATCCAGTCATTCTGACTGAATACAGAATGACATGGTTATTTCTAAAGCAGTTTTACAAAAAGCTAAACCAAAAGGACTATTCAACGCTTTCTTCTTGCCGTCGTAAGAAGGCAGGAATATCAAGATAATCAACATCAGGTATTGAAGCTTCAGTGGTTGACTTTGCACTTACAGCAGCTTGCTTGCGCATTACAGCGGGCCTGTCAAATTGCTGATAGTCAAACGTACCATCGCTACGAGTTGTTTCTGCGATTCGTGTTTTAGCTGCTGCAACTGTTTGCTGTTGAGGACGGCCACGATGATCACCAAGTCCCGTTACAATAACAGTAACGCGCATTTCATCTGTCATTTCAGGATCAATGACCGTACCAACTACTACTGTTGCATCATCTGAAATAAATTCTTTGACAACATCGCCCACTTCCTCAAACTCGCCAATAGACATATCCAGACCAGCGGTGATATTTACTAAAATTCCCCGAGCTCCAGAAAAATTAACATCTTCTAACAGCGGAGAGGCAATTGCTGCCTCGGCAGCTTGACGAGCTCTCTGCTCACCCGTGGCACTCCCAGTTCCCATCATTGCCATGCCCATTTCAGACATTACTGTGCGAACATCAGCAAAATCCACATTAATTAGACCTGGACGAGTAATTAAATCAGAAATACCTTTTACCGCCCCTAAGAGAACATTATTAGCCGCTTTGAAAGCATTTAAAAGGCTAATATTTTTTCCTAAGACACTCAGTAGTTTGTTGTTAGGAATAGTAATCAAAGAGTCAACATGCTCACCCAAACGACGAATTCCTTCTTCAGCAGCCAAGGCACGTTGTTTGCCTTCAAAGGAGAAAGGTTTAGTAACAACGGCTACGGTGAGAATGCCAAGTTCTTTCGCCACCTCAGCGAATACGGGTGCTGCTCCTGTTCCGGTGCCCCCTCCCATACCAGCAGTAATGAATACCATGTCAGCACCAGCCAGTACTTCTTTAATTCTGTCTCTGTCTTCTTCAGCAGCTTCACGACCTATCTGAGGATTAGCACCGGCGCCCAATCCCTTCGTCAACTCTTCACCAAGCTGAATATGAATTTTAGCATTTGAATTTTTGAGCGCTTGAGCATCAGTATTGGCACAAATAAATTCAACACCATCGATATTCTCAGCCACCATGTGTTGAACTGCATTACCACCACCACCGCCAACACCAACAACTTTTATTACGGCATTGTCTGGTTGACTTTCCGTTAATTCAAACATTTGACCTCTCCCCTCAAAAATTCTGCCAATAACGAGGTTCTATCCCAACAAAATAATCTCATTGTAACCTATCTGGATTAAACCTACTAGAGTACCTAATGATTTAAACTTAACCAATATTTTCGTCTCGATTTCCCGCAACTTGACCAGCGTTATTACGGGAAGTAGAACTGTACTTTCGATGTCATTAAATGATTTACAGATACTATTCTGCTTATCTGCATCATCCCTATATTTAGAAATTACCATTAAACCATTCTTTCATCCGTGCCCATACGCCTTTGCCACTATCATTTAAATTGGCTACATTATAGCTGCCTTCATATTGCTGTTGAAAACCATGTAACAATAACCCAACCCCTGTTGTCATCGATGGATTGACTGTAGCTTCTACCAAACCAGAAACATGATGAGCACAGCCTTGACGTACAGGCATTTCAAAACACATTTCAGCTAACTCAATAGCACCTTGAACACAAGAGCCTCCACCCGTCATTACCATACCAGCAGCAACACGAGACTCAAAGCCACTTCGCCGCAATTCGTTACGTACCAGGGAGAATAATTCTTCATAGCGTGCAGATACCACATCAGAAAGCACTCGGGTGGATATTTTTCGTCCAGGCCGTTCATTTACACTTAACACTTCAATCATTTCATTCGTGTTACACATTTCGGGCATGGCACAAGCATGTTTTACTTTAATTGCCTCTGCTGCCTTGGTTGGCGTACGTAAAGCCATCGCAATATCATTGGTAACTTGATCACCAGCAATAGGAATAACCGCTGTGTATTGAATTGCTCCCTCTGCAAATACTGCGATATCTGTAGTGCCACCACCTATATCAATTAAACAAACACCAAGTTCTTTCTCATCCTCAGTTAATACAGCATGACTGGATGCCAGCTGTTCAAGAATAATGTCACTTACCTCCAAACCGCAACGTCGCACACATTTAGCAATATTTTGTGCAGCACTTACAGCGCCAGTTACAATATGTACACGCGCCTCAAGCCGCACTCCGGCCATGCCAACCGGTTCACGAATACTACCTTGGTTATCAATAATAAATTCTTGAGGGAGAATGTGCAGAATTTTCTGATCGGCAGGTATTGCTACTGCTTTAGCTGCATCCAAGACACGTTCCACATCGACTTGCGAGACTTCCAAATCTTTGATAGCAACAATGCCATGAGAATTTAAACTGCGAATATGACTGCCGGCAATTCCTGCATAGACTGTGCGCACTTCACAACCGGCCATCAATTCCGCTTCCTGAACAGCACGCTGAATGGAGTTCACTGTTGCTTCAATATCCACAACAACGCCTCTTTTTAGTCCGCGGGAGGGATGACGCCCAAGACCTATAATTTCAATTGCACCATCCGCAGCGACTTCACCTATAAGAGCGACTACTTTTGAAGTACCAATATCTAAACCGGTGATGATATTTTTTTCTAATTTTTTTGCCATTATTTTCCCGCTTATTTTTTCCATTGCACTGCCATGCCTCGTGGATAACGTAAATCTACACTTGCCAACTGCTCGGATTTTTCTGCAAAAACAGCAGGATACGCTTTACAGAATCGGATAATTCTTGTTTCTAAATCTCGCTTTCCCAAGCGCAACTGTACACCATTCGCTAAAGTTAACTCCCAAGCTCGATTATTACGCCACTCTAATGAGGCTGCATGCAAACCATATATTGATAATATCTTACTCATTTTTTTATAAACTTGTAAGACTTCCTTCTGTTGATTTGCAGGGCCACTCAAATGAGGAAGAGAGGCATCCAGTCTTCCTCCTTGATTGAATAGCTCACCTTCCTCAGTAATCATGGCATTATTCCATGTCGCTGCCGGTACTTTCTCCACTAAGGTAATCTTTAGCGTGTCCGGCCAAATACGTTCGATTTGAACTTTATTCGACCAATCAAAGGCACTAAGATCAGCATATAGTTTGGCAACAGGCAGTGAAAAGAAGCTGGAATCCAAATATTTTGTCAACACTGATTCGAGATCTTTGTGAGTAATATGATGATAGCTTGCAGCGATTTTAACTGTATTTATAGGAAATCTTTTTGAATCAGCCAAATATAAATAGATTAATCTGGCAGCTAAAAAAAGAGCACAAATAATTAGTAGTGTTAAAAAGCTCGCATAGCGCAGCTTTCCAGTATCAGCATCCATCCGCGTACCCTGTCACCCCTCATTTAATCTAGTTGCCTTGTCCCAGGCTATGTTTACTGATAGTCAGTCACTAACTGTTGTCGACAACGCTGATGAATCATTGCTAAATGAATTAATTCATCCAGAAGCTGTGGATATTCAAGTCCACTTACCTGCCACAATTTTGGATACATACTGATTGGCGTAAATCCAGGGATAGTATTAATTTCGTTGAAATATATCTTGTTTTGTTGCTCATCAACAAAAAAATCTATCCTTGCCATTCCCTTACATTTTAACCGGGTAAAAATGTCGCCTGCAATCGTTTGTAGCCGCTTTACTAGTTCTGATGACAGTTGGGCAGGAACTTTAAGTTCAGTTTGACTGCTTTCCAGGTATTTGGCGGAATAAGAATAAAATCCATCCGTGTGATGAATACGAATTTCACCTGGAAGACTCACTCTGGGCGCAGCTGAAGGTGACGTATTTTCCAACACGGACAATTCAATTTCTCGCCCCGAAATACCTTCTTCAACCAAAATGGTTTCATCATAACGCAAGGCATCCTCCACTGCAGCGGTTAGTTCCGCCATATTTCTTACTTTATGAATGCCAACACTTGAACCTAGCGAACAAGGTTTTACAAACAAAGGCCAATTTAACTCATCTGCAGCTTGCCGGCAGAATTGTTGTCTCTCTGAAGGAGTAGAATACCAGGATAATGTACGATAACGTGCTGACTGAATTGTATCATTACAAGCAAGACGCCTTGCTATATCTTTGTCCATACCAATTGCAGATGCTAATACATCGCAACTTACATAGGCAACACCCGCTAATTCCAGAAGCCCTTGTAAGCAGCCATCCTCGTACAGCGGGCCGTGAGCAACAGGAAAGACAACCTCTGCATCAACGGCTAAACGGCCATTCATTAGCAGGCTGGGGATGACACGTGATTGCGCTGTTTTTACAGGCAAACTTTCTTTAAACGCTTTTAATTCTTCATAGCTATTTAAGTAGAACTGTCCGTCTTTATCCATTCCTACAGGAATAATGCGATACTTACTGGTATCCAATTCTCTCAAGACAGAAGCCGCAGAAACCAATGAAACTTCATGCTCACCTGATTTTCCACCATAAAGCAATAACAAATTAATCAATTTAGCCATTAAAGGTCTCCGAGGATGTGCACTTCGCGAATTAATTCAACATTGGTTTGTTGATGAACTGTCTCTCGTATTAACTCAATTAAGGATTCAATATCACTGGCCAAGGCACTACCCTGTTGGTTAATTATAAAATTGGCATGTTTTTCTGAAACAACTGCTCCCCCAATCTGCCTTCCTTTCAGTCCACAAGATTCAATCAAGCAGGCGGCAAAATTACCGGGAGGATTTCTAAACACAGAGCCACAGTTATATTCACTGGTGGGTTGCGTATTTGCTCGATGTGTTAATAACTCTTTAATGAGGTTTAAGGATTTTTCCTTTTCCCCTTTTACCAATCGACAGGTGGCGGCAACGAACCACTCATCTTGTAATCCTGCCACATGACGATAGGCTATTTCAAATTCTTCAGGTTTTCGTATTCGCAACTCGCCACTGCGCGTTATCGTTTCTACCTCAACTACAGATTGCCAGGTTTCCCCACCAAAGCAACCGGCGTTCATTCGTAAAGCGCCTCCCATCGTACCGGGAATTCCAGCCCAAAATTCACCGCCCGCCAAATTTGCCCGAGCACAAAATCTGGCCATCGTAGCGCAGGAGACACCTGCCTCTACATGAACAAGTTCCTCTCCAATTAAGCGGATCTCTTTAAGGCAGCCTTGAGTCAAGATAACGGTTCCCTTAAATCCTTTGTCTCTAATTAAGGAATTACTTCCTAAACCCAGCCACAGCAAGGGCTCATCTTTGGGTAATTGACTGAGAAAAACCGCTAAATCAGCGATATTGGCCGGTTTATACAATTTGCTCGCAACACCCCCGACTCGCCAGGTTGTATAATCAGCAAGCGGCTCATTAAGCAGCAGCTGTCCTTGGTAAGCTTCCGTACTCGTGGTATCTATAGTTTTCACGCTGATTCTCGCACTGAAGATTGCATTAAATTAAGCGCCAACTGGCCAATATTACCAGCACCTTGCATTAAGATGACACTATCATCCGTAATCAGCTCATCCAATACCTGGGTAAGATTTTTCTCATTAACCAATCTTGCATTTGAATTACTTTGGCTAATCTGCCTGAGCAACGTTTCACTACTTAAGCCGGGAATAGCCTGCTCTCCTGCTGGATAAATATCCATCAGCAGTAATTCATCTGACAAACTTAAGGCATCGACAAACTGGTTAAATAATGACTGAGTACGACTGTAGCGATGAGGTTGGAATACATGTACTAATCGCTTGTTTGGCCAAACGTGGCGAAATGCATCAATGGTGGAACGAATTTCCTGTGGATGATGACCATAATCATCCACAATAATAGCAGAGCCTCGCTCAAAGCGCCGCTCTCCAAGCATTTGAAAGCGTCGGCCTACCCCCTGGAAGTTCATTAACCCTTTAACAATAGACTCATCATTAACACCTAGTTCTGTGGCAATAGCAATGGCAGCCAATGCATTTAAAACGTTATGACGCCCGGGCCATTGAAATTGAATAGTCAAGGAGGTAAAAGGAGCAGGTCTTTGTACCCTGAACTCACTTAGCAAGCCATTTTGCGTCCAATCAAGCGCACGATAGTGAGCTTCTTCACGAAAGCCATAAGTACGCGTGGGTCGTTGTACTGCCGGAAGAATCCGATGAACTTCCGGGTCTTCAATACACAAGACCGCCAAGCCATAAAAAGGCAAATGGTGCAAGAATTCAACAAAAGTATTGCGTAATTTATCAAAATTATCATCATAAGTACCCATGTGATCGGCGTCAATATTAGTAACAACCGCCATCATCGGCTTCAAAAATAAAAAGGAGGCATCACTTTCATCTGCTTCTGCCACAAAATAGGCTGAGGTTCCCAATTGAGCATTGGTACCACAGCTATTCAATTTACCACCAATAACAAAACTGGGGTCAAGACCGCCTTCAGCCAAAAGACTACTGACTAAACTTGTGGTCGTTGTTTTGCCATGAGTACCGGCAATAGCAATACCATGTCGAAAACGCATCAATTCTGCAAGCATGGCAGCACGCGGAATCACTGGAATCAATTGCTCATTTGCCGCAGTAATCTCTGGATTCTCTGCGCTAACAGCCGTTGAGCGCACAACTACATCTGCACCCATAATATTTTCAACGCGATGGCCAATAAAAACTTGAATACCCAAAGATTGTAATCGCTGTACCGAACGGCTTTCACTAAGGTCAGAGCCTGTAATGCGATAACCTTGATTATGCAAAACCTCGGCTATACCGCACATTCCAGCGCCACCAATCCCGACAAAATGAATTTGTTCTACTCGACCCATCCTTGGTGATAGAAACTGCCCTATGTTATTCACAAAATTCCCCTTTAGTATGAGCCGTACTGGTCTGCAAAGAATTTTTTACCAATACATTGCTCTACGGTTATTAGGTTAGCGCTCTTAATCCTAAAGATTGCCAACGGTTTTCATGATCAATACGCAATAACAGTGCCATAACTACACAATTCACTACCATACTGGCACCACCATAACTCAGTAGTGGCAATGTTAACCCTTTTGTAGGTAGTAAGCCCGAATTGACTCCCATGTTAATTGCTGCTTGCAATCCTATCCAGAATGTTAGTCCATAGGCTGTAAAAGCGGCAAACAAACGTTCCTGGCTGTAAGCAGTAAAACCAATAGCTATACCCCTTATCACCAGTATACTATACAAAATTAATACCAACAGTACGCCCACCAGACCCAGTTCTTCAGCCAACACCGCAAATAAAAAATCGGTATGTGCCTCTGGTAAATAAAATAATTTTTGCACACTGTCACCTAAACCAACACCCAGCCAGCCACCACGCCCAAAAGCGATCAGTGATTGTGTCAATTGATAACCACTGTTAAATTGATCTGCCCAGGGATCCAGAAAAGCAGTGATACGTGCTACACGGTAAGGTGATGCAAGCGCAATCATGGCTAAACCACAAGTAACAATAATTAGCAGCCCAATGTAGTAGCGAAATTTTACCCCGGCTAAAAATAAAAGAGCCATTACGGTGCCTGAAATGACTACTGTAGCGCCAAAATCTGGCTCTTTAAGTAGCAAAAGCGACACCAGACCTAAAATTATCATGGGCTTAACGAAACCTATCACACTATGTCGGACACTCTCTTGCTGGCGCACCAAATAGCCTGAAACATAAAAAACCATGGTGAGCTTGGCTAACTCGGAAACCTGAATTCCTATAGGACCAAAAGCCAGCCAGCGTCTTGAACCATTCACTATACGACCTATTCCCGGGATTAAAACCAGCAAAAGCATCAGTAAACAAATGAGCAAAAGAGGCACACTTGTTTTTTCCCAAAATGTACTATCTATTCGCATGACGACCAGTGCTGTTAAAAATCCGGCAAAGAGATAACAGGCTTGTCTAATTAAAAAATGGAAAGGCTGATGATAATATTTGGTAGAAATCATGATAGAGCTGGAAGCAACCATCATCAAGCCGATTATAATTAGCCCCAGAACAGCCCCCATCAACCATTTGTCATAAAGAGCAATGGGTTTGTGAGTGGGTTTTCCACGCAAATTATAATGTCTGGGATGCATCGTACTCACAACTTTCCTACTAAATTAGTAAATACTTCACCACGGTGATTAAAATCTCTAAACATATCAAGACTTGCACAGGCTGGGGATAGCAATACGACATCTCCCGGTTTGGCTTGTTCTTTTGCCAGTACTACAGCGCCATCAAGAGAAGGTGCTCGAAGAACTGGTACTACATCAGCAAGAGCCTCCTCCATTTTGTCTGCATCTTCACCAATGAGCACTACCGAACGCACATAATCAGCCACGGGGCTGCGTAATTCAGTAAAATCCGCCCCCTTCCCTTGGCCACCGGCAATTAATACAATTTTTCCCTGCATGGAACCTCCTATTCCAGAAATGGCAGAAAGTGTGGCTCCAATGTTAGTTCCCTTGGAATCATTAATCCAATCAACCTGATTTAAAGTTCTAACCCATTGACACCGATGGGGAAGCCCTTTAAACGATTGGAGCACGCTAACGATAGATTGAAAATCTATACCCGCTGCACGAGCCAAAGCACATGCAGCTAATGCATTCTGCCAGTTGTGTTTTCCCTTAATACGTAATTCATCAACTGCTAAAAAGCAGTATTCACCTTGTGCAAGATAAGGCCTACCATTTTTCTCAACAATTCCCCAATTTGCAGCATCAGGCTTATCCAAACCGTAACTGGCTTTATTACCCTGAATTAGGTCAGTGTTTGGATAGGTATGGGCATCTTGTCGATTGTATAAAAGGACTTGGGCATTTTGATAAATACGTTGCTTTGAATTAATATAAGCCTCATAAGTATGATGCCTGTCTAAATGATCAGGAGAAAGGTTTAAAATAGTGGCTGCTACTGGTTTAAGAGAATGCGTCAAATCCAACTGAAAACTGGATAACTCTAATACCCAAAGGTCATAAGTTTGATCATTATCCAAAAGATCAAGAACCGGCAGACCAATATTACCTGCAACTGCTACCGACAACCCGGCGGCCTTGGCCATTTCTCCAACTAAGGTTGTGACTGTTGATTTGCCATTGGTTCCAGTAATAGCAATCATTGGTGAAGATGTCTCACGAGTCAGACATTCAATGTCACCAAACACTGGAATGTTAAGACGAAAAGCTTCTTGCAAAAAAGGTTCATCCAGCGAAATACCAGGACTTGCAATAATCCCCGCCAACTGTTGATAGAGAGCATGGGGTAAATTTTCTAAAAAAATATCAACACCAGGAAATGCAGCAGCAAACTCAGCCAATCCCGTTACTTCGCGACGGGTATCAAAAACGACAAAAGGCAAATTTCGCCGCCGTAAATAACCAGCAATAGAGTGTCCCGTTTTTCCCAAACCAGCAACTAAATAAAGTAATTGCTTCATGATGTCACCTAGCGAAGTTTCAAAGTTGCCAAACCACAGAGCACAAACACTACAGTCATAATCCAAAACCGCACAATAACTTTAGGTTCAGACCATCCTTTTAATTCAAAATGATGATGTAGTGGTGCCATGCGGAATAAACGCTTACCGCCTGTATATTTAAAATAGCCAACTTGTAAAATGACTGAGACTGTTTCAATCACAAACAAGCCACCCATAATTAAAAGCACAAGCTCCTGTCTTACAATAACAGCAACCATTCCAAGCGCAGCGCCCAATGCCAAAGAACCCACATCTCCCATAAATACTTGCGCGGGATAGCTGTTGTACCACAGAAAACCTAAACCTGCACCCACAATTGCCGAACAAAAAATAGTTAACTCACCGGTATTGGGCACAAAGGGAATGGCCAAATAATGAGCATAGATCGAATTGGAACTTGCATACGCAAAAATGCCCAGCGCCCCTGCAACCATTATAATAGGAACAATTGCCAAGCCATCCAATCCATCTGTGAGATTGACAGCATTACTACTGCCAACGATGACAAAATAGGCTAGCACCGGAAATAACGGGCCCAAATTAATCAGTAACTCTTTAAAGAATGGGACAGTGAGTTGTGTTTGTACAGGAATTTCAGCATTCAGATAGAGGTATAGCACTGCTCCAAGTGCTATGATTGATTGCCAAAAATATTTCCACCGTGCAGGTAATCCTTTGCTATTTTTACGTACTAGTTTGCGATAATCATCAACCCAACCGACCAGACCAAATCCGGTGGTAACCAATAATACCAACCATAATGCAACCTGCCTTAGATCCCCCCATAGCAAGCAACTGACAATAATAGCCAGTAGTATCAATACGCCCCCCATAGTGGGAGTTCCTGCTTTAGATAAATGGGTTTGAGGCCCATCATCACGTACCATTTGCCCGATTTGCAAATTTCGCAGCCATTTAATCATGAGAGGACCACAAAATAGCCCCACAAGCAGTGCTGTTAATGCAGCCAAAATAGAACGAAATGTTAAGTACTGAAATACCCTAAACGCATGATACTGTCCTTGTAATAGCTGCGTTAACCAGTAAAGCATGTTAATAATACCTCATTAAAAAGTTAGGGTGTAGCCTGAATATTGGTGCGTTTTCAGGCCGCGCAAAAAGTTGCCAAGCATAGCATATTCTGAGTCGTTCAACCCACCAGTCTATGCACAATTTTTTCCATTGCGGCGGAGCGCGAACCTTTTACCAATACAGTTGTATCAGCATCCAGTTTATTGAGCAAATCCTGGGCTAGCTCTTCTTGGCTACTGTAGTGTTTGGCACTATCTCCAAAAGCTTTACTGCTATGCGCACTATGAATACCGCAAGTCATTAATAAATCAATACCCTGGCGTTGAGCAGCATATCCCACTTCTTCGTGATGCGCTTGAGTCCAACTGCCAAGCTCCCCCATATCGCCCAACACAAGAATACGGCGACCTCGACGTTTGGCTAACACGGAAACAGCCGTTAAAACTGAGCGTAAATTGGCATTGTAAGTGTCGTCAATGACTAAAGATTGATTTTTACCTTGCAGGAAAGTCATACGTCCAGCAACACCTCGAAAATGCTCTAAGCCCTCAATGATATGGGGCAAACTGATGCCAACAGCATAACTACAACTCGCTGCCGCCAATGCATTGGCAATAGCATGTTCACCGGGGACTTGCAATGTGACCTGTCCCTGGTCTGTAGGTAATACTAAATCAAATCGGGCACATCCTTGTTCATTAAACTGAATAGTTTTTGCGTAGACATCAACCGGCTTATGGAGTGAAAAACGTAAGACCTTCTTATCGGTTAAACTGCTATCCCAAAAATGAGCATAGCTGTCATCCTCATTGATAACAGCTACTCCTCCTGCTGGCAATGCCTGATAGATTTCTCCTTTTGCACGAGCAACTCCCTCAATGGAGCCAAATTCACCAATATGTGCAGGTGCAATATTATTAATCAGTGCCACTTGAGGTTGCACAATGGCAGCAGTATAGGCAATTTCTCCCACGTGGTTAGCCCCCAACTCAAACACTGCATAGCGATGACTGGTAGTTAATTGCAGCACACTCAAGGGTGCACCAATATGATTGTTTAAATTGCCAGGAGTTGCATGTGCAGGCTTTGGTAGAATGGAGGCGATCATTTCTTTTACACTGGTTTTGCCATTGCTACCAGTCAATGCAATGATTGGACAATGAATCGTTTGTCGATGAGCAGTCGCCGTTTTTGCCAAGGCTTTTAATGGATCAGGAACTTCAAATTGTGGTATAAGCACTCCTTTATCCGGTTTGCTACAAATAATTGCTATTGCTCCTTTTGAAACAGCTTCGGCCATAAAATCATGGCCATCAAAATGCTCTCCTTGTATCGCAACAAAGATATTTCCTGGTTTGATTTGACGACTGTCGATACAAAAACCTGTCACTGTTTCCTTGCTATTACAAGGCACCCCCAGTAAGTTTGCAATATTTGTTAGATTCATAGCAATTTAAAGTAGTTAAAACCTTAGTGTACTGATTATTAGGTGAAGTCACCAGAGAGAGCGCTAATTTTATACACTCACATAATTATATAACCGTTTGAAAATTTCCCGCCTCGCCTGTACAGGAATAACAACATCTCAAGATATTGCAGATAAAATTTGAATTAAGCGGTCTTGCTCCTTAGCAGCAATTTTTATACGGATAAGTTTATTGCGTGAAGTAGCACCATGAAGGAGTGAAATTTGCTTTTGCGGCACGCGTAATAATTGTGATAAATAAGCTATGAGCATTTTATTCGCTTTGCCTTCTTGAGGACTTGCTTGCAGGCTTATCTGCAAGCGACCTGTTGTATTGAGAAATAATTTATTTTGTTTAGCCCCAGGTTTGACTTTAACTTGCAGTGTAAGCTCTTCAGAAGTGCATTTAAGCCAGAGCGGCTGACTCATAAGATTCATTTATATTGAGCATACGGTAATAACGCGTCAAACTTGCCTCTGTAAATGGCTGGCGCTGTTCATCCAGCAGGTGAGTATCCAGACCATCGCATAACTGCTTGGCAGTTTCATACATAATATCAAGACGCTCAGCATCAATCGTGGGATTACCTGATGATTGCATAAAAAGACAAAGTCCTCTTACGCTAAATGCCCCGATATTTTGTAAATCAAAAACGCCACTTGCCGTGGCTGCAGCAAGACTGCAAAGCACAGGGCCTTGCCCATTTGCATACTGATGTCGATGAAACAATTGGCCTTCACCAAAGCGCAGACCTGCCGCCAATACAGTTTGCAGTAATTCATAACCAGCCAATTGACGGTTTTCTTTAGCTAATAAAAACATCATTAAGGACTTACCTGGCTCGTTGGTTGAAACAGGATTTTCATCCATTTCCCCAATTGCTGGCATCTTGGCTGAAGCAGCTTTATCATATTCACTCACTTCCTTGTGAAAATCCTGATTGACTTTACGTACCGCTATAATGTCATCAAAATGCTTATTTTCCGTTTGCCCTAATGAGGGTTGATAGCTGATCGGGTTTAAGCTTTGACGTCTTGCCTTCATTAAGCGTCCTATTGCAATCACAACCCCAATGAGCAATAACACATTAAGGATAAGACTCCAATTTGCCTGCATTTTTAACTCCTCTGTTAAAGAACTCTTACCATCAGGATGAGCTCATAGACAAAGCTTGTTCAACATCCACTGCAACCACACGGGAAACACCCGGTTCACGCATGGTTACTCCAATTAGGTGATCTGCCAATTCCATAGTTACTTTATTGTGCGTGATAAACAGGAATTGCACGAATTGTGACATCTCTTTTACCAAAGTACAAAATCGGCCGACATTGACATCATCCAGTGGAGCATCCACTTCATCCAACATACAAAATGGAGATGGATTTAATTGGAAAATAGCAAATACTAAAGCCACTGCAGTCATTGCTTTTTCACCTCCCGAGAGCAAATGAATGGTACTATTTCGTTTGCCTGGAGGTTGAGCCATTACCAAAATACCAGCTTCCAACAGATTATCACAGGTTAACTCTAACATGGCACGTCCTCCACCGAAAAGACGTGGAAAAAGTGACTGAAATGCCGTATTTACTTCGTCAAATGTCGCTTTAAAGCGCTGCTGCGTTTCTTTGTCCATTTTTTCAATCGCAGCTTCAAGTGTGGCCAAAGCCTCATTTAAATCCTGATATTGCTCATCCAAATGCTGTTTACGTTGGGATTCACAATCATATTCCTCAATCGCAGCTAAATTAATTGCCCCCAGACGTTTAATTTTTTCAACAACTTCATTCAACATTTGTTCACGTAATGCCTGAGACATTCCTGGTGGTAAATTGGCAATTAATTCCTTTAACTGAACATCAAGTTCTGTCAGTGATTCAATAATGTCACTCGCCCGAACAGAAAGTACTTGTTCCTGCATTTGTTCTTGTTGCATTTGTTCCTGAATTACCTGGGCATTTTTTTCTTCGGTACGCAGCAGAGTTTCAAAAGAGTCCAACTCCTTTGTCAATGCATTTAAATTTTCCCTGCAAACCATTAATTGCATTTCCAGTTCACGGTGTTGGAGAATTTTTTCTTGCAGCGTTTCCTCAAATTGTGTTTCTGGTGTTTCCAAAGCCATCAGACGGGCAGCCAGGATTTCCATACGCTCCTTTAGTGTTGCCAATCTTCGCTGGTCACGTTTTATATTTTCTTCAAGCTGCTGGATTTTAATTGTTTCTCTATCGTAAACCAGTTGGTTTTGATGCAAAGCAGCTCTTGCTTCATCAACTGCATCTCGATAATGTAATACGATTTCTTCCTCAGCACCTTTTTGAGCAGTTATAATTTTTTGCTCTTCTTCATAAGACTTAACCGCCTCAGTTGCCAATGATAAGGAAGACTCCGCATCCTCCTTTTCACTTGCAAGCTCTTCCAGCCTTGCTGCAAGCTCTTCCTGTTCAATTATTAATAGATTTCTTCGTGTTTCCGCCTGCTGGAGCGAGCGTTCTTTATTGGTAATCTCTGCTTCACAAGTTTTATAATCATCACGCGCATGGGATAAATCCTGCTTAGCCATTTCCAGATGCAGCTCATATTCTTTAAGCTGTTGATGCAATTGATCCCGTTTGTTTTTTAAATTAGAGAGTGTTGTCTGAGCTAAAGCAAGACTTTCATTAAGCGTTAGCAATTCCTCCTGTCTTAGCAATAAGCCATTTTGTTCTTGCTGAGTAGAGGGTACAGCAATTTTGACCCAGGTTTTAGTCAGCCAATAGCCATCAGGAGTAATGACTGATTCTGTATCAAGCAAATTAGGCAACCAGGATAAGGCTTCGTCCAAATTTGCAGCAGCATAAATAGTATCCAGCGAAAACAACCCCTGAGGTATCGGCCCTGTTACCTTGTCACTTAAACAGGGATAACGCTTTGTTAAAGAGTGATCTGCTTTGGGTGTGAGAAATATTGCCGATTTCGCAGGGATATCTTTTAGGGTTGGCCATAGTGCTTCTATAGAATCAAGAACAATTGCCTGCAAATTATCCCCCAAAACCATTTCGCAGGCATATTGCCATTCTTTTTCAACAGTCAATTTTTCAACCAATCTGGAATTTTCTTTCCACAGTTCCAGATTGGAAGCGGTTTGAGCACGTCCCAGAGCTGCTTGCTGTGTAGCGGATACTGTTGCCTGTTGCGTCGCCAAAGAATAAATATCGTCCTGCGTCTTCAACACGAAGGTTTCAGTCTCTAAAAATTGTTCCCGACATCCAGCAAGCTCTGCAGAAATTTGCTGATAAACATGCTCCCTGTGTTGCACCAGTGCTGCGAGCGTTGTGATTGATTCTTTATGAGCTTTAAGTTCTTCAGTAAGTGTATTTATGTCATTAACTTGCTGTTCTTCAGTAATTTTTTCCAAACGGGTTAATACTTGTTGACGTTGCTCAGCAATATGTTGCAGGCGTACTTGTTCAACCTGCATTTCTCGCAAGGCTTTATTGAGCTCAGCCTGAATACTTTGTACCCTGGCATTCGAAGCTGTTTGCTGCGCTTGCGCTTCCAGCAGCGCTTGCTGCTTCTCATTAAATTCAGCTTGAAGTGCTTGCTCTTTATCAAGTAAGGTTTTTACCCATTGTTCACTCTGTTGTAACAGCTCTTTATCGTGTTGTATTTGGTTATTTACTGCTTGCCAATCGACTTGGTTTTGTTGCTGATCAGCCCGTAGACGTTGCTTTTCACGTTGGTTTTGCTGGATGGTTTCTTCCAGACGGGCAATGTCGGTTGATAATTGATAGAAATTGGCTTGGACTTGCTGAAAAATTTCATTGTCATCCTGAATTTTTTCCCGAAGCAGCGTGCCGTGCTTAAAGGCTTCAGTCACATTTGTCTGATGTTTTTCGTAATCCGCCATAAGCTGTTTTATCAGGGTTTGCTTTTTAGTTTGTTCTTCTGTAAGTGATTGCCACTTAAACGCTAAAATTTCTGCCCTATATAACCGCTCCTCTGCCTTTAACATTTTATATCGTTCAGCAGCTTTTGCCTGTCGCTCAAGTCGCTGTAACTGCTTCTCTAACTCATCTCTAATATCTGCCACGCGTGCTAGATTTTCCCGTGTGTGGTTGATGCGCAATAGCGTTTCACGACGTCGCTCCTTGTATTTTGAAACGCCGGCCGCTTCCTCCAGATAAGCTCTTAGTTCTTCTGGTCTAGCCTCAACAATACGCGAGATCGTTCCTTGACCAATAATGGAATACCCCTTTGCTCCGGCACCAGTCCCTAAAAATATATCGGTAATATCACGACGTCGACAACGACTACCATTTAAGTAATAAGAGGACTCTCCGTCACGGGTCACCACTCTTTTGACTGAAATTTCCTGATAACTGCCATATTGGCCGGTTAAACGCCCAAGACTATTATCAAAAATCAGTTCAACAGATGCCTGACCTACTGCCTTTCGGTGAGTTGATCCATTAAAAATAACGTCTGTCATTGATTCCCCGCGCAAATTCTTTGCAGAGCTTTCCCCCATAACCCAGCGCACGGCATCAATGACATTGGATTTTCCACACCCATTAGGACCAACAACAGCCACTAATTGACTAGGGAAAGGCACAACAGTAGGATCAACAAAGGACTTGAATCCCGCTAATTTTAACTCTTTTAGCTGCATTCGTTAGGCAATGAAAATAAATTGGCTAAATTGTAACTTACAACAGTGTGCAGGAGAAGAATTGTTTAGTTTTTAAATAATCTCTTATTTCACGTCTAACTAACCAAGTTGACGGTGCCACCTAAAAACTTTCTTAAGAGCCCAATGCACTTAATATTTATTTAACAATATGACTATATAATAATTATATAGAGTTTTATTAGAGCGAAATAATGAGTAAGGGTAGCATTAGGAAAAACCTTAAGGAACGTACTCGGCTAATTCGAAGGGAGCTACAAATTCGACATCAAAAATTAGCCGAAAATATGCAAGCAGCTAAAGAAGGTAGACTAGATCTCAAGGAATTAAATAAATTAAAAATTGAATTGGAAAAACCTGTCAGGTTATCAGAAACTCTATGCATCCAAATTGAAGATTGTCATCCGTCTACAGGCAGGTATAAACGCGCTCTGCCTAAAGGCTATCAATCCGATATCACTGCGGTAAATAAAGCTATTCAGGCTCAAACTGAAAATTTCATTACGCGGGAAGTAAACGGTACAACAGCTCAAAAATTTAATAAAAATTTGCATAAAACAATCCATCTAAAAAATATTGGAGAGGAAATTCATGCTAGACGCATGAAAATTATTAAAGCATTTAACCGTAAACCTAAAAACGGGATTCAAAAAATAAAAGAGATATGTGCGGTATGTAATGTAGATGCCGTAGAAGAACACATTGCCGATTTTTTTCATAAAGAAAAGAAAAATCTGGATTTAGAAGCAGTTGGTGATTATCTAAGTGGTCCCGATGCTGAGAATAAGGCTGTTTTAACTGCGTTTACTGGTAAAATTGATTTAACAGGACAAAATTTCACACAGAGTTTAAGACGTTTTTTAAGCGCTTTTAAATTACCAGGCGAAGCACAAAAGATTGATAGATTGGTAGAAAGTTTTAGCGAAGAATATTACAAGAAAAATCCTGGGGGCAACATTGCCAACAAAGATGCCGGTTACATTTTGGCATTCCAGACCATCATGCTGAATACTGATTTACATAATCCAAATATAGCTTCAAATAGAAAAATGGATTTCAATGGGCTTAAAAGAAATCTACGCGGCTGTAATAATGGTGCAGATTTTGATGAACATTTCCTACAAGAGCTCTACAATGATATCAAAGCGAATCCTTTTGAGGTAAATTTCATTAAAATAGAGCCTGGTTATGTAATTGCTTCCAGTGCCCTCAATCATGATTCTACGCTTAATCGATTAAATTCATTGCTTCACTCCTCCATAATAGAAGCTCGCCATTTATTTCCTGGGGTAGGCAATACTATTAAGCTGACTATAACCCAGCCAAAATCATGGTTAACCATTTTTACTGGATACGAGGGAACCATTACATTATCAAATGAACACTCCACATTAGCTTCTATTCAAATTTATGCCCCAAATTTCCTTTCAAGATGGCTATTCGGCAAGCAACCAAAAGTGATAATACAACCAATTTGTAAGGATGGGAAAGCAGCTCCGGAGGCAATAGAGTTGGCAGCAAAAATAGCAGCTAGCTTTGAAACGCCAGTAACTAGTATTAAAGCGACCTACGACTACATGAAAAGTGATTTGCAAAGTAGGTATGCTGAGAAGAAAAAAACTGCAGCCCAATATGAACTATCTCCGGAGAAACTTCAATTTCTTCTTAAAGAAGGTCGATTTGTGGTTAGAGGTGTGCGAATACAGCCAGGATTTAAGGATCTAGAAGATGAGCTTAAATATTTAACTACAACCCGCATGAATGGAACGTATAAAAATGTTGAACGAAATGGGCAAAGAGGTCGCTGTGCTTCCTTAATTGTTCCTGGTGTAAAAATGGAATTATTTACCGACATAGGAGTTGTTTATGACGCAGATAAGTCAACGATCAGAGCTTATATGTTCCATGATGGAATGACATCAATCAGCCATGGCCATGATAACTTCTATAATGCTTCCAAAGATAAACATAAATTTGAACCATTCCTTTCCAGACAAGAGTTTATGGAAAAATATAAAGAGCATTGTGCAGATCCAAGGTTCAACCACCCACGTTACACCAAATATAATGAAGTTAATGGTAATTTCTTTCCAGAATCATTGATAGGATTAGTAGGAAAAAACTCTAATTTTGATACGAAACTTAAACTATACATTGCTAAATATTATTTACAAAATCAACATCATTTAGATCTTCCCATGACATTAATGGTGGGTGGTAAGGTTCGAATTTGGAAGCCCGATAGAAGTGAAATCGTTGGTTTATTAAAGATAGCCAACAAAACTAAATTAAATCGCTCAGATTTCAAATTATTCGAGGCACTTGCCAATGATATCGGCTATTCATGGCAATATAACGGATCGCTTTCCCAACATACTTCTGGATTACATTTATTCAAAACGACAACAGATGTTAAATCTGGCAAAAAGTCAGATGAAGTCGAAGTTCCTCAACCTAAAAGCACAGTTAGGTTAAGAAGAGTCTAAAACTCAAAAATGGTGGTACCCCAGGTAAATCCGGCACCAAATGCACACAGTAACACTAAATCGCCTCGCTGGATTTTTCCTTCCTGATACGCTTGATTGAATGCAAGTGGAATGGAGGCTGCTGAGGTATTGGCATGCTTATCGAGAGACACAATAAATTTTTCCATCGGTATATTCAAGGCAGCAGCTACTGCTTGTAAAATGCGAATATTGGCCTGATGAGGAACAAAGTGCTGAATATCTGCAATAGTTAGATGCATAGTTTCCAGCGCTTGCTTAATTTCTTGAGTAAAACGGGAAACAGCATGTTTAAATACTTGCTTGCCATTCATAATGATGAAAGGCTTCTTTTCCTCCGCGGTTTGTATCCCTTGACCCATTCCCCAGGGAATATATAAATCATCAACACCTTGGCCGTCGGAACCTAATTTGCAATAAAAAATTCCCTTTGTATCAGAATCTCCTGCACGTTTTAATAAAAATGCTCCGAAACCATCACCAAAAAGTATCCCTGTTGTTCTATCATTATGATCAATCACATGAGAAAAAGCATCACATCCCAAAACCAACGCATATTCAAACTGCGAATTTGCTTTCATCAGATAATTAGCAGTACCTAACGCATAGAGAAAACCCGAGCAAGCTGCTTGCATGTCAAAAGCAACACAATTTGTTACTCCAAGCTTTTGCTGAAGCATGACTGCTGTACTTGGCATCAGCTGATAAGGTGTCGTCGTTGCAACAATGATTAAATTAATTGCTTGTAGTGACACGTCTGCCTCCTCGAGAGCGGCAAGTGCTGCCTTGTAGCTACAGTTGAGAAAATCTTCATCTTCAGAAAGCATATGGCGCTGTTTGATACCCGTCATTTGGGTAATCCAGGCATCGGTCGTAGCCATTGATGATTCAAGCTCTTGATTAAGAATTATTTTTTTAGGTAGATAACCACCGCTTGCTAAAATTTCATTATTATTACTCATTCCCAACTCCTTTTTGCATGGCTATGCTAAAAATAGTTGTCCCACATAGGTTACCGACCGAAGCATAAAATATAGATATTAATAAGCTCTTCTTAATTGCCATTTAGCAATACTGCCACTAAAACCCACCCCAAAAGAAATTAATAAAAAATTACCTGTTTTTTTATCTCTATTCAGTGCCTCATCAAGCATAAATCCAATGGAACACGAGGATAAATTTCCAAAATTTTTAATGACTGAATAAGAGTGAGAGACTTTCTCGTTTTCCTCTAGACAAAACGCATTTCTAATGCCATCAATAATTTTTTTACTTCCGGTATGGATAAGAAAAAAATCAATGTCATTGATGTCATTATCTTTAGAGCTACTGCAAAGCTTTTCAAACAAGCATTTGCTATAAAAAAGACCTCGGGCAGGCACTACTTTACTTAAAAAATACTGAGGAAATCCATTATATAGGGGCTTGTAACTGCCACCCTCATCCATATGCAAAATCTCAGTATCTTTGTAAGATTGATTAGTAAGATGACAACATTTAAAATTTTGCTCTTCTTCACTACTCTGTAGCAACATTGAAACCGCACCATCACCAAATAAATAGCTATTAATCAAATTGTTTATTTTAAGTTGTGCAGTTTCTTTTTCTTCCCCCTCAGGCATTGCTTTTATTTCATTAAAACCAATTGTTTTTTGTGTTAAAGTAGGGGGAACCATAGCAGTATGTGCCTCTGCAATGGTAATTAAAGCTTGTTTCCCAGGATTTGCTATTAAAAAAGATTGTGCAATCTCAATAGCCTTAACCATCGAAGAACAGCCTTGATTTTGCATATTTATTACACTGACATCCCGTGGGAGAACTGCCGGATTCACCTTGGCAATAACTTCATAAGCCATACAAGGCAAGGGTCTTAGTGCAGTATTAGTCACAGTAATAAACAAGCAAATATCCAATGCTTTATTGATGGAGTCTACACATTTATAAATTGATTTCACTGCAAGCTCATTAATGTCCTCCACTAATTTTCTGGGTTTCTTTCCTGCCAGATAACGTGGATAATCGTCCACAACAGCATAGCGTTGATTGATAAACATTGAGCCAAGCATGTTGTGAACCTCATCACTGAGATGGCCATTCGCCTCATGGATTATTTCGTGACTAGATACAGATTGTTCAGGTACTACAGAGGCTATACTTAAGATGTCTACTGCTTTCATAATTGTTTTAATACCGAGCATAGTGAACAACTAACTCTCAGTGTAGAAGAGGGAACTCTATTTTGCAATGCACCACTAGGCTTAAACTAACGTTTAAAAATAATTATTAGAAGAACGCATGGGACAATCTATTGAATTAGCGATAAAAATAGACTTCGTTGGCCAACAATAAAAATTAATTGCACAGCAGAAATAAAAAAATAGAGCTATATTCTGAATTTATTCCAAATAAATAGACTATCTTAAGAGATAGATTTAATTTTGGTATTTAGATAGCTTTTGATAATCTAGATAAATGCAGTAAGTTTAACGATTTTGTAGGAGCTCGGATGACCCAAGATACAGAACTTAGTGATCTCATGCACTCTGTTGCAATGAAAAGTCTTCAATTAATTGATGGGATGAAGAAACAACCCGCGCAGTTTCCTGCTCTTATCAAACAGTATATTGATCTCACTACCGATTTTCAGGCCTTACTGACAGTAATGTTGAAAAATCCGGAACAAATTTGGCAAATGCAACTTGCTTACTGGCAAGATGCCATGAGTTTAATGCAGGAACAGTTTAACCACTGGTTGGAAGGGAAATCCATGCCCATTGAAGACAGGCGTTTCAGTAGCGAGGAGTGGGTCAATAATCCCTTTTTTAACCTGCTAAGCCAACATTATCTGTTAGCAAGCGAGCACCTAAATTCTCTCTTTGAGCATTTAGATTATGGAGACAAGCAACTTGCCAAAAGAGTACAATTTTTTACAAGACAATATCTTGATGCCTTATCACCAGCCAATTTTCTTCACACCAATCCCCAATTAATGGCAGAAACCATTCAAAGTCACGGCAAAAATTTATTACGTGGCTTACAGAATTTGCTTACAGATTTGGAAACAGGTTCTTCACGTCTGATTATTAAAATGACTGATACAGACGCCTTTAAAATTGGCGAAAATCTGGCAACAACACCTGGAAAAGTAATCTATCGTAATGAAATGATGGAGCTCATCCAATTTAGCCCACAAACTGAAGAAGTGAACACCATTCCTTTATTGATTGTTCCACCCTGGATTAATAAATACTACATCCTTGATTTAAGTCCACATAATTCATTCATTGGCTGGCTGGTCAAACAAGGAATTACTGTATTTGTAATATCCTGGGTAAATCCTGATGCCAGTTATGCTGACAAGGGTTTGTTTGATTATTTAAATGAAGGTCCTCTTACTGCGATTAAGACTATACAAAAGCAACTTAAGGTAGAACAGGTCAATGTGCTTGGGTTTTGCATAGGTGGAACATTAATTGCCTGCTTGCTTGCCTATTTGAATGCATTGAACGAAACGCCTGTTCGTAGTGCGACATTTCTTGCATCAATGATTGATTTTAGTGATCCCGGTGATATTTCTGTGTTCATTGATGAACAACAAATTCGACGCATTGAAGAAGAAATGCACGCGAAAGGATTTTTAGACGGCCGCTTTATGGCCAGCACCTTTAACTCGTTGAGAGCCAACGACCTTGTCTGGTCGTTTTTTATTAAAAATTACCTACAGGGAAAAAACCCCGTACCTTTTGATATTCTATACTGGAATGCTGATGCTACGAATATGCCTGCAAAAATGCATTCGCAATACTTACGTTGGATGTATCTTCACAACGACTTAATTAATCCTGGTAAAATTCATTTAAATCATGTGCCTTTAGATGTTACCCAAATTAAAGTCCCCACTTTTTTTGTATCCACCCAAAAAGATCACATTGCCCCCTGGCAAACGACTTATCGGGGGTTCCAACTGATGAAGGGAAAAAAACGTTTTTTATTGGGGGGTTCAGGACATATTGCAGGGATTGTTAATCCCTCAAGCAGTGAAAAATATGGTTTCTATCGGAATACAAGAACAGATCAAACTGCTGAAGATTGGTTGGCCAGTGCGATTCACCATCCAGGTTCCTGGTGGCCTGAATGGCTGGATTGGTTGAAAAAAGAATCAGGTCCTCTTGTAAAAGCCCCTGATTTTAATAAGCTGCCTTTTAAACCAATAATCGATGCACCCGGCAAGTATGTTTTTAAAACCTACAAAGCAGCTATGGAAGAACCAGGTCAAGGGATAACTAATTTTAGCGCCGAATCATTGATAGGTAAGACCACACCCGCAGCCGAAGAGGAAACTGTAGCTTGCAAATAACTTATGATTCATAGAGTTAATAACTATAATAATTTTAACCAGCTTAGCCGTTAGAACTAAGCAGCTGATTTGATTAATCTTTCGAGGAAAGCTGCTGTTGTCTTTATTTTTTGAGTTCGTCGTTTTCAGGATGACATGTGTTGAAGTCCTTTATATTTTTTTGCATCTCGTCATTCCAGAATGCGCAAAGCCGAGGGAGCAGGTAGTTCTTTATACGCGCCACCATACTGCAATTGGAATGAATCAGCCTAGCCCGCTATAATTTCCCTACTCTAAATTCTTTCAAAGCAAATATGACCCAAAAAACAGGTAGCGCTAATCTGCCTTTACATTATGGTCATGTACCCTCATGGCTAGCAGATCGTATGACAAAATTGGGGGCCGTTATGAGCCAAGCCATCATACATCATTACGGACGAGATGAATTTCTGCGGCGTTTGGCCAATCCTTTCTGGTTTCAATCCTTTGGTTCAGTCATGGGCATGGATTGGCATTCGTCAGGCATTACTACCAGTGTCATCGGTGCTCTTAAACGTGGTTTAACGCCGCTGTCGAAAGAGCTAGGAATTCATGTATGTGGGGGCAGGGGTAAATATTCGCGTCAAACTCCCCATGAACTTATAACCATTGGCTCCAGAGTGGGTTTTGATGGTCAACAACTTGCCCAGTCCAGTCGCCTTGTGGCCAAGGTAGATAGCGCAGCTATTCAGGACGGTTTCGACCTTTACTTGCACGGCTTTATTGTTACTGACGAGGGAAAATGGGCTATTATTCAGCAGGGTATGAATACTAGCAACAAACAGGCACGGCGATATCATTGGTTATCCGAGGGACTGGACAGTTTTATTGATGCGCCTCATACCGCCATCGAAGGACCTCATCAAGGTAATATTATCAATCTTACTGATCAAAGAGCCCAAATATCGCGATCCAGACAAATTGATCTTTTGAAAACACTCTCTCCCGAACGTATTCTTGCAGAAGTATCGAAAGGGAAACCTGCTATTCCAAAAGGGGTAACTGTTAAAGCAGGCCAGCTTCCACTACCTCATCTAGAGATGCCAACACATCATGAGGTCAAAGCTGAAGATATTTCTTTACGACGTTTGCATGGAAACATTGCTGCGGCCATCGATCGCGGCCCGGAAGATTTCTCAGAACTTCTCCTGACACCCGGTGTAGGCGCCAGAACAATTCTGGCCTTAGCCATGGTAGCTGAAATCATTCATGGTGCTCCTTATAGATTTTCCGATCCCGCCCGTTTTTCCCTGGCCCATGGAGGCAAAGATCGCCATCCCTTCCCTGTTCCTGTGAAAGTGTATGATGAAACTATCCGTGTTTTGAAAACAGCCATTCAAAAAGCAAAGCTTGGACAAAACGAAAAATTGGATGCCATTAAAAAGCTGGATAAACAAGCACGAGAACTTGAGCACAGGATTATCAGCGGTCCTACCGTAGAAGAGATTATTGCTCATGAAAAGGAGGCTTCAGCTTTGTATGGTGGCAGAAGCGTATTTGGATTTGAATAAATTCAACTGGCGAAAAAAGCTACTGCTTAAGCAGTAGCTAAGTATGGACTATTACTTCTTAATATCTGCCTTATTCTTTACTTCTTGAACTAATGACAGCATTGTTTTTTCCATAATTTGGAATGATTTTTGTAAATAGTCCAATGCCTTATGTCCATTCTCAATTGCTAAATGAATTTGTTTCTCGAGTAGTTCCTCTGGCTTTTTCGTATTAGCGAGTTCATCTGGTTTTAAATAGCTAAGACTTTGTAAAGTTTTTACATTAAGTTCTGTCAGAGCTTGAAACGGCTCTTGAATTTTTTTTGCTATGTCGCTCCAGTTTTCAAAATAAGCTTGTGTCATGATGTTCTCCACCTTTATGTTGCACTGCACAATTAAATAATAGTACTTTTATTTAATATTTGTCAAGGAGTTAAGCAATAATTTTTTGCAGCGCAATATTTTTAACTGTTGTTACAGGAGTTCAGTATAGATGCTCCATCACTATTAAACTTATCCTATTTAACACCAAAAAATCCCTGCCAGTGCTTAAAGAATTGTTGCATTTGCTGATCCCACAGCATGGTAGCTTTTTTATAGTCATTCAGATAAGGATTTGATTGTAATAATTTTTCCATGTTGGCAAACATTTGCTCCAACATCGACTTAAAAGACTGATGCATTGGGTGGTTAGCAAAAATAATTAATTGCCTTAGTATTTCAGGAGATAAAAATTGCGTGGCCCCACTTTCCATTTCAACGAAAATCTGTAACAGAGTAGCATTGGTAATATCTTTGCCCGTAGTAGAATCCTCTACCTTAAAAGACAAACCTTCGACTACATACCGTTGAAGATCTTCAACAGTAATATATTGGCTTTTTTCAGTGTCATATAGTCTGCGATTTTTATATTTCTTTATCAGTCTTGCCATAGTTCTCTCAACCCAGGTCTGCTTATCTTCCTGCTGACCATAAAGGGCTATGGTCTAGTGACATTCTACTATATTGACGAAAATATTACTTTTCGACTCAATTTAGCGCAATGACAACAGATCTTAATACATATGTAAACCACCATTAATACTCAGATTTGCCCCGGTAATGTAACAACTTTTTTCATTGACTAAAAACTCTACCACCCAGGCAACTTCCTCTGGTTCTGCTAATCGTTTTGCAGGAATTAATTCAATAATAGAATCCAGGATATCCGGTCGAATTCCTTTCATTAAACGCGTATTGACATAACCAGGTGAAATACTGTTCACCGTTATATTTTTTAACATCAACTCTTGCGCAAGACTTTTAGTGAAGCCATAAATGCCCGCCTTGGATGCCGCATAATTGGTCTGAGAAAACTGTCCTTTCTGCGCGTTAACTGAAGAGATATTTATAATGCGGCCACTTTTCTGGTTACGCATTTGTTCTACCACCTGATGAGTCACATTGTACATACTATCAAGATTAACTCTTAAGACTTCATCCCATTGCTGTTTAGTCATCTTGCTGAATACAGCATCTCTGGTAATACCTGCGTTGTTAATCAAAACATCAACGCGACCAAACTCTCTAATAATACCTTTTATCACTTGCTGACATTGATTGTAATCAGAAACATCCATTTGGCGATAGTGAATATCGTGACAATCATCCTGAGCTAATTCTTGCTGCCACTGTACAGCCTTTTCCCTGGAAATAATATCCAAGGCGATAATATATCCATACAGAGGTTTTAGCTGCTTAACAATGGCGGTACCTATATCTCCAGTACCACCAGTAATAAGTACCACTTTTTCTTTCTGCATTCTCTTCCCTATTTAAATGTATCCCTGTGCAGCCTTACATATACTGACCACCATTGACATCCAAATTAGCACCGGTGATAAATCCAGATGAAGGAGAAGCCAAAAACGCAACTGCTTCTGCCACTTCCTGTGGTGTTCCTAACCGACCAACCGGAATATTGGCAATAATACTTTGTAATACTTCCTCTTTCATCGCTGCCAACATAGGAGTTTCAATATAGCCTGGTGAAACCGTATTTACTGTAATACCCTTGGAAGCTACTTCTTGTGCCAGACTTTTAGTGAATCCAAAAAGAGCAGCTTTTGAGGCAGCATAATTGCATTGACCAAACTGTCCTTTTCGCCCGTTGATAGATGAAATTGTAATGATACGGCCATAACCTTTTTCGAGCATGGCAGGCAAAACATTACGAGTTACGTTAAACACGCTTGTCAAGTTGGCATCGATGACTTGTTGCCATTGTTGTGCACTCATTTTTTTTAAACTAGTGTCTACTGTAATACCAGCATTATTAACCAAGACATCCACATTATTGTATTTTTCCAATACAAGTGATGCTAATTTTTCACAATCAGCAAAACTGGCAATATCGGCATAAACAATATCAATTTCATGACCTGCTGCGCGCTGTTCTGCTTGCCAGCGCTTGGCTTCTTCATGATTGCCATTTTTAAAATAACAGGCAATAACTTGATAATCAGCAGCTAAGCGTTGACAAATGGCTGTACCAATCCCACCTGTTCCTCCAGTAACTACGGCCGTCTTCTTCTCCATAAATAACATCTCCATACGTGATTGTGATTGGATCTACTACTTCAAAGCAAAAGCCTATAAATGTCAACCTTGCTAACATTATAATTTTAGCATTTAAATACTTATTTGATCGTAAGTAAAGGGAACGTTAACACGCTGTCTTTTATTAAGTAATAAAAAAAGCGGGCTTCCCCCGCTTTTTAAACTTTAACAGGATGAGGTACATATCCTTTGATTTGTTGAGCAAACTGATGCAATACTTCCAAGCCTGATTCTTCAGCCTGTTTACACCATTGTTGCAGCGCCTCAACCAATTCTTTTTGTGAGCTGGCTGTTTTGAGCCAAATGTTTTGTAACGATTGACGAAAATTGTACACCACCAGGAGTTGTTCACGACTTGTTAGCAAAGCCTGTAATCGTGTTTTGGCACGAGGTGATAGCAAGCCGTCCTGCAGACGTAATAAACGACCCGCCCGCTGAAAAAGGTGTTTATCGGCTGTCTGTGCTATACTCCGTTTTTCATCTTTGAGAATAGGACGAACCACCCGCTTGTAGTACTGTGACATCACCTGAAAACGGTTGCTAACTACTGCTTTGACTGTGTCAAGATCAACGTGAAGCTTTCCTTCTTCTCTGGCAAGTTTCGGTGGTAATTTCTTAACCTTAGCAAGTCTTAAAAAACACAGACAGCGAATATATAACCAACCAATATCAAACTCCCACCACTTAACAGAAAATTTAGCAGAGGACGCAAACGTGTGGTGATTATTATGTAACTCCTCACCACCAATCCAAAAACCAAATGGAAAAATATTAGTGGCAGCATCAGGGCATTCAAAGTTTCTATAGCCCCAGTAATGGCCGATACCATTAACAACACCAGCTGCATGAAGCGGAATCCACATCATTTGCAGCGCCCACACCGTTATGCCTGGCAGACCAAAGAGAAACAAATCAGCTAAAAACATTAGCAAAATACCCTTTGATGAATGGCGTGAATATAAATTCCGCTCAATCCAATCATTTGGGGTGCCATGGGAATACTTGGCAATCATTTCTTTATCTTTGGAGGCTTCTTTATACAATTCAGCGCCTTGCCAGAATACTTTTTTCAATCCTAATACCTTAGGACTGTGTGGATCGCCTTCAATATCTGTTGTGGCATGGTGTTTGCGATGAATTGCCACCCACTGAGCGGTAACCATACCTGTAGTTAACCATAGCCAGAAGCGAAAAAAATGACTTACGATGGGATGTAAGGTCAATGCGCGATGCGTTTGGTGGCGATGAAGATAAATAGTAACAGCAGCAATCGTTATTTGCGTGAGAATGACAGTTGCTAATACATACCCCCAAAACGACAGGTTCAAAACGCCATAAATCATAGGGTTACTCCACTAAAATAGAATCTTCTACAGCATTAAAGCTTACTTTCACTATAGTACTAATTCCTAATGATATCACAAATTGCACAATTCGCATTGCATCCTATGCACTTGTGAACGATAATTTCAAATAGGCAAAGAGAGATAACCCCCTTTTCCTTTAGTAGGGACTAATTCATGAACGACAAAATTGAGCATTTCATACAACAACTTGTTCCTTTTCTGATTGCAGGTATTGCTATAGCCTTGGTAATTGGTTTATTTATTCTGTTTTCATACGTCCTCGTATGGGGCTTAATTATAGGAGCTATTCTCTGGGTGGTTTTTTTTATAAAAAGACTTTTATTTTCAAGTAAGAAAATTGAGAATCCAGCGAAAGGACGAGTTATTGAACATAATGACAAAGATTAATGCCTGAGCTACCCGAAGTCGAAACCACCAGACTTGGTATAAGTCCATTTTTGGTGAATAAAATTATAACAGCCATTCATGTAAGACAATCCAAACTTCGCTTTACAGTACCCCCACTGCATGAACTTTGCTATGGACAACAAATACAGGCAGTCACACGTCGCGCCAAATATTTGTTAATCCATTTAACGCAAGGATACCTTATTGTTCATTTAGGGATGTCAGGTCATTTGCGTTTGATAGGGTCTGACCTGCCTGTTAAAAAGCATGATCATATCGACATGATTCTCAATGAAGACTATGTATTACGTTATAATGATCCACGTCGCTTTGGTTTTTGGCTTTACACAACTGAGACGCCAGAAAAACACCCTCTATTCGCCCATTTGGGGCCAGAACCACTCTCCGACGATTTCAGTCTAAGTTATTTAAGCCAGCGCGCTGCAAATAAACGGCAAGCGATTAAGGCATTGATCATGTGTAATGAAATCGTTGTAGGTCTTGGTAATATTTATGCGACAGAAAGCCTTTTCCTAGCAGGAATTCATCCCCAAACTCCTGCCAGACTTCTTTCTGAAAATCAACTTGCGAAGCTAATAGCGTCGATTAAGCTGATATTACAACAAGCCATTGATGCAGGCGGAACGACTTTACGTGATTTCTTTTCTAGTAACGGAAAACCCGGGTACTTTTCCCATCATCTTCAAGTGTACGGCAGGAACAATCAAGCTTGCTTCCAATGCCATCACCCCATACAAGCTATAACTGTAGGTGGACGAAACTCCACCTTTTGCCCTTGCTGTCAGCCCTTGATAACACCTTAATTCGGCATGAGTCACCTACTGTGAAAGCAAGCAAACATACAGTATCATCTACCCCACACCCTTTATTTCTTAAGTTTAAGTTTTATGAAAATTAGCAAACTTCGCACTCAATGGATAATTTTTTTGTCAGTTCTCTACACTGCGAGTGCCTGTTTAAAATCTATTATCAAACATTTTACAGGTAGCACAAGTCGAGCCTGGGTTGATAAGACAATTCACCAGTGGACTGATAATTTACTGAATTTAGTGGGCGTAAAATGCAAAGTAATTAATCCTTATAGTGTAGAGCCCAAACAGGGCGAAGCAACCATTATTATGTGTAATCACAGTAGCTTGTATGATATTCCCCTTAGCTTTAAAGCCTTTCCCAATCATTCCATTCGTATGTTGGCAAAAAAAGAATTATCAAAAATTCCTATTATGGGTAAAGGCATGATGGCAGCTGAGTTTCCTTTCATCGATCGAAAAAATAGGCACCAAGCCATTAAGGATTTGGAAGCTGTGCGCAAGCTGCTAGAAAGTGGTATTGTTATGTGGATCGCTCCTGAAGGAACTCGCTCCAGAAGTGGCAGGCTTGCTACTTTTAAAAAAGGAGCATTTATTACGGCAATTGAAGCCAAAGCAATCATTATCCCTATTGGCATTCGTGGTGCTTATGATATTTTGCCAGCAAAAACCACCCAAATTAATATTAATCAAACCGCCGAAGTGCACATTGGGAAGCCAATTGATGCCTCACAGTATACTATTGAAAATAAAGATGAACTGGTAAATCGAGTGCATGACTCCATCAAAGAATTAGTTGGTGAATCAGAGAGTTAATGCTTAAACCCGTAACCTTGAGGCTCTGCGGTGATAACAGCCGCCAGACCTATATGCCTGGGATCGGAGGCTGCAGTAATCAAATTGGTCTCTTTATCCCAAGTAATCGCCTGCATATCACCATAATACTGCTTTAACGCCATTAATTTATATCCCATTTTTTTCAGGTCAATCTGCAACTGAGGAGAAAAAGTTTCCGGCTCAAATTGCAGCCAGTCTGGCAAATATTGATGATGAAAGCGCATGGCGGAAACCATCGATATAGCACCTTGATAATTATAAAATACCAAAGATGCTAATAGAACCATTGTGGGAATACGACTTCCTCCAGGTGTCCCAACAATTGCAACGCGACCCGGCATTTCAAGAAACGTGGGCGTCATGCTGGAAACCGGCCTTTTACCTGGAGCAATACTATTTTTTTCACTGCCAACAATGCCGAAAATATTCCTTGAACCAGGCTTAATTGAGAAATCATCCATTTCGTCATTGAGTAATACACCAGTACCACCAGCAACCACACTGGAGCCGAAAATAAAATTTACCGTAAGTGTTGCAGCAACCCGATTACCTTCCCGGTCTAAGATTGAAATATGCGTAGTATGTTTTTTGTCTGTAGATTCTATTTTTTCCTGAAAACGCTCACTGGGCGTTGCTTTATCTCTAAAAATCAAAGTGCGCAACTGTTTGGCATTTTCTGCAGACAACAACTTGTCAAGCGGTACTTTAACAAAATCGGGATCCGCTAGTGCCTGCTCACGCTGCCAAAATGAAAGTCGCATGGCTTCTGTCACATAATGCACCCATTGCACTTTTGATAATGTCTGTAAAGAGTAATCTGATAAAATATTTAACATCGTAATTAATGCTACCCCCCCTGCAGAAGGGGGTGGTGCGGTAATAATGAGCATGTTATGATAAGCACTTTGCAAGGGTTCACGAACTTTTATTTGATAGTTAGCTAAATCATCCAGAGTCCAAACTCCTCCAGCAGCACGTACTGCTTTCACTAACTGCTCAGCCACTTGTCCACGATAAAAACCATCATGCCCCTTATTGGCCAATACCCGCAGAGTTTTGGCTAAATCAGGTTGTTTCAACTGCTCGCCCAATTGATACGGTTGATTATTATGCAAAAAAACAGCCGCAGTATCGGGAAAATGACGCAGCATTTGTAAACGATCTGCCATGGTTGAGAAATAATTGAATTGATAATCAACCGCAAAGCCTTCTTCGGCAAGACGAATAGCAGGAGCCAATGATTTGGATAAAGGAAAACGGCCAAAATGCTCAGCAATATAGACTAAAGCAGCTGGTTCTCCTGGTATGGCAGCAGCCAGTCCGCCATTAAGAGATAAACCAGGTACTGGTTTACCCCCTGCATCAAGAAACATATCTTTATGGGCTGCTAAAGGGGCTGTTTCACGACTATCTATAAAACTATTTTTTTTATTTTTCTCTTCGTACAACAACCAAAATCCGCCCCCACCCAAACCTGAATGATAAGGGGCTACCACAGATAAAGCAGCTGCAACTGCAATTGCAGCATCAAAAGCATTGCCACCAGCAGCAAGAATTTCCAAACCGGCATTGGTAGCCAGTGGATGGGCACTTGCAACGGCATAAGCTGAAGGCGTAGACGCGTATTGTGCAGCATTTACTGTACCCGTTATTATTAGTATGAGCAGTAAAATCTGATGCACTTTCATAAAGTTAATTTCTCTGATGAAATGCTCTCTCAACAGAGGAGGGTACAAATTGCGATACATCCCCGCCAAGCTGAGCAATTTCTCGAACTAAGGTTGAGGAGATAAACAGGACATGCTCAGAGGGAGTAAGAAACAGAGTCTCAATATCCTTTGAGAGTTTTCGATTCATCCCTGCCAATTGAAATTCATATTCAAAATCATTCACAGCACGTAATCCACGTAAAATAATACCGGCTTTTTGCTCCTGCACAAAATCAATTAACAAGCAGTCAAAGCCTATCACTTCAACACCCGGCAAATTTCCCAAAGCTTCCTTGATGAAGGCTATTCTTGTTTCAAGAGGAAAATAGGGACGCTTAGTCTCGTTACTTGCTACAGCAACCACTAACTCGGGAAATATTTTTGCAGCCCTTGTAATGATGTCGATATGACCGTTAGTAACAGGATCAAAAGTGCCGGGATAGACTGCTTTATGTTTCATAATATACCATAGGGGATGTAACTTATGGCAGTCTATCGTATTGCGCGGCGAAAAACTATTGCCAGAATAAATTCTTAGCTTTTCAAAGGAAATTTTTTAACTTGCAGGCTATCATAAGATCTGATACCCACGGAAAACGGAATTAGGAGATGCAATGAATGCTATCAAATTAACTTTATTGGGCTCAATTCTGTTAGCTGCCTGTACCCCTCGTCCCACTACGGTGGATGCTACGTCTTCTTATTATACCCCTAGGATAGCGGCTAAAGCAGAGACAAATGATATCCCTAAGAGAGCAGCTAAAGCAGAGACAAACGTACTAGCATCTACGCCAGCAACAGATCCTGTATCAACGACAGCAAATACTGAAAAGCTAGATAATAATCAGAAAAAAGCTACAAAAACTGCCGCAGAAGCGAATGTTTCTCCAGCAGAAACTGCAAAAATAGCTGCCACGTCCTCTGCTAGCGCCATTACTTCCTGGGAAATTTCAGGTGCAATGGCAGCTCGTAGTAAAAGTAAGGGGTGGAATGCCTCTGTGAATTGGCTACAGCGAGGAATGAGTCACTATCAAATTCGTTTATTTGGTCCTTTAGGAAGTGGGACGGTTTTAATTAACAAAAAAGGGGGACTTGTCACTCTGCATGATGGTCCTAAAACGGCTTCTTCTTCAAATGCTGAGGAATTGCTAAAACGGCAAACAGGGATTCGTTTGCCTGTCAATAATCTTTACTATTGGGTTAGGGGTTTGCCAGCACCAGGTCATGTGCAATCTGCAAAACGTGATTCCGCCAATCATCTTCTGGTTTTAAAACAAAGTGGATATGTCATTGATTATGGCCAGTACACTTCCGTGGGAAAAGCTGTACTTCCCAGTGTAATTCGATTACAAGGAAATGGGGTATTTATAAAACTTGTCATTAAGCGCTGGAGGATCTAAGCTTATCTTTAAATAATATCCAGGCACTGAATTTCAGGCCTGGATATTTCAATTGGGAAACTTCTATATTAGGGCATGTTGTTCACGATTTTAAGAATTCGACTTGAAACAATCCAGCAAAAATTGTTTGACAAGACCTTAAATAGTTTGCACAATACGCACGTTTGCAGCAATGCATGTTCAAGGACGATTAAGAAGAATCTACAACTTATTGGGGTGTCGCCAAGCGGTAAGGCACAGGGTTTTGATCCCTGCATACCTAGGTTCGAATCCTAGCACCCCAGCCACAATCTTGTTGATTCAAGTAAACAGACGGCAGAAGATACCCGGGAAGGATGCGTTCACCGGATCGCTCAAATAATAACTATATCTTTCTGGCTGTCTTCTGCTATGTGTTTAAGTTACCTGATTAACTAAATCAAAGGTTTTTTGCACATGTCGACAATGATGATCTTTACCGGCAATGCTAATCCAGAGCTGGCCCTTAAAATAGCTTCACACTTACAGATTCCTATCGGTCAAGCGTCCGTAGGCACTTTTAGTGATGGTGAAACCATGGTTGAAATACTTGAAAATGTTCGTGGTCGCGATGTTTTCATTATTCAGTCTACCTGCTCACCAGCCAATAATAACCTAATGGAACTGATGATTATGGCTGATGCTCTGAGACGTTCATCTGCGGGACGCATAACAGCCGTAGTTCCCTATTTCGGCTATGCCCGTCAAGATCGACGTGTGCGTTCAGCTCGTGTTCCTATTACCGCCAAAGTGGTTGCAGACATGATGGCTTCTGTCGGAATTTGTCGTGTTCTTACTGTCGATTTGCATGCCGACCAAATTCAGGGTTTTTTCTATATGCCTGTTGATAACGTCTACTCAACACCAATCCTGCTAGAAGATATAAAGCAACAAAACCTTTGCAATCTAATGGTTGTTTCACCCGATGTCGGTGGAGTCGTACGTGCCAGAGCCATGGCCAAACAACTTAATGATGCCGATTTGTCTATCATCGATAAAAGACGCAGTGGCCCCAATAAATCAGAAGTAATGCATATTATTGGTGAGCCTACTGGCAGACATTGTATAATCATTGACGACATTGTTGATACTGCAGGAACACTATGTTCAGCAGCCTATCAATTGAAACAAAATGGGGCCAGCAGTGTTCGTGCCTATATTACTCATCCCGTTTTATCTGGTCCTGCTGTAGACAACATTACCAACTCTTCATTGGATGAGGTAGTCGTCACTGATACGATTCCTCTCTCAGACGCAGCAAAATGCTGTAAGAAAATTAGAGTGGTGAGTCTTGCTGATATGTTGGCGCAAGCAATAAAGCGTGTCAATGTTGAAGAATCTGTCAGCTCTATGTTTGCCGAATAACCGCTGGGTTTTTCAATCCAGCAGTCGGTAAGGCTAACATCCAATCAAAAAATTGTAGGGTGTGTCGTTTCGACCCAACAAGAACTCACTCGTAACCTCAAAAAATCACTTCACCTACATGAACACAAAAAATACTTACCCATTAATTTGAGAACTACCTTAGAAGATTTAAACTTCTTGCTGCAAATTACCGAATCCAAAATCTACGTTTTTTTTGCAAAACTTATTTAATACAGACAATAGTGAGATCATGGATAAAAAAAGGGAAGATAATATCCTCCCCCTTCTTGCCTTCTAAGCAAAATTAATCTCTTGTACCAACGTATTTATCGTCAAAATAACGACGTAGCTTAGTTCTTAACGTTCCTCTGCTAATCCCAAGCATTATTGCTGCACGTGATTGGTTATATTTGCAATGTTCCATAACAGCACGAAACAATGGTGTTTCAATCTCTTCAAGAACAAATTGGTACAGATCAACAGGATCAGTTCCCTTGAGCTCGGCGAAATATTTCTGCACTGATTGAGTCACGCTCTCTGCCAGTGACATGGTAGCATCCCCAGCTTCATTACTGATTGTTGTCATTCTTATTAACTCCTCCTTTAAAAACGAGCATATTACCGAATCAACTAATTCCTGACAAGCCTAGAATCAAATTTGATTTAAAATCAGGAACAAGCCAGAAGCCATGATAAACATGGCTCAGGTAATGATTTTCCTTTGCTTTATTAAAATTTCATCATTTCAGGTCTATAAGGCTTACCATTAATCATTAATTGTCCTTGATTAAGGCTAACTTCAATTACATAATCAGTACCTTGTTGAGCCAATACACCATTTTGCACTAACGTTGCCAGCTGTTTATCAGCTAAAGCAACAGCCTGTTGAGAAACATCCGTTGAGTTAGCAGCTGCTTGCGCTGTAGCATCTGGATTACTCTGGGGCTGTATTTGCTGAGCAACATTTTGCTGATCATTTTGCTGGTTATTTTGCTGAGGTGCCATCATTTTTTGTTTGATGGATTCAGTAACCAGCTCTTTGACTACTATTGTTGGCATTTTTAATTTTCCATTGCCTTGTATTTTTTGTATTAACTCAAATGGATTACCCATTTCACCTTTCGGTAGAGAGACCATCAGATTACCTTCAACAGTCCCCTGAGGCATTACGAAATTCATTTCAGTAATTTCGAACTCAGCCCCTTTACTGAATAACTTCGGTAATTCAGGTAACATGGCCAGCATTGCACGTTGGCGCTCTGTTTCTGTACCCTGTTGCACTTGTTGTGCTTGTTGGTTCAATTTTGCCAAAGCATCGGCATCAAGATTGCGGATAGCAACTTCCAGATTTCCTGGACCGTAAGTTTTACCATTGGCTACTATTTTCTCGACTGAAGTCTTAACATGAGAGCTAAATAATCCATCTTCTATGCCAGAATCAGAGTGAATATCAAATTGTCCTAATTCAAACAACTTTTTATCACTATCCATTACAATAAACGATGGAAAAGATAAGCTCGCGTCACCCAGGAATAATCCTCTATCCGTCCTATGGAGATTATATTCGCTGGTAACAGCAGACATTTTTGTATTAACTTGGTCTTTCCTGAAAGTCAATCCTTCAATCGTGATGTTACCCCCAACTCTATCAAGATCAGAAGAGACATTTGTTGAAGTGGACATTCCCATCCATTCAAAAGTTGCATTCCCATCTTTGGCAAATAATTTGAAAGCTGGCACAGACATATCGATGCTGCTGTTGCCAAGATAATTTACAAAGAAGTTAATAACCACGTTGGGTTGTGTTGATTGATTGGTAAATAAACTATTAAATTGCTCTACATATTCCGCAGGCATAGTCAAATGGGTATGAGCATAACCTAAGCCAAATTTTACTCCTTGCTTAGAAAATATGACTGGGCCATGATAAATGGTAAGAGGCATCAGTATCTTATAATCTTTTGCTGGGATTGCTTGAGTTTGGCCATTGCTCTGAATAGTCTGCTCTGGAACATGAACGCGCCAATCGAATTTGGCTTTAGAAGTAAACCAACCGCGATCATATTCAACAATCTTAGCAGCCAGTCCATTTGATCGATTCACAAAATTAAGGCTTTCTTTAACTTTCTGTTCAGTAAGATAACCCATACCATAATAAGAACCGAGGACTAGAACGGCTAGAATCACCACTAATCCTATGAATTTTTTCATATTATCTCCGTGTTAATGTTCGCCCCTATAACTAATATCATCTCAGACGAGAGGCACCGTCCTAATTAAAACACGAGATTCACTCACTAGCCAAGCCATTACAAAAAAAATTCATAGTTACAGCAAGTTATTACAGTTTACGTATGGGTTGGCAATAAGTTTCTTTTACCATAAGTGCTAAAATTAGAGCCACTAAAGAACACAAAGGCAAAATTTTTAACCCAGCCTGGAAATCGGAAAGTAATAATGCCTCAAGGTTATAGGCGCGAGAACCTGCAGTCAGATCAACCAAGCGGCCGACCAATGGCTGCATTAACGCACCGACGAAAATTGAAATCATATTGGTAAAAGCAATGCCAGTACCTACTACATTATTTTCACAAATTTCTGTGGATACAGCATACGCTATAGCCACACCGGTATTCGTCACACCAAAAATAAAAAAGATAAAATAGGCGAAGGTTTGATCCATGGTGGGATAAAACACAAATAATGAGGTTAGAATTACTCCACTGATGGCAGAGAAAATCATTAAGGGTTTTCTGCGTCCCATTTTATCAGATAACCAGCCTGATAGAGGGCCACTTATTCCCCAACCAATAAAAATTAATCCTGTCGCAAAAGCTGCTGCATGTGCTGTTAAACCACGGCCATATTGCAAATAGGCAGGTCCTATCGCTTCACCAATCACAGCAGTCGGACCGAATAAAAAACCTGCGTAAAGGGCATTAATCCAAATTTGACGATGGGATAAAACAATGCGCAAACTATTAAGAATACTGATTCCTGGCGCAGATTTCATTTCGTGGCGCTTAATACCAGGCTTATCTTGAACAAATTGATAAAGAAGTCCAGCTAAAGCAATAAATAAAAAGGCAATAATAAGCATGCTGTGTCGCCAACCTACATTAGCAACCAAAAATGAAACCGGTGCTTCTCCTGCCGCTGCCCCCAACATCCCTAAAGCTTGTGTCAACCCAGCCAATAAACCCAGCATGGCAGGAGGAAACCAGGAGGTTGCCAAACGCAAGGCACTAACAAATGCAAAAGCTGCGCTGAAACCAATTAACATACGCCCCACAGACGCCATTGCCAAGCCATCTGCAAGACCAAACACGCCACAGCCTAGTGCAGTTATCAGCGACATTACTGTTAATATTGCTCGGATACTCACGCGATCAACGGTAAGTCCTACCGGAATTTGCATGAGAATATAGGGAAAATAAAAAGAGGCTGTTAAAATGCCAAATCCCGCTTCATTAATACCAAAAGCAATTTGTAAGCTGCGGTGCATTACCCCCGGAGCCACTCGTGCCATATAATCTGAAAAATAAAAGGCTGCTGCTAATCCCCAGACAATCCAGGCAAAACCTAATTGATTAACACGACCCTCTTTTTCACTCCGAGACATTGCTATCATATTCATAAATTCACTCTGTTACCGTTTCCATCCTGAAGACTTGAACTAATAAAATTTGCATTAAAACAGTAGGTTGGTCATTAAATTGGCAAAATCAATCCTACATTATACTGCTACCGACAATTATTTCAACACATTGCTCGATCTGGAACTTAAAGAGAGCCTGGTCTCCGAGAGCACTATAAATTTTCAATAATTTGCTCGCAACTCAGTATTTAATGATTTGAATGCCTTCTGCCGTGTAAATACGTCAAACCATGCAAAAAAGACGATGCTGCCTATTATGAGCTACAGTAATTAGGCTTTTTATTGGCTATACTACTAGTTTTTAATTTGGTCATACAATGAACGAACTTGAACAAGCTATCAAAAATGCATTAGACTCCTCAGGAGGCAATGTGGAAGCCAATAAAGCTTACCTTGAGTTTATTAAGGCAAATTTTATTATTCCTATTGATAAACGCTCAAATCCGGAGCAACCGGAAGTACTTTACCTTCAAGACAATGATCAAGTATTTTTGCCCGTTTTTACGAATAAAAATTATCTGGATCAATGGGCTCAGGAAATTCGTAATGACATTCATTTACTGCGTTTGTCTGGCATTGATTTATTAAAAGGTCTAGGGGAAGGCGTTACCGTCTGTTTAAATATTGGTAGTTCGTTGTATAAGGAATTTAATCCTGCAGAATTAGCTAGAATGCGCAGTATGGTCTTAAAATTGTTTAAATAAAGTTGTAATTTAAATATTCTAGATTCGCGATAAGATCGCGTCTCTAGAATACTTACTCAATGATAAGTGGTCATGCTATTCATCTAGGCTACTAAATCCAAAACCTGATAGCCTACCACAGCCGTTGCGGCAATAGCGCCGGTAATTTTTAGCACCTTGGAAAGAAAGCTGGGACTTACCTTATTACTCAAAGCGTTATAAGTGTAATCATTCGCTGCTTCTTTTTCATTAACTTCAGGTTCCAGTAACAGTTCCGCCAGCTCATAAAGTGGTTTTTCACCATAAAAACCAGCCCACCACCCTTCAGCCCACTGATCATATTCCGCACTACCGGATTGATAGGGATTAGCATCTTCACTAATCTCTGCCAAAGCACACTCATAACCGTAAGCATAACATTCTTCAAGGTTTGGATGTTCGATGTTAAAACGCAATTTAATGTGTGGTAACAACGCATTTTTTCTACTCATATTGATACCCTCTCTTTTAGCGTCTGCGCAATCATGTCGCTATTCAATTTCCTAAACGGAAGTGTTCCTTCTAAACATGATTCACACTTCACTTATCCCTCATTCTACGCCTCGTAACCTAGACCTACCTTCTTGTATAACTTTTTTACTCTTTCTTGACAAATTAACAACTTCCAACAAACCCTGAATTTGATAATGCATTTATGGTGCCAAACGATAATAAATCCATTTACCTTTTTTTCTGTGGTAATAAATTCTATCGTGCAAGCGATTATTTCGCCCTTGCCAAAACTCTATCTCATCAGGAAGCACCCTATATCCACCCCAGTTGATAGGACGAACAACAGGCTCCTGGCCGTGTTCTGCTATTAAACGATTTAAAGTGTCCTCCAATATTTTTCGATTATTAATTGGTCGACTCTGAGCAGAAACTATAGCACTTAATTGGCTAGTGAGAGGTCTTGAAGCAAAATAATCGTCCGATTGCCGCTTACTTGTTTTTTTAACTCGTCCTCGAATACGAACCTGGCGCGCCATTTGCGGCCAGTAAAAATTTAAAGCAGCATAGGGGGTTTGGCTTAGTTGCAGAGACTTAGTACTTTGATAATTGGTATAAAATATAAACGCCTCTTCTTCTAATCCTTTCAATAAGACTATTCTGGAATCTGGATAACCTTTATCATCCACGGTTGAAAGAACCATAGCGGTTGGATCACTTTTCTCCACTGACAACACTTCTTCAAACCATAATCTAAATTGCTCTATTGGTGAATCTGGCAAACTTTCTTCTGATAAAACCAACTCACCGTACTCTCGACGGATATCCGCCAGCGTTTTCCAGTTATTCATTTTTTAATCCATTTTAATCATAAAATACTAGGTAATATGTAAAAACAAATTCTTACACAGAGGAAGAAATTTTTCACATTAATTAATGTTTTCTTAATAATTATCCTATAGTATTAGAACGCAAGAAAATGCCCATTTTAATAGCAGAATGATAGACAGGTATCTAAAGCTACTCGATAATTTCAAAGAAGAAGATATCGCCACCTTTTTGAAAAATTTAAGGGAAAAAATCATTTTTACCCTTCAGGGACCTTATTTCAGCAGCAAGACCACCTGCTTTTTCACCCATCCTAATGAGGATGGTGAACCATTTACCAATTTTGACTCAGAGCCGAGACAAATTGTTCAACTTAAACAAGTTATCAATGCTCTTTATCATGCCCAATTAGCGTTTGAAGATCTACAGTCTGTTAATTTAAGAAATGGCGATAAGAAATTTCAAGACTTAAAAAAACTCTATTATAAAACTATTGAACATGGTTATAAGGCAAGCTATTTATTAACGCATCTTGATATTGATTTTCATGAGCTATTTCGTAGTGAAATCCAACAAATATGGCAATTTCTGGCTCCTATAAAAGCATTTGCTGATTCGCATAAAGAGAGTGCGATTGAGTTTTCTTCTGTATTGAAAAATTATCCTACTGGATATAAAGCTGGTGTAATAAGCGGTACTGCTATTGCACAAATGAAACCCAATGATGGCAATTATGACTATGATTTTCTGGCCAATTTCGGCGCAGTTTTGCCAGGCTATATCCAGCAATTAACCACCTACATTCAACATTATGGGCCGCAGATTTCTACCTATCAACCTACGATAGATAAAGCAAAACTTGATGAATTGCAGGAGCAAGCATTCCGACTATTGAATTCAATTGAAAATCTGCAAAGCGACGATATTTTTATTTCTTTTAAAACTCTCAATTATATAAAAATAATTCGCGAAATTATTAATTTATCAATGAGCAGCCTAGAACAAATAGGTTATGCAAATGACTCTTCGCAAGCGGTCATTCGCCATAATATGAAACGGCTAAAATATGAGTTACTCCCCGAATTATTTAGCATTGTCGATCGCCTGGAAGACGAGGGTTTACTAAATCCAGGCACACTTTCACAACCCATGATGGCTCAAATTAAGCCTTTTTATGAATTGATGGCGTTCTATGCGGCAAAATTTGCTGATTTTTCTGCAGAGGGTGAAGAATTACTAACGATTGAAGACGCCCAATTTATAGATAAGCGTCTTGAAAAAACAAGACAGCGCATATCCGTTGCAAATTGGAATTTAACAACACAAATCGCTGCTCAAACAGCACTAAATAATTTTTTTGCCATTATTGAGAACCCACAGTATGCAGCTTACTCTCTGTTAAACCTTCCGCAAACAGAAAAAGATACTTTAAAGAAAGAATTTAACTTTTTACTTCCCTACATTAAGGTTATTGATTCTGAATTATCAAATGTCATTATAAGAGACTTGACCTCAGCAAATAGCTATACTCGTAATTTACTAAGGCCATGGCATTGGTTAACAGGTACTGCAGGTCCGGTTGCAGTAACTAGTTTGATTCCGTTAAAAGTAAAACTGCAAACTGCATTAGCAAAAGAGCGCGCGACTCAGGAACTTCATATCGAGCTGAATAAAGACATCATTAATTATGTCGAAAATTATTCAGAGATGGATATTTATCCTTATCAAAGCAGGCCAGAGCTTACTTGTTTTGATGAAGCAAAAATTTTAGAGATAAACCCTACTGCGCCAGAACATCAGCATCTTCAATTTAGCAAGGATAGTGAAAATGTATGGATAACCCATCATGAAGCGCTGACTTTTACTCAGGCTAAAACATTAGCTCATTATTACGAAAGAAAATGTTTACAGTTAGATGAAGCTCGAACCGCATTGCATTCATTTTTATCCTTCCTTGTTGCGGAAAAACACCCAAAGATAAATATTGATGCAATAAAACTACAGTTACGTCGTTGGTATAGCCTGTTTCAACCTTATTTGGTAGAGAATCTCTTTTCCAGTGAAAAAGCAAAAAAGCAAGACGCAGTAATGGTTGAATTTTTAAGTGGAAAACCTTTGCTTGGGCAGCAAATATCAAAACTGGATAGGGCTGTTGATTACTCTACAGACAATTTTACTCACTCAGTTTCGACACTATTTGAGCGCCTATTCACAGAAGAGGATATTATCTTCGTTTTAGCACAGTTTGAGAGTTTAATTGCTCTGACCCAAGAAAGAGCGAAGGTTTATAGCAATCGTGCACAGCAGAAATATATTGCGGATGTTCAATCTCGAGAGCTGCATCCAGATATTAATACGGATAAGCGAGCTAATTTTGTTTTAAAACATACCCTCTATTCTCAAACTGTGGCAGCTTATCGTTCTTCTTTATTTGAATTAACAAAAGCTTTTAATACCTCATTAAGAGTAAAATTGCAACCAGCAGAAAAAGGCATGCCCTTTCCGGAAATGGAAGATCAAGAATTGGCTCGACTTGAAATTCATCAAGCTGTGGCGGTAAAACGTTTTTTTAATAGTTTATATCATCTTGAGCAAATTTGTATTCAGCTTGAAAGTCTAGATCAAAAAAGTAGTCAGTCTCTTTACGTTTACCACCTCATACAGGCTAAAAGCCATATTGATGAATTAGTTAGTCACGCCAAGGCATTAGTCAATGATCCGCATTTGTCTTTATTTGCAACCGAATTAAAAGACAAAGCATTAGCTCTCTATAAAGTCTTTACGGTTCAACAAAAAAATTATGCCGTGAGCAGTGAAGAGGTTGAGTTAACAAATCCAAAATTTCAAGGAAAAGCTGTCAAATACAGTGGCTTATGGTATGCTCTGCGCAGCTTTATGTTAATACCTGAACACATTAAAGCAGCTACGCAGCATGAAGAATTAACTGCTGAAATGATAGCAAGGGTGGATCAACGTACAAAACAGGCAGCACTCAATATCGAAGCGATTATTGAAAGCTCTGACTCTTATTTTCGACTATTTCTGCAAACGCCGACCATGTACCGCCTTTATAAAGAACTAAAGGCCAAGCTTGAACAATTTACCCATCTTTCTCACACCGCAGCTATGGATCATTTAGAAGAACTTAGCCATGATCTTTTCGTCCGCATATTAATAACCACTGATGAATGGGAAGATAAACTTGGGTTAAAGCCAGGATTACTGGCAGATCCAATGAAAGCGGTGTTGGATGAATTTCATAAAGGTTTGCTTGAAAATCTCAATTTAAACTCTCAAGAGCACTTGGCTCTTTTAAGTTCACTGGCACCAATAAACTATCGCATGGAAGCTGCTAAACGTCGAAAACAAGCAGCGGCTGCCCTCCTCAAAGGAGATGACGCCTTAAACACCAATATCGAAAATCTAGAGATTAATAAGGAGCGTCTATTAAAGCTTTCACTTAGCAGCAAAATTCGCTTACTCCAATTGTTTCTAAAGGAAGTGAATGAATACCATAATTATCACCGTATATTACCGGCTTCACCTCTCATCCAACACATCAATAAAATCCGTTTAACGAAGCTGTATAAAATATTACAACCTCTTCTTTTGTCAGAACAGAAACGCTTGGGCTTAAAAGCCCAACCAATAGCAACACAACACTACACTATTGAAATTCTATTGCAAGAAATCCCTCTTCCTGCCATACAAGAGGAAGTAAGACAGAAGGAAGAGCAAGAAATAGAAGTAAGTGAGAGCGAGGAGAAGGAAGAATTTCAATTAGATGAGGAAGGCTATCTTATTGAATTTAAGTCTGATAAATTCATAGCAAGAGAAGATGGCACACTTGAAATGGAGTTGGATAGGTTTTCTCCCATTGAAATAGGCTCCCCGAATGAAGAGATCTCTACTGCAAAACAAAAGCCTGATGAATTAAAAAACATTGTCTACATAGCCAATGCTGTGCTCAATCATTATCAAGGGTACAAGAATTCTCTCGAATTTGAAATTGCCACTGCCGATGAAAAATTGGCTTATCTTGAGGAATGCGTAGCCATTCAAGAAAAAGAAAGTGAAAAACTCAGGTTTGAATACACGGAAAAGGCTTTCGCCTGTGAACTTGAGCGGTTAACCTCAAGATACATCGGTCTCTATCACACACGAGCAGAATATAATTCAGCCTTGCAAAGTTTTCTACAAGCCCATGCGACTGCAATTATTGAACAGTCTCAATATACACAAGACATCAATGCTAAAGTAAAAAAATTATTGGATGCCAAAGCAGAAGAATTTGATCAGACCAATAAAACAAAATTTACACAACTTGAGGCTGTGATGAATGCTTTGGCACAGTTCGATAGCTATTTTGGTAAAGCGACCGAAACAGTTCATCAAAGCGATGGCGTGGAAACAAGAATCAAGAAGAATTTATTTTTTGAAACTGAGTCTACCTTACGAGCCAAAATTAGATTAATTGATAATTTGACCACTATAGTTCATAGCAAAGACACCGTCGAAAAACGTTTGGCTGATATTAAAGCCGAAATAAAAAAGCCTTCTTTTGTAGCTACTATGTTAAAACATCGTCATTACAATACCTTCAGTTTTGCCTGGATTGCACAATGCTTTATTTCTTTACTCTCGGCCCTGCATCTTTATACTCCCAAATATAAAGTGCTTTTTCAGCGTCTTGAAGAAGCAGCTGCAAAAGCGACTACAGCAGAATCTTTAACTGCTATCCCCGTTCATGCAGCTACTAATCGCTTTGGTATATTTGCACCAATTGATTCTAATCCTGTTGTTACTGATGCTAGCGTTTCTGCACCAAGTAATGAACTATCTGCTAATCCAATTACTGTTCCTTAATAAACTATTAGCCAGCTTCATTCTGAAAGCGGACATATTAGGACACATCGAGAAAGAACGTACAGGAAATAGTGCTTAGTGCCACATTCAGGAGATCCTTCAAGCGACGATGTCGCTTTCAGGATGACGTCGGAGGTTTTGGAGTTAGCTACCTTTCGTCATTCTGAACGCAGCGGGGCTGCATGAAGAATCTCTTGAATGTGGCACAATTGCTCAATGTCTTTTACAATCATTCGTTTTGAAGTATGCATGCATTTATTTTATTTTTGGCAGGATTAATAATGAGCACTTGCGCACAAGCCCTGGAAATCGTTGCGATTGAACAAAAACAATTTACGTCGATGCTAAAAACACCAGCCCAACCCGTTACTTTTCCTCTGGATGCAGAAAATCGACTTCTAATCCAAAAAATGAAAGAAAAATTGTTCCAATTAGGTGGCGTAGGTTTGGCAGCACCTCAAGTTAATTATAGTAAACAAATAATTGCTATTTACATTCCTGAAGAAGCAGCACTCCTGAGAAATCATGTAAAACCTATGCATATTCTGCTCAATCCTAGCTATCAGGGGATAGAAGCCGAGGGTTTTTATAATGATTTTGAAGCCTGTTATTCCGTTTCAAGCCGCGCAGGCAAGGTTCCCCGGTATCAACAGATACAGCTTAGGTTTTATGACGAAAAAGGAGACCGGCATCAGACGATAGAAACTGGATTTTATGCGCGTGTACTACAACATGAAATTGATCACCTTAATAGTTTACTGATAACCGATCGCCTAACCGCTGACTGCATCCAGGGAAGTGTTGAAGAGATAATGGCTTTACGTCGTGCTGAATTATCCGATGAGCAGAAGGTGTTATTTGATGAAGTAATCAAGAGAAAACTTAAAGAAAAATAATCCTAGGACATTGCCAAGAGAAATGCAGATTGTATCACTCTTTTATTAAAGACCATACACCAAAGCGCATGGTCTGACATAATTGTTCTATGCCGATATTACCAACCGGTAACCTCAGCAATCGCATCACCTAAATCAGCAGGTGAGCGTACTGTTTTAACGCCAGCAGCCTCAAGAGCGGCAAATTTTTCTGCAGCAGTTCCTTTACCGCCAGAAATAATTGCGCCAGCATGTCCCATACGTTTACCAGCAGGAGCCGTAACACCGGCAATATAAGAGACTACGGGTTTTTTGACCTGTGATTTAATGAATTCTGCCGCTTCTTCTTCCGCAGAACCGCCAATTTCCCCGACCATGATAATGGCTTCTGTTTGTGGATCTTTTTCGAAAAGTGCTAAAGCGTCAATGAAACTAGTGCCTGGGATAGGATCACCTCCTATTCCAATACAAGTACTCTGGCCAAAACCTTTATCGGTTGTTTGTTTAACCGCTTCATAAGTTAAAGTACCGGAGCGAGACACAATACCCACTTTACCTGGCAGATGAATTGAGCCTGGCATAATGCCGATTTTGCACTCTCCAGGTGTAATAATACCAGGGCAATTAGGACCTATCAGACGAGCTTCAGTATTGTTTTCCAGATAAACTTTCACAGCAAGCATATCAAGAACAGGCACACCTTCTGTGATGCAGACAATTAACTTAATGCCTGCGTCTGCAGCTTCAAGAATAGAATCTTTGCAAAATGGCGCAGGGACATAGATAACTGACGCATCAGCACCTGTTTCTTTAACAGCATCACAAACCGTATTAAATACGGGTAGCCCTAAATGGGTCTGGCCGCCTTTTCCCGGTGTAACGCCACCCACCATACGAGTCCCATAAGCAATTGCTTGTTCTGAATGAAAGGTACCTTGTTTACCAGTAAAACCCTGGCAAATTACTTTTGTTTGTTTATTAACTAATACACTCATTGTTAGCCTCAAATTGAAGTTCAGAGGCTTCCCATCATTATCAATTGGAAGCCTTCTTATGTTAATTAGGCGACTGCTGCCACAATCTTCTTCGCCGCATCAGTCAAACTGTTTGCTGCGATAACGTTTAAATCACTTTTATTTAAAATATCAGCGCCCAATTGAGCATTATTCCCTTCGAGGCGCACTACGACAGGAACTTTCACGTCTACTTCTTTAACAGCCGCAATAATACCTTCAGCGATTAGATCACAACGAACAATGCCACCAAAAATATTCACTAAAATGCCTTTAACATTTTTATCAGAGAGAATAATTTTAAATGCCTCACTAACACGTTCTTTAGTAGCACCGCCACCAACATCTAAAAAGTTTGCAGGTTCACCACCATGTAATTTAATGACATCCATAGTAGCCATAGCAAGACCAGCTCCATTCACCATGCAGCCGATTGTACCATCCAAAGGAATATAATTTAATTCCCAGTCAGTCGCTCTATTTTCACGCTCATCTTCCTGTGTCGCATCACGCATACCTTTCAATTTAGGCTGACGATAAAGCGCGTTGCCATCGACATTAACTTTGCCATCCAAACAAAGCAAACGTTCGGTTTTGGTAACCACCAATGGATTAATTTCAAGAAGACTTAAGTCACACTCTACAAACATTTTACCCAGAGCAATCATTAGTTGCGTAAATTGTTTAATCTGTTCATCCGTTAAGCCTAATTTAAAGCCTACTTCACGACATTGAAAAGGCATCACTCCTACAAGCGGATCCACAATCACTTTGAAAATTTTCTCAGGGGTTTCATGGGCAACTTTTTCAATTTCAACGCCACCCTCTGTAGAGGCCATAATAACAACGCGACGAGTTGCTCTATCGACAACAGCTCCCAAATACAATTCACGGGCGATATCACAAGTTTCTTCAACCAATACCGCATTCACTGGTTGTCCCTTCGCATCGGTTTGATAAGTTACCAGTCGTGTACCTAGCAATGATTTAGTAACAGTAGCCAATTCGTCTTTGGTAGACACCAATTTTACACCTCCAGCCTTGCCTCGACCACCAGCATGAACTTGTGCTTTAACCACCCATCGTGGTGTCGACAACTGAGTAGCAACTTGTAGTGCATCTTCTACACTATAAGCAACTTGGCCATTTGGAACTGGCAGCCCGTAACTGGCAAACAATTGCTTTGCCTGGTATTCATGTAAATTCATCGTTAGCACCCTTTAAAAAGCAAGACCCGTCAATGCGGGTCTTGCGGTTAAACTTCATTGAAATTAAACATTTAGCAGTAATCGAGAGGGATCCTCAAGTAATTCCTTGACACTTACTAAAAATTGTACTGATTCTCTACCATCAATTAAACGATGGTCATAAGATAAGGCGACATACATCATGGGACGAATCACTATTTGCCCTTTTTCTACAATCGGCCTCTCCTCAATCTTGTGCATACCCAAGATACCTGTCTGAGGAGGATTAATAATTGGTGTTGCTAACAAAGAACCAAATACCCCACCATTGGTAATGGTAAAGGTTCCACCTTGCATTTCCTCCATGGACAATTTACCTTGTCTGGCACGATTGGCCGAATCAGCAATTGATTTTTCAATATCAGCCATACTCATTTGATCGGCATCGCGAAGCACAGGAACCACCAAACCACGCTCAGTGGATACAGCAATACCGATGTCATAATAACCATGGTAGACAATATCTTGATCGTCAATTGACGCATTGACCGCTGGAAACCGCTTCAATGATTCGACTACAGCTTTGGTGAAAAATGACATAAACCCTAATTTAACACCATGCTTTTTCTCAAAACTATCTTTGTATTGAGCACGTAAATCCATCACCGCTTTCAAATTAACTTCATTGAAAGTCGTTAACATAGCTGCATTATGTTGGGCCTGTACCAAGCGCTCTGCTATTTTGGCACGCAATCTAGTCATGGGAACACGTCGTTCTTCGCGTTCTCCCACTGAGACTGGCTGAGGTTGTTTACCCGGAGTAGATTTTGTTGTTTTCTCTCGATTAGTTTCGATATAAGCAATCACATCTTCTTTAGTGATTCTGCCATCTTTCCCTGAGCCTGAAATTTGCCCAGGTTGTAAATTATGCTCGGCGAGCATTCTCCTTACAGCAGGACCCACTGCTTTCTCCTCAGCATTAGCAGCAGGCTCGTCTTTAGCAGTTGCTTTTTCTTCCTTGACTGGCTGCTGATCTTTCTGGGCAGAGGCTCCAGCCTCGATTTTGGCTAAAATCTGTGCTGACTCAACAGTATCTCCTTCCTTAAAAAAAATTTCTTTGAGAACACCATCGGCAGGAGCAGGTACTTCAAGAACAACTTTATCCGTTTCCAAATCCAGGAGATTTTCATCACGAGTGACCATATCACCCACTTTTTTATGCCAAGCGGCTATAGTGGCATCTGCTACCGACTCAGGCAAGGCAGGTACTTTAACTTCAATAGACATGGTTATACCTTCTTTTGTTATATTATTTTACTCAGTTAATCTAATAACGCCTGCTCAACTAATTCTTGCTGCTGCTGTGCATGTAGTATTGGACTGCCAACTGCAGGCGCTGCAGCAAACTCTCTTCCTGCATAGCTTAAAGATTGATCACCGTTTAAGCAATCTTTCATGTTATGTTGAGATGAAAACCATACTCCTTGATTCTGAGGTTCTTCCTGACACCAAATCACTTTTTTCGCATGAGGAAATTCATTAAGTGCCTGAATCAGCGCTTTCTTAGGGAAAGGGTAAAGCTGCTCAATGCGAATAATAGCGACATGATTGAGTTTATCATCACGACGTTTTTGTAACAGATCATAATAAACCTTGCCGCAGCATAACACTATCTTGGTTACTTTATTTGCATCCAGTTCATCGATTTCAGGAATCACTGTTTGGAATTGACCTTTCGTTAACTCCTCCAATGACGAAACTGCCAATTTATGACGCAATAAACTTTTGGGAGTCATTACAATCAATGGCTTGCGAAATTTACGTAACATTTGTCGTCGTAGCATATGAAACATTTGTGCAGGCGTTGTTGGTGTGCAAATCTGGATATTGTGCTGGGCACATAACTGCATGAATCGCTCTAGTCGCGCCGAAGAATGCTCAGGCCCCTGACCCTCATAACCATGAGGAAGTAACATAACAAGTCCGCACAAGCGTCCCCATTTTTGTTCTCCTGAGCTTATGAATTGGTCAATAACCACTTGCGCACCATTAGCAAAATCTCCAAATTGCGCTTCCCACAATACCAGTGAGGCAGGTTCGGAGGACGCATAGCCGTATTCAAAAGCCAGAACTGCCTCTTCAGAAAGTACGGAATCAATAACAACCACTGGCTTGTGTGGATCGGCGACTGTTTTTTCCAAAGGCACACAGGTTTCGCCCGTCTGAACGTCATGTAAAACAGCATGACGATGAGCAAAGGTTCCTCGACCAGAATCTTGACCAGAGAGACGAACCCCATAACCTTCATTTAATAAACTGGCATAAGCCATGGTTTCAGCATAGCCCCAGTTCATGGGAAGTTCACCAGTCGTCATTTTTTCACGCTCAGCCATAAGACGCTTCACTACTGGATGAAGCTCAAAACCTTTTGGCAAATCAAGAAGCTTTTTTGACAAGTTTTTCAATGTTGTTAATGAAATGGTGGTATCTACCTTGTCAGTCCATTTGGCGTTAATGTAAGGAGACCAATCAATAGAAATTTTGCCCTCATAATCGCCTTGTACAATATCAACAACAGCTTGTCCCTTGTCTAATTTGTTCCGGTAAGCCTCTATCAGTTTCTCCACGTCTTGTTGTGTGGTTAACCCTTGATTAATGAGTGCATCTGCATAAATTTCACGTAAAGGGCGCATCGATTTAATTTTTTTATACATGGCAGGCTGAGTCACAGAGGGCTCATCAGCCTCATTATGACCATGGCGGCGATAACACACGAGATCCACGACTACATCACGTTTGAATTTCATGCGGAATTCAAATGCAATTTGTGTAGCAAAAACAACAACTTCAGGATCATCACCATTAACATGAATAACAGGTGCCTGCACCATTTTTGCCACATCCGTGCAGTATAAAGTTGATCGTGCATCCAATGGATTACTGGTGGTAAAGCCAATTTGATTGTTAATAACAATATGAATAGTTCCACCTGTAGAATAACCGCGTGCTTGTGAGAAATTAAACGTTTCCATGACCACACCTTGACCTGCAAAAGCAGCGTCACCATGGATAACAACAGGTACTACTTTATCCTTTTTCTCAAGGTCATCACGCCGACGCAACCTGGAACGGGCTGAGCCTTCCACCACTGGACCTATGATCTCCAAATGAGAAGGGTTAAAGGCTAATGCTACATGTACAATAGCATTGTTTTCCGTGCGCAAATCTGAGGAAAAACCCATGTGGTATTTAACATCCCCAGTACGTTCAGATTTAACTTTTCCTTCAAACTCCTGAAATAATTGATTGGGCTCTTTACCCAACACATTCACTAATACATTCAAGCGACCACGATGGGCCATACCAACAACAAGTTCTTTAACTGCATTAGCACCGCCAAGACGTATCAGCTCTTGCATCATGGGAATGAGAGAATCTCCCCCTTCAAGAGAAAATCGTTTTTGTCCTACGTAGCGTGTACCCAAGTAACGCTCAAGCCCATCAGCAGCAATTAAGTCTTTCAAGATATTAATCTTTTTAGCCTTGGTGAAATTAGGCCGACCACGAACGGGCTCTAATTTTTGCTGTAACCAATCGGTTTCTTCGTTGTTAGAGATATGCATGTATTCAATGCCAATACTACCACAATAGGTATCTCGAAGCGCCTGATAAATTTCGCGCAATGGCATCTGTGAGCCATTAAAATACTTACCTGCAAAAAATCGACGATCCATATCGGCTTCGCTGAGTTGATGGTAACTTAATTCAAGGCTAGGAACATGAATTCGCTCGGCCATTTCCAAGGGGTCTAATTTGGCAGCATGATGGCCATGAGCCCGGTAGGCATTGATTAGGTGAGCAACCTGATACTGTTGGCTATCTTCTGAAACAGCAATTGGCATTCGCTTTCGTTGTGCATTTTCCAGGAAATAATCCCGAATGTCACGATGTGAAACATCTTTTGCTGTACCATTAATTTTGGGAAGTGCATCAAAGGCTTTACGCCAATCTGCTGGTACAGAATCAGGATCTGCCAGATAGTCTTCATATAAACCATCAACATAGGCCATGCTTCCACCTGATAAATAGGAAGAAGCCCATTGCTTTTGCAGGTCACTACCACTCATATTTTGTCTCCAAAGGACGTACTTGCCATTTACAAGTACCAGAAATCTATCAAGTCTCTTGAGTCAGCATTTGCTTGCGAATATCGGCAATTGCTTGTGTCGGATTGAGTCCCTTCGGGCAAACATTCGCACAATTCATAATTGAGCGACAACGAAATACACTGAATGGATCCTGTAATTTATCCAAACGGTGTTGTGTAGCTGTATCCCTGCTATCTGCCAGGAAGCGTCGCGCTTGCAAAAGGCCGGCTGGTCCTACAAATTTATCCGGATTCCACCAGAATGAAGGACAAGAGCTAGTACAGCAAGCACATAAAATACATTCATACAAGCCATCAAGTTGAGCTCGTTCTGCAGGAGATTGCAGACGCTCACGAGCAGGTGCAACTGTCTCATTTTGTAAATAAGGTTCTATGCGCTCATATTGCTGGTAAAATTGGGTTAAGTCCACCACCAAATCTCGCACCACTGGAAATCCCGGCAGTGGCCGGATCACAATTTTTTCCGTTTTTAGCTGTGAAAGAGAAGTGACGCAGGCCAAACCATTCGTACCATTAATGTTCATACCATCAGAGCCACATACTCCTTCACGGCAAGAACGTCTGTAGGCTAAAGTAGGATCTTGCTCGGCCTTAATCCGTTCAAGCAAGGTTAAGAGCATGGGATCACTTTTGGCCGGGATTGCTATCTCATAATTCTGCATATAAGGCTCAATATTTGCCTCTGGATTATATCGATAAATAGACAGGCTCAGATTTCTTATGTCAGCCACGGTATATCCTCTCTAGTAAACGCGTTCTTTAGGCTCAAATGCCTTCACATATTTAGGTGATGTATTCACAGGCCGGAAATCAATAATATCACCTAGCTCGAAATACAGTGTGTGCTTAATCCAGTTTGCATCATCACGATTGGGATAATCTTCTCGACTGTGCGCACCACGACTCTCTGTACGAGAAAGGGCTGAATGTGCTGTCGCACAAGCAGTGGCCATTAAATTATCCAGCTCCAGGGCAGCAATTCGTTCTGTGTTAAAAATTTTACTTTTATCACTCAGCATCGCGTTATTTAAACGTTCACGTAGTGCTTCCAGGCGATGAAGACCATTTGCCATGACCTCACCTGTACGGAAAACTCCAAAGTCCTCCTGCATAACACGTTGCATTTCTTCACGAATAACCGTTGGACTTTCTCCTTCAGTTGAATTTTCCCAACGATAATAGCGTGTCAAAGAAGCCTCCACATCTTCATCAGTAATATAAGGCATATCGGGCAACTGATTGGACTGCCATAGCTCTTCAACATGGAGACCTGCAGCTCGACCAAAGACAACAAGGTCAAGAAGAGAATTTCCACCCAAACGGTTAGCACCATGAACAGAAACACAGGCACACTCTCCGACAGCATAAAGACCCTCAACAATATGTTCGGCGCCATTCTTTTTGGTGAGAACCTGCCCATGCATATTGGTCGGAATTCCTCCCATACTGTAATGGCAGGTAGGCACAACAGGAATAGGTTCGACGATGGGGTCTACACCAGCAAACTTCATGGATAGCTCGCGAATTCCAGGCAGCCGTGATTTGATCAAATCAGCTCCTAAATGATCCAGCTTTAATTTAACATAATCCACGCCTTTAGGATCAAATCCTTTTCCTGCGCGAATTTCCAGCGCCATAGAGCGTGCAACGACATCACGAGATGCTAAGTCTTTAACTCGCGGTGCATACCGCTCCATAAAGCGTTCACCGTCTTTATTAATTAAATAACCACCTTCGCCACGACAACCTTCTGTGACTAAAACACCGGCTCCTGCAATTCCTGTAGGATGAAATTGCCACATTTCCATGTCTTGCAGCGCAAGGCCTGCGCGCAAGGCCATACCAAATCCGTCACCGGTATTAATATGTGCATTGGTGGTAGATTGATAAATCCGGCCAGCACCACCTGTGGCAAGAATACAGACTCGAGTTTGATAAAAAACAATTTCTCCACTCTCAATGCACATGGCTGTAACACCGGCAATGCGGCCGTGAGCATCTTTAACTAAATCAAGCGCATACCACTCACTAAATACATGGGTTTTCGCTCTTAGATTTTGCTGATAAAGAGTATGTAATAAAGCATGGCCTGTTCTATCGGCTGCAGCACAGGTACGCGCTGCCTGCTCACCACCAAAATTTTTGGATTGGCCACCGAAAGGACGCTGGTAAATTTTGCCGTTGTCCATGCGCGAAAAAGGAAGCCCCATGTGCTCAAGCTCATAAACGGCTTCAGGACCAGTTTTACATAAATATTCAATACTATCTTGATCACCAATATAATCAGCACCCTTAACCGTATCATACATATGCCAACGCCAATCATCTTCATCAGCATTTCCCAAAGCTGCCGTAATACCACCCTGTGCTGACACCGTATGTGAGCGTGTTGGAAAAACTTTGGATAATAATGCAACCTTTAAACCTGAATTGGCTAATTGCAATGCAGCACGCATTCCAGCGCCACCTGCACCAATAATTACTGCATCAAACTTATTACGTGCAATTGCCATGCTTATTGCCCCCACAAAATTATTAAGCCCCAAACAAATTGGCCCAGCAGCCACAAAAGAACACCCATCTGCACGGTGAGTCTTATCGCTGTACATTTAATGTAGTCAGTGGTTACAGTCCAAATTCCTACCCAAGCGTGCAAGGAAATGGCAAATAAAGCAATGAGGCTTGCCACTTTAAAGCCAAGGTGATGAAACAGGCTGTGCCATTGTGCATAATTTAGCTGTGGATGAAAAAGCAAATAGCCCAGCAAAAACAGGGAGTAAAAGGCAAAATAAACGGAGGTAACTCGCTGAATTAACCAATCCTTTAAACCATTCCCAGTTAAACTTGTAATATTGGTTACCATATCCAGATTCCTAGAAGAAGAGTCAATATTATTGACAAAACAATCACGATAATAGCACTGCGGCGGCCCGATTTAAGTTGTTCCCCATAGCCTAAATCCATAAGTAAATGGCGAATACCTGCTAACAGATGATAGACAAGTGCGGCACCGAATGCCCACAATACAAGTTTGTGAAAGGGATGAGCGAGCTTTTGTTGCAATTCTATAAAAGAATTTTCACTCTGAAGTGACAACGCCAGAAAATAAAGCATCGCAGGCATTAACAAGAACAGGACAACACCTGAGATTCGATGCAAAATCGAAGCAATGGCCATGGGGGGAAATTTCATTGTTCCCAAATCAAGATTTATTGGTCTTTTTTGATTCACAGTCAAAATCTTCCTTAAAAAGAAATGCTAATCAATATAGCATAATCACTCTTTATCAGTCATAGTCAAATTTACTTAAACCTGCTTATAAGTTTTATCTAATTATCTATTAGAACGCCTCAGGCGCAAGTTCAAATTAAAATTCATGCCACACAGCACAGTATTTAGTAGGCTTGGATGCAATTTGAATTGCAAAATATATCCAAAAAGGAAAAAAAACGATGCCGGTGTTCCATGAGTTGAAACCTGCGCAGTATATCATTCTATATTTTTTGCGCAAAGTTTCAGCCTTGTTCTGAGCCTAAAGTTTTCGCCATCTTTTAATTACCATACTATGCTTTTAATAAAAGCCTATAGGAAATTAGCTATGCTGATTAAGCGCACTATCTACAATCAACGATTGGAATGTGCCGGCATTGAAATTATTGCTAACAAACAAGCAAAGGAACATAGTGAACTTTTTGAGCATTTTGCAACCATTCAACGAAATACCGCAAAATATCTTCCCTTATTCATTCCCTATGCACTTCGATTTTTAATTGAAAAAGCAGAATCTCCCATCGAGCAGCCTATTGTCCTCAAACTTCATGCGGGCGATATTAATCATAGCTGCCCACGTGAAGAGTTAGAATCCTCCCCGCATCGTCTGGCTTTATTAATTGATAGTCCACAGCAGCTCGCATGGTTAAATTTTGCAGAGTACATTGCTTTAAGTGAACATTTAATGACAGCAGCCAACGTTTCCAAAGTCGTCAAATACAGTCAGGAGAGACAGCGAAAAGTAATTGCTTATGATCTCAGTCATCCCAATAGCTTTGAACGTTCCAAAGCAATGGGGATGGATTTTTATTGCGGCGATTTTCTTTTCCATCCACAAGCACCTGAAAAGACAGAGATTGCAGCGAATAAATTAAATTTGCTGGAACTAATCACAAAATTGCAAGAACAAGACATTAACATGGAGATGGTCATTGAACTGATTCAAACCGATCCCATGCTAAGTTATCAATTACTTAAAGTAGCCAATTCCGTTGCTTTTTCTGGATATCAAGACATTGAATCTATCCAGCAAGCCGTTGTACGGCTAGGTATTTGTAACTTAAAAAACTGGGTGATGGTGTTATCTATGACCAATGTCTCCAATAAACCGCTGGAGATAGTTGAATCGGGTTTAATTCGCGCCCATATGGCACAAAAGTTGGCTGAGACCCAACCTGATCTTTGTGCGCAAAGTGCTTATACAGCTGGGTTACTTTCAGTGTTAGACAGTCTAATGGACAGTCCTTTGGAAAATTTGATTGACAAAATTACCCTGGCAAACGACATTAAACTAGCCTTACTATCTCGGAAAGGGCCTTTTGGCAAAATTCTTGATATTGTTATTGCTTATGAGGAAGGACACTGGGAAAATTTGACGGAGACAGAATACTTTGGGCTGGACTTAAGTACAGTCTATATTGAGTGTCTGGAACAGGTTTCTTTAGGAACAAAAGCCATGAGCGGACAAAAATAGTGATGTTATTCCGATATATTGCTGCACAAATTTATGATAGCTTTATCCTTACTGCCTTATCTTTTGGCTTTACCGCCATTTGCCTTTTAACGACTCATGGCATGGCGATTGCGCCAGCAACAAAGTGGTATCAATACAGTCTGTTGACACTCTTTATTGGTTATTATTTAACTTCTATTAGGCATGGAGGCCAGACCATCGGAATGCGAGCCTGGCGCTTACAGCTCATTTCTGACAATGGCAAGCTAAATTGGTGGCAAGCTGCAGGACGTTTAATTTTAGTCTTACCAGCACTGGCAGGTGGTTTACTTCGTTTTCGTAATCCTCAACAGCTCCTTTATCGTTGGACAAAAACGCGGTTGCAATTGATTTCTTTATAAGTAGTTATAGGATTGATCAGACAAAACAGGAAAATTCTCTAAAACTTGTGTCTGTAATTTTTCCTTGGTTAGTTGCTCCACAATGGTCTTAACCAAAGGTGCTATTTCATGAGGCACAGAATTAAGTGTTTCTCTTAGCTCAAATTGCTGCGGTGAAAAAAATGCTTGCCAATTCCTTTTTTCAAAACACAGAAGTAACCATTTTAATGCTTTTTGTGTTAATACTGGGGTAAAAAACAAGGAGCTTTGTCGAGTTTCAGTGAGTGGTCGTAAACAAAGTTTTACCAAATCATTAAGTACAGCGTTATTCGCGTTACCCAGCTTGTAAAGTTGATGCTTTTCTTCTACAGTCATCAAACCAATCAAGCGATGTTGCAAATTTTCGTCCAGTGAGAAAAATAATTGTTGCATCGTTTTATCACGCAACCAAAGCGAGTGATTAGCAGCAATCATCATGCGTAACAAATAGAAATTTGTTTCTTCATTTCTTTCACTAAATAAACACCATTGCCGCAATGCCGTAAAAAATTCTAATACCGCATCAGGCGCTGGTCGCTGTTCTTTTTCTCTGGCAACCATCTTCAGGACGAAATCTTTCAGTAACTGGCAAATAAAAGCATTGGGTTTATCGTGGGTAAAATGACTAAATAATCCTTCGGTATTGTAGCCTATCTCTGCATAATGCCTTACTAGAAGTCTGAAATCGATAAAAGGGTTAGCATCCCGAAAGGCTAGGATGTCCTTGAAAGGGTTTTTGGCTCCCAAAATACTTAACAAAAGGGGACCCAAAGCATAAAAATCACTGGCTTCAGAATAGTGGCCGTCAAGGATTTCCTGCGCAAAATGTTCAGGAGTTCCTTGAATTATTTGTGGCATAGCAAGTATAGGCTTGCTGTAGTCATCATCAAGATAGAAAACCTCAATTTTTACTTTAACAGAACCCTTGTCCGATGCCCCCTCTTTTAATAATTTAATTTTTAAATTTGTTCCTTTAATATCACCATGAACAACAGAAGGGCCGCTTGTATTGTTATAATGCAATTGATTTAAGGCAATGATCAGTTGCCATATAGTATCAACCGCCTGGAAAAAGGTTAAATGTTTAAGTTGTGGGTTATCATCACTGTCAGGATTAATATGAAAGCCATCAATAAATTTCATAATTAATACTGCTCTGCCTTCTACTTCAATAAGTGAAGAAGCACGCTCTATAATTCGATAAGGAGATGGGGCGTGACCGGGTTTGTAAATTTTAATAGCGACAGGACTATTCTCCTGAACAATGACATCCTCTCTGCCAATGGATGAAGGACTGGTTATCTTTTGCGATATTTTCAGGTCACACTGATAACCTTTGTATACGTCTGCTGACGAACCTTGCCCCAGCATCTCTGAAAAATCACTAAAAAAATAAAGAATGCTTCCATCTCGTTGAACGACAGGAAAAAGACGAGGAGAACTCCCTTCCTTATTATTTTGAATGTCTCCCATAGCGCAATGTCTCTATCACTCCTGGTTAGTGGACACTTATTATACCATCCTTTTGAACAAAAATAAGACAGAACTGTAAATTTTTTAATTACCCTCTACTATTAAATGAATAAACGATAACTATTATAAGGAAAATAATTTTTCGAGTTTTTCATTAATTTTACAAAAAGATTAATTTTTGCTTAACTTTAAAGAGTTAACGTATTCTTATGAATCCCAAAATCGATGAGTACATTGCTTATTAATCCGGTGTCTTATCGAGTAAGGAAAATGCAATGGAAACCTCATATGAAACAGAGAAGAACCTACGAAAAGACAAGATAAATCGTATTCTTGAAAACTATCTTAAAGAAAAATTTAGCGATTATAATCCCTTTTGGTTAAACACACCTGAAAATTATCAACCGCTTGCCGACGCAATAGGTTTCTTTTATGACCTTGATGATGAAAATCTTGCTGTCACTGCTATTGGCAGTGAAAATCAGACAACCCGAGAAACGCATCAGCCTCATTTTGTCAAACTGGCTGCATTGCTTGATAAATTTGTCGTTTTTTCGCAAGACACGCCCCCAATAGCCCAGACTTTTAATGCGAAAGAGGCTCATCTTATAGGAATTCAGCTTAAACAAAATATGGCAAATCGTTCATTACGTGATTTGCATGCCCAGGCAAACAATTTAGGAATTGCCGAAAAATTGCTCACCGAAGAATTGGGCCCAAGCGAATGGTTAAATGAAGTTGATTTAGAGCGCGCGCTTATCAAGCTTGGCGTTAAAGACAGGGTTCATATTACCCGCTTAAATGCTGAAGACATAGGGATGATTTTACATTTTGAACGAGAAAAACGTGGTGCAAACTTGGCACCCTACTCTATCCCCTTATTGATTAATGGTGGCAACAATCATGCTTTAGGAGCACAGGGATCGCACTGGACTGAGGCCTTGATTCAGGTTGATCCAGCGGCCGGCATCATAAGGGTGGATTATCGTGATTCTATGCAAGCAGAAGAAGCGGTTCAAGCTGTTCTAACTGATGCAATTCATTACAATACGACTTCTATTGTTGATGGTACTACAAAGCCATACACTGCATTTCCTGGCGTTACCGGAAGAAATTTAGATATTCGTATTCACTCTGACAACGCTCAACTAGACTCCTGGAGTTGCGGCTATAGAGCCTTATATAATTTGCTAACCCATGCACAGTTTCCTGCTCCAGCTTTAGTCACACCTGCATGGACAGCATTTACCACCGTAGTTTATGAATCGGCTCCCTTGCGTAATGCTATCTATCATTTGCTATTGGGAGGTTTACAAATTAATGAGGAGTTTTTCAGAACGATGCAACTTAATAAAAATGCATTTCATTCTCTAAGTGAAGGTACAAGTTACGGGATAGATAACGACTTTGCAGAACAATATATTAAATTTTTGTCTACGAAATCCACATCGGTGGTTAGTAGTGAACAGTTTGCAAAAGAATGTGAGACTATTTTTAAAGCGCTCGCCAAAATACAATTTGACCCAGAACCTAAAAAAATTATCGACCAGTTACAAGAAAATATAGGCAACATTCAAAAAAGCACCCTATCGTCTGATGCTAAAATTTTTATGCTGCTTGATACACTTAAAGCCACCTATGGAACTTTACTTAGTGTCCGAAATTCAGGAAGCCAATTGGCCAAAATTGGTAAATTTTGCGAAGAACAGCTTGGCGTAAAATTAAGCAAAGGCTCAGGGTATCATTTAAAAGAGGACGGTTTATTTTTACGAATGGCGGCACAACTTGGTAAAAAGACAACAGCAACCATCCTCCCTTCGCCCATCACTGTAGCGACAGAGCCCATGAAAATTTCTATCAGTACTCCGGTAGTAGGCTCGCCAAAAATAGAATCAGCTAAAATTAGTCCCTCTATCAATAGCATTGACACAAAAACGGATCCCACTCAACCCAAGTTACTTGCCAAACAAAATTTAAACCGCATTGGTACCATGTTTAATCCCACGCAATTCTGCTACGGTAATAAACCCAGTGGAGTGGAACCTGGATTTAGAGCTATTGATTTAGACCATGCGTTCTTCGAACAACTCAAAAAGTTTACTTCTCCCACAGGACTGAACAGTACCGAAGTTAATGCTTATAAAATTTTATTAACTACCCTCACAAAAATAGATTCAGAAATCCCTGGAGAAGCAGCGTTAAAACAAAAACAGATTGCTTTTGCCACCTTCATTAACACGATTACGCCACGACCCTATGATGCTAAAAGTCCATCTCCTGTCATTGCTTCCCTTTGTGAGCAAATCAAAGAAGCGGTCAAAGAGAACAAACAATTAAGCGCCTGGCTCTATAAACTTGATTATGCTGAAAAAGGAGCAGCCAAGGAGCGCGTCAAAGCAAACAAGGAAGCACTTCGTGAATATGTAGGTACCCATTTAGCCAGAATATTCAGTGATAAGAATCAAAATCAAAATATTGTTTGGCTAAAAGGCCCTCAAGGCCCTCATGCTTTATTGGCCTGCGGTTGGAAAAATGGCCTGAGAGAATTAACTGATTTTCTTTATGGCGGAGGAGAACCAGACTATAACGGTATTTTAGTTGAAAACCCCAAAGCTTCTATAAAACACGGTAAACCTATACCAGGTTTAGGCCGCAACCTGATTTTCTGTCTTGCCATTGGTGATAGAGACGGCATAGGAAAAGACGGTCAAAACAAAGGGTTTGCCGATGGCTATTTTTATGGTTTTGATTATGGAAAACCCTATGAAGGAGATGGCGTTTGCGGAACACTTCGTGATGACTTCACATTTACCAACCCGGGAGCCAGTGTCCCAGGCCTATTTAGAGGCTCAAGCCCGCTAGGCTTGGCGCGCCATATTATGTACCGCAATTACAGTATTTTTTATGATACAGCAATGTCCGAAAGAATGATTGGCGTACATCTTTTAAGAAAAATGATAACGGGTGAAAATCCCAGTGAAGATGTGATGAAAAGTTATCCTGGATTAACCCATGAATTATATCGCATCCAAACCAACACACCTACAGCAGAAAGCTTGTTATTTCGTTTGACTCAAATTAGAAGTCAATGCAGAGAAGGCAGTCCTCTGCAACAGTTAACAAATGAACTGTTACTTAACATTAGTACAGGTAAATTGCAGACGTTTGATTTGTATTTCACAGAAATAAAAATAAATTTGCTTGAGGCTGCTTTAAAAACAGCAATGCCCTATGACGAATTAGTAACTTATTTAAAGTTACTTGACAAGTGGTCAGCAAAAGCTGCGGTAAGTAATAGACAGATTTTAAAGGCTTTCGAACAGCGTTTATCATTAACCGCGGATGAAGTTACTTTCTTAGACCAATTAGAAAAAGTTGTTTCACCAACCGTTGTCATGTCTTCTGATGGGAAAGCCTTTCTTAATCAGATGCAAATTACAAAACCCGAAGAACGTATTCCTTTTCAATTAGTAAAAGAGTTAAACGGCAGTTATACATTAACTACCCCTAATAAAGCCGTTAGGGAATTATTGGCAAGCAAATTTTCATTGAAATTTACTATTACGGAGAAAGGTTTAAGTTGTAATTTTTCACCCCAGGTTCTAAAAAAATTGATGAAAGAAGTGGAGCGTCAGTATGACAATAAACGACAAAGCGCATTAGCAAAACCTGTTTTCCTTCTTGAAACCCTACCTAATTTGAAGTCCAGCTATCAAAATGAAACTTTAAAACAATTAAAGGCACTGCTTAAGGGTGAAACACCTCAGTTAACAGGCAAAATCGAATATTACTGGGAGGCAGAAACACATGCCTTATCACTCCGCTTAACTGTTCAAACAGAAGCGCAGGCAAAGTTGGTTCAAGAAATTTTTGCACTCGCTAAATTACCTGCTGCTAATAGCCCGATGATTATCAATATTCCTGTTACAAAACTTAAAGCCCTGCAACAAACTATTAATACGATTAACCAAAGGGAGCTAAATCCTTCCGCTTTACCAGCCAAATCAAAATGGGAAAAATTACATGCCTCTAACCGTGAAGAAAGTGCCACTGTTCTTGAGGAAAATACGCGTTCTACTGAGCTAACCCAGCAAAGCAGCCGTTTAATTAATCGTTTTACCAGCATGACTGAATTAACCCCTAAATTATTAAGCTTACTAACCAATGCAATTTTAGAGATGTCATTGACTGAACTGTCGGAAGTAATGAAGTATAGCGATGAGACTTTAAGAGATAAGAATAATATTTTGCATATCATCAATGATGAATTGGATCAGATTACAGAGGTCACGGAAGGAATTGAGTTGCAAAGTGTTGATAGACGAAATGTAGACGCAACTCCGGATCAGCCTGATCAATTTACTATTTAAGTTTTATACCGCAATTATTGCTGGATAGGCAATGCATGAGCTAAAAATAAATTTTGTTAGCGCGATAAACCTGGCGCATGCGCATGAGGTTGACGAAAGCTTTCTCGAGGAGCCTCTGAGGGATAACCATAGCCTTTATCTGCAAGACGTTTTACAGACTGCAAGTAACGTTCCCCCCAAGCACCTGGATCAAAGTTAGTAACGACAACGTTGTAGTTTAAGTTAATAATTGACTCAAACGCCTTACGTTGTGCCAATTCATGACCACCAAAAGCAACTTGCACTTCCGTTTCCTGACTAATCCCACCACTCTTTAAGCGCTCCACCAGTAAATAAATCATCTTTTCAATGGTATAGTACAGCTTGCAGTTAGACATGCCAGCCATATACATCTCAGTACTTTTTGAAGTGGTTAACTTAAAACCGTGATCATGAATTGCATAGACAAATTCAAATTCATTAGTGCCCGGTATTAACTCAGGATTAATAACTACGGGGGGGGCTATTGCATGAATAGTAGGAGTAACAATAAAAAGCTCAAAATTAGACCATCTCCACCATAGCTGGTAGACTTGCTCAATCAATACAACAGGATCAGATTCACTCTCCTCCAAAATCTTTCGACCTTCTTCTGCTAGTTTGGCATACTCTTCTGAGGATAATTCTGTTGCCATTTCATCTACCTAATATGACTAATACCCCTATCTTAGCTCAAAATAGCTGACTGAGCACACTCAAAAAGCCGTTAAAAATGTAAAATAAGTGTTATTTTTCACCAGAATTGTATTGATAATACACTACTGGCTGAATCTTGCATTTAAAACAACGTGTTTGACAGGGCGCTTTCTCCTGACAGCAAGCGATTATACCTTTACGAAGCCAAATCTCCAGCATAGGTTGCAGAGTGTCCAGATCCAGTCTGAATTCGCGCGCGATTTGCTGATTACTAACAGTTTTTTTTCGTTGTATAAACTCACGAATTTGTAGCAGCACCTTCGCCTCCCAAAGAGAATCGTTGCATCATTACCCATAGAACAAAAAATACTGCCAAAATCAGTGAAACCCATCCTAATGATTGTTGTGGATGAGCACTATAAGTAGCCAACTGATAAATTAAAACAGCACTCACATAAGCGACAATAAACGACCAGACTATAGAAAACCACATGTATTTGTGATTGGCCTCCTGGCGAATAACCGCCATGGTAGAAACACAAGGCACATAAAGTAAAATAAATACCAGATAAGCATAAGCCCCTGCTTTACCATCAAAGCGCGCTACCATCATCCCATAAACCGATTGGGAAACTTCACTATCAGGGGCATTGGCCACCAAAGGATTGAAAAGAGCGGAACCTAATTCACCTAAATTTTGCGGAATAGACCAAAAAGCGTTTGATAGTGAGCCCCAAAAATCAAAATGGACTACGGAAATTTGTCCTAAATGTCCGAGTTGAGCATATAGCGAATTTAAAGAACCAACTACTACTTCTTTTGCCAACATACCCGTTAGTAACCCTACAGTAGCCGGCCAATTGTCTTGATGTAATCCCATCGGCGCAAACAACGGGGTTAGCCATTGCCCCAGCAAAGATAAGACTGATTGGCTACTGGCTTCTCCGGTACTAATACCACCATCAAGAGTCATGGCATTTAAGCCGCCAAGGATTATACAAACAGGGATAATTAAACGACCCGCTCGAAGTACAAAATGTCTTAATCGCCATGAAGTCTCTTTAAGTAAACGCTTCAGCGTTGGTCTATGATAAGCTGGTAACTCAAGAATTAAAGGAGAGGCCTGGCCTCGTAACGTTGTGTGTCGTAGAATAAATCCCGTCAATACCGCCATTAAAATACCTAGCAGATAAAGCGAAAACACGACATTCTGTCCCCCAGCCGGGAAAAAAGCAGCGACAAATACCGCATAGATTGCCAGACGCGCACTGCAAGACATAAAGGGACTCATCATTACCGTTAACAGTCTATCTCTTTCAGAATCTAAAGTACGGGCCGCCATAATGGCAGGGACATTACAGCCAAAACCGACTATCATGGGGACAAAGGATTTACCCGGCAAACCTAAGGCACGCATAATCCTATCAACGACAAAAGCCGCGCGCGCCATATAACCGGAAGCCTCCAGCAAGGAGAGAAAGAAGAACATCGCAGCAATAACAGGAATAAATGTTAATGTGGTATTAATTCCTTTTCCTGCGCCATTTGCAATTAACGCAATTAACCAATTAGGCATGTGCAGCTGCTGTAGTAGCCAGGCGCTCCCCTGAACAAAAATAGTATCCGTAGTAATATCAAAAAAATCCTGAAAGGCACCGCCGATATTAATGGCAAACAAAAACATCAGGTACATCATGGCTAAGAATAGAGGGATAGCAACATAGCGATGCAAAATAAAGCGATCAAGCTTCGCCGTAAAATGCTCACTGGCATCACTCTGTTTTTTTTGCACTTCCAAAACGATCTCATGAATTTTTTGATAGCGAGCATCGGCCAAAGCAATATCCAGATCAACTGCGTTATCAGTGATTGAGAGGGTGACTGATTTATTCCCTAACAAACAAGTGTCACCCTCCAGGATACGGCGTGCGTAATAGCCAACCAAGGAGGGAGTAATGTTTGCGGGGTGTAACTGTTGTTCAATTTCTACCAAAGCATTTTCTATTTCTCTCGACAATGTCATATTAAGTGGCCTTGCTGCCGCAGGTAGATGACCAAGAGCGTCATGTAATGCATTTAGGCCTATTTTTTTATGAGCCTGAATTGGCAGAACAGGACAACCCAATTGTTTTTCCAAGTCTTGAACATCAATTTTTATCCCACGCTGAATGGCAATATCCATCATATTTAACACAATAATGACAGGTTTGTTTAACTCCAAAATTTGGCTGGTTAAATAAAGATGACGCTCAAGGTGGCAAGCATCTATCACATTAACAATGACATCAGTCTTTAAGGTTATTAAGGCATTGGCAGCAATTCGCTCGTCTTGGCTTGACGTGCTGGAGGAACTTAATGAGTAAATACCCGGTAAATCGGTAAGTTGATAAGTGCAATTATTAAAATCATAAGTCCCTATTTTCTGCTCTACAGTAACACCCGGCCAATTACCGACGCGCTGATTAGCCCCAGTCAAGGCATTAAATAATGTTGTTTTCCCACAGTTTGGATTACCAATGAGCAGAATATGTGTCATAGGCGCTCCCAAATCAATTCCGCCGCTTCTTCTTTGCGCAATGTTAAAGAGGTACCCCGAACTTCAACCTGTACAGGACAACCCAAAGGCGCTACTCTAACCACTGAAATTTCTATTCCTCGAGTTATTCCCAAAGAGAGTAAACGCCTTCTGTATTGCACATCAGTAAGACCAAAATCAATCAGGCGAACACGGTCACCTTTTACAAGCTCGGTAATACGCATACTTTTACTTTTAAAGCAACGAAAGTTCAAAGTGTAACACAAATGATATCGAGAATCATTCTCAATTTAGAAAAAAAATATTCATTTTAGCACATACCATTATTGTCGATTGACGGGATATCCTGCTTGGTTCCAGGCACTAATACCACCCTCCAAAGTAAAAACTTCAAGATTGGGATTGGCAGCTACCAGCTTTTCGCAAGCACTTAAGCTACGTTTTCCAGCTTTACAATGAAAAACAAGCTTTTTATTCTCAGTATCAGGTAACGTTTCTGTTGAAAGCACATTCAATGGCATAGAAATCGCACCTGGAATATTTTCAGCAGCATGCTCTTCCGGATCACGGACATCAACGAGTAATGCTTCTTTTTTTTCAAGCCAAGTCTTTAAAGTAGCCGCATCAATTTTTTTATGGTCATTTTTAATTCTCCATGTCAATAAATCAGGCCAGCGAACAGGAAATTTCATTTTCACTTAATGTCCAATCATGTTACAATTTGCCTCATAGGCAAAAACTCTAACGATATCATGCGCAATTTTTTCAACCCATTTTCAGGAATTATAGAAACCAGAAATACCCCCCACGCACGTACACTGCGCACTTCTTTAAAAACTAAATTTAGCGACGCGTTTTATGCATTTCACGGCACCCTTAATAATGTAGGCAAACCTAATCATGTGGGACTGTTTGATTATGCCACATTATTTATCCCCACCGCTGCTTTTTTATTGTTACAATGGTGTTTAAATAATAAAGAATATAATAGAATTGCATGGCTTTTATTTATACCCTCTGCCGCAATCAATATTCCTATCTACGGCGCAAGACTAGCTTTTTCAGCGCTAGCTACGCTTATTAGTGCACCAGTGACACTAGCAGTTCAAGGTATTGTACATCTTTTCAATAGAGACGTCCGAGAAAAAGCATTGACTATTCAGCTTACAACACCTTTGGGTTACCCTCGAACACTGCGCGAATTTTTGAAACAAAAAGCATTGGATCTTGAAAGTCTGGAGGCTAAAATAGAATCTGTTGATGCTGAAAGAACACAACTCCATATCGTTTTTGCCAAGAAAACTGAAGATAAAAAAACTCATCGTATTACTTATTGGCCCATAGAGGGTTACGGGATTAAATCTGAACCACATCAAAAAAAAGCTGTAGCGGCCTTTTTCAAACTTAACATTGGTCGAATAGAAACACGGTTGGAAGCAGCGAAAGCAAAAATTAATAAACCTGAAGACGCCGATCAAATCTACTCTATTTTTACAGCACCGTAATGTTAGCTTTACAGCGTTTAAATCAAATTTTGCACCACACGGCGTGGGTGTCTTTGCAAATAATCCACTGATTGCATTTCTTGTAAACGACTGCGTGTTCTTTTAAAGGATTGGCTCATTTCACCTTCAATATACAGCTGCTCAATCGGGACGTCAGCCGACATGACAACGCGAATTCCGCGGTCATACATCACATCAATAAAATGCATTAGCAAAATGGCATGGATCGTGTCATTAGCAGTAAGTTGCGGAATATTACTAACAAATACCGTATCAAAACGCTCAGCAATTTCCAAATAATCAAGCTGGCTACGTGGTAGATTACAAATCACATTAAAATCAAACCAAACCGCTGTTTCACTGCATTTTATAAAGGGGATATTGCGCTTTTGGACGGATAGGCTCTCTCTATTTTTCACGGTCTTTGATATCGCCATAAACTGCTCGATTAAACTCGCTTCCGTCGCTGCATTTAAAGGATACAAATAAGCAGTACGTAATGATTCTCTTCCCAAGCGATAATCGCGCTTTTCGCCTAAACAAAGTACTTCACAATGGGTCTTTATAAGTGCAATCGCAGGTAAAAATCGCTCTCGCCGGATCCCATTTAAATAGAGATCATCAGGTTGGGTGTTTGAAGTCGCCACTAAAACAATCCCTTGAGCAAATAAGGCGCGTAGCAATTCCGCCAGTATCATGGCATCAGCTACATCGTGAACTAAAAATTCATCAAAACATAGCAAACGAATTGTTTTTGCTAGCTCTGTCGCGATGCGACGTAAGGGATCTTTTTGACCTTGTAAATGGCGCAACTGCCCATCAACTTGCTGCATAAAGTGATGAAAATGAATGCGTGCTTTGTGCTGCTCCTCAACCTGTTCATAAAATAAATCCATTAAAAAAGTTTTTCCAACCCCGACAGGACCATAGAGATAGAGCCCTATGGGTTGTGGCAATTTTTGTAACCAATTGAACCAGGAACGACGAGGGAGCCGTAATTCGTCACACACACGCTGCATTGATGCCAACACGGTTCGCTGTATAGGGTCATCTTCAATCTCACCTGAAGCAATAATCTCTTCATAGCGCTTTATTAAGGTCATAGCGTCGGCACCTGTGCGCGAACTGCATCAATAATAGCAGCCTTAAGCTCTAACAATTTTCCATGAAAAAAATGCCCTGTTTCTGAAAACTGAATCATCGATAGCGGTGGTGTTTCATTGGTTGCAAAGTTTTCCACCAAGGCTATTGGCACCACATCATCTTCATCCCCTTGCACAATTATCCAAGGATGAGGCGAAGGTTGAAACTCATGATAGTCGTAATGATGCACTGGTGGCGCAATAGTAATTAGTAACTCATGCTGGCATAGGGATGCGGCCCGGTAGGCGACATAAGAACCAAATGAAAAACCTGCAAATAGAATACGCGATGCTGCTCTTTCCTGCTGCCACTGATTTACCAATTGCAACAGGTCTTCACTTTCACCCACCCCATGATCATAAGTTCCCTCTGATTGACCTACGCCGCGAAAATTAAAGCGAATACTGGGAATACCAAGTTCTTTAAATGCTCTTGCCAGTGTGGTGACTACTTTATTATTCATCGTCCCACCCTGCAGCGAATGTGGATGTCCTAAAAAGGCAATAAATGAGTCTTTTATTGATGCAGGAACGGTTAATATACCCTCCATACGACCAGCAGCACCTGTAAAGATAAAAGGATGATCACCAGCACACTGCAATTTTTCGGATAACAACATAAGAAAAATCAATATTTATTTAAAATACTAATGATAACGCATATTGCAATTTCATGCGCGTCCTTTAAGATCAACACAGCACCGACTTTTGCGGTGACTTTTTTACTTAACTTAATTCAGGAGGACTTGATCCATGCGACAGGTACCCATACCCGTATTGCAATTTTCTCGTGTTTTCCTCTTACAATTAGGAGAACCCGTATGAAAATTCACGATTTTAAACGTAAAAAGCAGCAACAATCCAAGATTAGCATGATTACTTGCTATGATTATCCTTCCGCACGTATTGTCGCTGAATCCCATATTGATTGTATTCTCGTAGGTGACTCTGTTGCCATGGCTGTACATGGCTATGACACTACGGTTATGGCCACTATGGAAATGATGACTCTCCACACGAAAGCAGTTGCTCGCGGACTTGGACAGCAATTTTTAATCAGTGATTTACCTTTTTTAGGACATCGTATCTCTAAAGCGGAAACGATTAAAAATGTTAGACAGTTATTGCAGGCAGGTGCACATGCAATAAAAATTGAAGGGGCAGATGCAGATACTTGTGAAACCATTGCTTATTTGGTTAACGCCGGAGTCCCTGTAATAGGTCATATTGGTTTAACACCACAATCCATTCATCAACTTGGCGGTTATAAGGTTCAGGGTAAAAATGAGGAACAAGCTCTTGCACTAATGGAGCAGGCAATTCAATTAGAGGCCTGTGGTTGTTTTGCAGTTGTTATTGAATGTGTGCCACAACAATTGGCAACTACCATTACGCAACGACTCACTATTCCCACAATTGGTATTGGTGCGGGTGCGGGTACTGATGGCCAAGTTTTGGTTTGGCATGATCTTTTAGGGTTACAAACTGAATTTAAACCACGATTCTTAAAGCAATACGCCCAAACCAAAGACATCATATTAGCAGCGCTCAATGATTATGCCCAACAAGTACAGCAATCGCAGTTCCCTGCTGCCGAACATGCATTTTAGACTGTAATTTATCATTAGCCGCTACAGCTTTTTCTCTTCAACTTAAGAGAAAAAGCTACTGCGACTTAAGGAGCATTCATGCAAATTTTTCACGATATGAAGGAATGGTTAGCCTTTCGCCGTTCACTATCTCCCCATTTATCCCTGGGCTTTGTGCCAACCATGGGAAATTTACATGCCGGCCATGCTTCTTTATTTGAAAAAAGCAAACAAGAGAATCACTATACCATTGCCAGTATTTTTGTGAATCCCACTCAATTTAATCGTACTGAGGATTTTACCCATTACCCACGAACGCTAGAGAATGATTTTAGCCTCCTAAAAGAATTGCAGGTTGACCATTGTCTGATTCCTACAGAAAAAGCCATGTATCAAGATAACTATCGCTTTCAAATCCAGGAAACTGAACTCTGTCAGTTGATGGAAGGAAAGCATCGCCCGGGACATTTTACAGGCGTTCTTACTGTTGTTATGAAACTGCTTAATTTAGTGAAGCCACATTTTGCATACTTCGGTGAAAAAGATTATCAACAATATCTATTGATTCGAGAAATGGTCGATGCCTTTTTCATGGAGATTGAGATTGAGGCTTGCCCCACCATTCGGGAAAAAAGTGGTCTAGCCTTTAGCTCTCGTAATAATCGCTTAACTGCACAGCAACGACTGGAAGCTGAAACCTTTGCCAGTATTTTCCATCAACATAAATCTTGTGAACTCATTGCAGAGGAATTAAAGCAAAAAAATATTGAGGTAGAATACCTTGAGGAATATCAGGGTCGACGTTACGTTGCTGTGACCATTGGCACTATTCGGCTTATTGATAATTATTTACTATCAATTTAATGAGAAAAAAGTCTCGCAAGGAGCACTAGCATTTTTCCTGCCAGGATAAGTAATACCTTTCAGATTGCTCTGCCTCACACCTTGCCAGACGCAATCCTCCCTGCTTAAAGATCGGTATAGGATGAGGGATTAATTCCGACGATATCTGTGTCGGAGATATCCTCCTCATTTTTACCATGTCCTCGAATATTTTCTTGGTTTTTAGTGGCATTAAGCGTTTCTTTTTTAGTTAACACGGGCTCAATAAATTGTTGGACAAAGGTCGACTTATCTACACAGACTTTGGTGTTTTCATTAAAATCGAAGCATTTGAGTTTGCCATTGGTGATTGTACACATGCCGATAATATGACTTGGAGGAATGTGGTTGGGCACAAGGTATTCTTGATCTGTTTTAGCATGCTCACTTTGCGTCAACTCTTGGGCGTTAATTGCCGAATCTGGAGGATAAATGATGTAAACGTAGCGTGTGTCTTGACCAGTACTTTCTTCCGGAAATTTAAGACAAGAAGTGATGTCATCACTAGTGGAAATAAAGATCGTAGGCTGACGACTATTAACATATTTTTCAGCATCGTCGTTAAAATTTACTAACGCGGTAAATCCGGCTTTAAATAAATTTTCAGAAGGCTTCCGTTTTACCAGCTCAGCATGAGTCCCTTCAAATTGGCGGACAGTATTTTTTTCCGGATTTCCTGAAAAGTGGCGGCTATCTCCGCGAAATAATAAAGTGGGTCGAGTTTTGCTACTATATTTTGTTGACATCGGATAATTGCTGAGTGTTATCCCTGAGGCGTAATGAGGATTCTTTTGGATATTTTTACCTTGTAAACGAGCCTGGTTTTCTTCCAAAGTAAAGCTACCAACCACTTGGCGTCCTTCGATTGCCTGAGCAATCAGGCTACTGTCAGGGATTTTACCCAAATAAAATTCATCCGCGGGTATGCGGGTGGCTTGGGGAATATCTAACGCATAAACGTATTTATATTGTTTCGCTTTGGTGAGATCCAGGTGGTGTCGAACAATTAGGTAGCGACTTTGATTATTTTCTGGATTGATATCCAAAGCGCTGCCTTGTCCTTTTAAAGCTAGTTTCTTTCCTGGTGCTTGAAATCCATGGGAAAAGACATGTTCGGGCAGTTCATTGCTGTAGAGGTAAATTAGACTTTTGCTGTTGTCGTTTATACCTAATGCTTTTTTTAATTCTTTTTCAACGGATCTTTGCTGAATGATTTGAGTATTGGGCAAGGATGAGATATTGAGATTATCGCTATACAAATCAATTAATTGATCGCAAATTTGATCAAGCAATTGATTTTGTTCAGCTTCGCTTTTATTGCTCAGTTCAGCCAAAGGCGAAAGTATTTGATAAAAGCGATTGGTAAATGGTTGGCGACGATCATTAAGTTGTTGCAGTATTTTGCTAACGCTACTATGCGAAGTGTTGTCTTCGTTGGTACACTTCTTTGCTATTTGACCAATGTCTTTTAAGAACGGAAGGTAAAAAGACGCGTTGGTAAAATAGGCATTATCTTTGGAAGCAAGCAATAGAATTTTCTGCATCTCTTCAATATGTTTTGGCTGGGTAGATACCCCTATAATCAAAGTTTTTTTAAGGCCTTTCCAAAACACCTTGGCATTTTCAGGTTTAAGAGCTAGGTTTAACAACTGGTTTAATTGATTTAATTTTACCTGATCTATCATAGTTGGCTCCTTGCTCATCACTTTAGTTAAAGTATATACAAGGGATAGGCCTGGTGTGTGCGCCGAGGCGATGTTCGGTCAGTGGTTTGGTATACAAAACGCAAGCGAGCAATGAAACCAACTTTTGAGAGAATTGGTCAAGTTAATGAAGATCGGTGTTAAAAGGGAAGGAGTGAAATTAAGATGTTGTAGGCGTGAGTAGGTATTTTTCTTAGATGAACTGAATCTAGATCCCTATCTACATAACGACCAATTTTGCTTTTATCCACCCGCTTTAGGATCTGCGTTAATTTCTTGCTTTAGCTCTGCGATTATTGTCTGAGCTTTTCGATTACCAAAGAATGTATGTGTCACTTCACCTACTATTTTCTTAATCTGCTCACTTTCTTTTTTGAAATTAGAACGATACTTGCTGGCTTCTTTTAGACCTGCTAACCATAGATCCAGGGAGGGTTGCCCTTTAAAACAAGTATTATAACAAGAATTTACCGTCCATTGCGTACTCCTTCCCCAAAAGCCAGCAGCCTTCCTTTCTTTATTTGGCATAAATGCTGCTGAAGCCACTTCTACCGCTTTATGCGAAAATTGAAAGCCTGGAACTTCCTTCCCAACTAATACCAGAGCCGTCCATAAATAACGCAATTCTTCAGGATTAGGTCCTCGCAACGTCAAAGGGTTTTCTTCACTAGGGGGTTCTACAAATTCTGCCAAAAACTGCGTGGCCACGGCCAATGAGTATTTCACCCGAGCAGCAATAACGGCAGGATCATGATCGTTGCCCTGGGGAAATTTGCTGATTGTGATAGTAATTTGAGGACGATATCCTTTAAGGGATTTATCCAACCGACTATCCAAACTTTTCGCACGCTCTTCAATAAAATAACCACATAAGGGGTCATCCGGATTAACTACATGTTCACGAAAATAGCCCTGTTTTACTGCTTCTATTACCCTATAGTGTGAGCTACTCATGTTACCTGATAAGACAGTTGCCTCAGCCTCTGAGTCGGCTTCATAATCATTTTGGAAATGAGCAGCTTTTTCATGCTGCGCAAAATCCTGGTAATCCGTTGCGAAATCTAAAAATTTCAAAACATATTTTTCATCTTGCGCCTTGTGAAGCGTTTTGCGAATACCCTGTCTTAGCAGTGGATTAGAGGCAGCCGGATCACCGTTTAGCAGTTTGTATAAAGGCTCATAAAGATCCAGCTCTTTTTGTATGCGTTGCAAGTACCGAGAGAGTAGAGCGCGACGATCTTCAATATCTTTCCTTTGCGATGAATTTTCAGGGAGCCGCAGCATTTGCTCCGTTGAAGGCAAGCTATGCAATTGATGTTTCAGCTCAATACTTAGCGGTTTTAGATAGTCAACAATTACATTACAACCTTCTGCTAACTTCTCATAATACGGCGCCAACTCATGCGCGTTTTTCTTAAGTGATGCTTGAAAAGCCGGACTGAACCAATGGAGCGGTGAAACCTTAACTAAATAGTCCAACTCCTTTCTGGTTCCACTATCAAGTGTGGCGATTTTATTAAGATTGGTATAAATATTTCTTAATTTTTCCCTATTCTCACCTAAAAGGGTTTTATAGTTATTACCTAATAATTTATTTTTAGTTTCAGAACGTAATTCCTGTAATTCAGCCAATCGATTTTCAGCAGCATCAACAATTAGCTCAAAATCATCCTCATATAAAGCGCGTAGGTACTTTAATTTTAAGCCTGCCTTTGCCAAATCTTCATTACTCTCGGCTTCACTAATAGTAGTTAGTAGCACATCATCAATACTGCTTGAAAGTTGTGCGTTTAAAGCAGTGATTGCTCTTCTTCGAGCTACTTCACGAGGATCCTCCATGGCTCTTAGATCTACTAACTCAGCTTCACGATAATGAACCGCTTCCTCTGCAAGTGCTACTTCTTGACGGCGTTCTTCAAGTTCATTTTCACGCTGGTCAAGTAAACTCTCTCTCGTGTTAAGTTGGTTTGCGCGCTCTTCAAGTTGGTGTTCACGTGCATCAAGTTGACTTTGACGCTCTCTCGTTTCTCGACGTAATTGCTCCATTTCCTCTTGAAGCCGTTTGGATTCCAATCGCATTGCCGCTACTTCTTTTAATGCCTCTTCAGCAATTTTTTCCGCCTCTTTTTGCTTTCTCTCAGCGTCTAATGATTTGCGTTGCTCTTCTTCTAATTGTTTTTTTGTAATATCCCTTTCGTGTTCGTATTCATCTACAATAGTGCTTAAATCCTTCACCTGTTTCTCAAGAACACCATTAGTAGATTTCAATTCCTCTATTTGACGTTGAAGTGAATGTTTTTCCTCCTGATTTTTCTGAAGCTCTTCAGACAAACGTGTTAGTTCCGCTTCTTTCTCTTCACGGTTTTTCGTTTCCTCATCCAGCTTCCTCTGCAGCGCTTCCCGCTCACTTGTGCTAATTTCTTTCGTTTCAGATAACGTTTTCTCCAAACTTGACTTCAAGCTTTCTAAGGCCGCAAATTCTTCCTTAAGCTTCTGATAACTCGTTTCCTTGGCTTCAAGCGCTAACCCTTTGTTCATCAAATCCAATTCTAGGCCCTTGGCTTTTTCCTCGGCCTCATGCAAGGAACGGGTGAACCCTTCAACAGCAGCCTTGTGCTCCTCTTGTGCTTTTTGTAACTTGTCAGTCGCTTCTTGCTTCCCTTCCTCTACTTGACGCCTCAGCTCCTCTTCCTTCCTGCTAAACTCCTCCGTCTGCTCTCTTATGGTCTCGCGGAGTCGCACAGAAGTCTCACTGACCTCTTTTAACTGCTCTGCCGTTTCCGTTAATTGCTTTCTCAGTCTCTGCTGCAAAGAAAGCTCATCGTCAAGCTGCCTTTCTGCTTCCTCACTTCGCTTCTTATATACTTCAACTTGCTCTGCCAAATCTCGAACGTCTTCCTCAAATTTTTTGGCAAGTTCTTGATGCGCTGTCGATAACTCCTCATATTCGGAGTGCAGCTTAATATTTATGTCTTTTAACTCATGAAGCTCTTCAAATAAGCGTGTTAGTTCCGCTTCTTTCCCTTCACGGTTTTTCGTTTCCTCATCCAGCTTCCTCTGCAGCGCTTCCCGCTCACTTGTGCTAATTTCTTTCGTTTCAGATAACGTTTTCTCCAAACTTGACTTCAAGCTTTCTAAGGCCGCAAATTCTTCCTTAAGCTTCTGATAACTCGTTTCCTTGGCTTCAAGCGCTAACCCTTTGTTCATCAAATCCAATTCTAGGCCCTTGGCTTTTTCCTCGGCCTCATGCAAGGAACGGGTGAACCCTTCAACAGCAGCCTTGTGCTCCTCTTGTGCTTTTTGTAACTTGTCAGTCGCTTCTTGCTTCCCTTCCTCTACTTGACGCCTCAGCTCCTCTTCCTTCCTGCTAAACTCCTCCGTCTGCTCTCTTATGGTCTCGCGGAGTCGCACAGAAGTCTCACTGACCTCTTTTAACTGCTCTGCCGTTTCCGTTAATTGCTTTCTCAGTCTCTGCTGCAAAGAAAGCTCATCGTCAAGCTGCCTTTCTGCTTCCTCACTTCGCTTCTTATATACTTCAACTTGCTCTGCCAAATCTCGAACGTCTTCCTCAAATTTTTTGGCAAGTTCTTGATGCGCTGTCGATAACTCCTCATATTCGGAGTGCAGCTTAATATTTATGTCTTTTAACTCATGAAGCTCTTCAAATAAGCGTGTTAGTTCCGCTTCTTTCCCTTCACGGTTTTTCGTTTCCTCATCCAGCTTCCTCTGCAGCGCTTCCCGCTCACTTGTGCTAATTTCTTTCGTTTCAGATAACGTTTTCTCCAAACTTGACTTCAAGCTTTCTAAGGCCGCAAATTCTTCCTTAAGCTTCTGATAACTCGTTTCCTTGGCTTCAAGCGCTAACCCTTTGTTCATCAAATCCAATTCTAGGCCCTTGGCTTTTTCCTCAGCCTCATGCAAGGAACGGGTGAACCCTTCAACAGCAGCCTTGTGCTCCTCTTGTGCTTTTTGTAGCATGTCAGTCGCTTCTTGCTTCCCTTCCTCTACTTGACGCCTCAGCTCCTCTTCCTTCCTGCTAAACTCCTCCGTCTGCTCTCTTATGGTCTCGCGGAGTCGCACAGAAGTCTCACTGACCTCTTTTAACTGCTCTGCCGTTTCCGTTAATTGCTTTCTCAGTCTCTGCTGCAAAGAAAGCTCATCGTCAAGCTGCCTTTCTGCTTCCTCACTTCGCTTCTTATATACTTCAACTTGCTCTGCCAAATCTCGAACGTCTTCCTCAAATTTTTTGGCAAGCTCCTGTTTTTCAGCCAACGCTTCAAACAGCATGTCGAAATCAGTAGTTTGTCGAATGGCCTCGTTAAACACAGCGGAAATTTCCAGCCTGCTGGCCTTGTTGGATTCTATTGGTGTTTTTGAAACCTCTTGATATAAACCCTCATAAAATACGCGAGCACTTTCAGTTTCTTGGGCCGCCTCTTTTAAAGCTTTAAAAAGAATTTGTTTAAACGGTATGGATAAAGCCCTGTTTTGTAAAAGTACTTTAAGCTTGGAAGAGTTTTTAGGCTCTTTTGCTTGCTCAATTAGCCACTCTTTATTAATTAGAAGAGCAACAATTCGCGCTTTCTGCTGTTCTGGCGTGGCTATCGAAAAATCAGTGCAGATTGCATCGAGCAATGTTTCCACTATAACGAAATGCTGATCGCGATTGGTTTGTTTAGATAGAAAATTTTTAAGGGGGTTAACTGGATGAGGATTACTCAACAGCCGAACCAATATATCTGCACTATTTTCAGTATTTTCTTTAATAAAGTGAACGAAACGATCCAGGTATTCAACTTGATCAAGCTCAAGCATGTAATTGAGAATATTTTTTCCCTGCGAATCGAGTTGAGAAAAAACTTGTTGCCACTCGTTGAACTGTACCTCTTGTCCCAGTTCGAGTAATTGGAAAACACCTGCGAAATTCGTTTTCGCTGCAGCAATCAGTAAAGGATTCCCTGGTGCGGATAATAAAAAGTCTTTGGCAAGTTCAGGTTGCTGTTTTAGGGCGGACCAATCAATGGCAGTTAAGTTCGCCTCATTACTTAAGAACAAATGATAGGGTGATAAATTGTCTGGCGGGAAAGCAATCGCCATTATTTGTTCTGTAGTTAGAGGACTTCCTAACTCCAAGCGATTATCAAGAATGGCTTGAAATAAGGTTTTATTTCCAAGTACCGCGCAAAAATGCAGAGCTTTTGCGATTACTTCATCGTAACGATTACCTTTAGGCAATAAACTTAAAAGGGTTTCTAATTGTTTTTTATTGTTATTGCGAATCGCAATGTGAAAACAGTGAGTTGACCACTTAAGATGGGGAGCACTATGAATTTGTTCTTTCCCTGGTCCATATTCAGCTAGCGCCAAATCGAGAACATTATCTACTTCTGCACGCTTTAGGGCTTCTACCAAGCTGTTAAATATCTCGGTTAACCCTTGTTCAGCGGCATAGTGTAACAATCCATCTTCCCGAACCAGACTAACAAAGTCATCGCGCATTTTTGTCGCTTTATCAAACTTATCTTGCAACGCTTTCTGATTTTCTTGGTTAACCTTTTGAGATTTGCGTAACCGTTCAAGCTCAATTGCATGGCGTTCCCGCGTTTCCTGTAATAAAACTTCAGCCTCAAAAACAGCACGCTCACCTTCTTGTTTCGCCGTTTCTAAAGCCTGCGTTAAACGCTTCTCCTCCTCCTCAAATCTCTTAAGCATGGACTTTATTTGTTCATCAAATTCTAAAGATTGAATATCTATCAACTCTTTATGTTTTTCTTGCGAAACTTTTTGAGACTCGCGTAATCGTTCAAGCTCCATTGCATGGCGTTTACGCGTTTCCTGTAATAAAACTTCAGCCTCAAAAACAGCACGCTCACCTTCTTGTTTCGCCGTTTCTAAAGCCTGCGTTAAACGTTCTTCCTCTTCCACAAATTCCTTGCGGGTTTGTTTTATTTTTTCATCAAGTTCTAAAGACTCACGATTTATTTTTTCCAATTGACTTGTAATCGCTGATAATGTCTCTTCCGCACTTTTTTTATCAGCTATTTTATTCACTAAACTCATTAAAATGTCTGTCTGTCCCTGAGCGATCATTTCTTTAAATAAATGACGTGCGGGAGCTTCGCTGCTTATAAACTTGTCATTTAATTCAGCTTCATCCGCAAAAGCCTCCTGCAAAACTTTTATAATATTATCCCTTTGCTCTTTTGATTCAGGGTAGGTAGTTAAGATGTACAAACGGCTAAGGCCACTTTCTTGAACAGGCTGTAGTAATTCATTGGCTAAATTTTTAGAAGGCTTTCCAGAAGAAATTTCATTCAAGACAGTTTGTAAGGTTTCTCTTTTCTGCAATGCTTCCTGATAGTCTTTATCATTTATTTTTTCATAATTTTTTAAACAGCGTTGAGCTGCATTAAATTCTTTTGCCAGGTCTTTTTTGCTAAGCCCATAACCCGATGCAACTGCTCTGTGAACTTTCTGTAAAATTTCATTAACTTCATCAACGATTTGTTGCTCAGGACTATCCTTCGTTTTTTCAGCAGCTAGAGGAGTTAATGCTCGTTTCAACTCTTGAAGGCGTCGGTAAAGATGTAGCGGCTCACCCTCTCGTTGATTCGAAGGAATAAACATAACCGCATTTGGATCATTATAAGCGGTACCATTCTTTAATGAATCGCTATCGAGTTCACTGCCACAAGCAAAAAATTCATTAAATTTTTTGGCGTCAATAATTTTTAGTCCTAATGGGATTTGTCCATCAGGTTCCAAAATGCCAGGAACAATATAATCATTCACCACCCGCCCTTTTACCAAGGCAAAATAGGCTTGACGATTACAAATGCCAAAGGTCATGGCAGTTAATGCCCAATCGTCGAGTGTAGGATCATTCGTTTTAAGAACCGTATTTAATTCTGGATTAAAAACACCAGCCGCTGCAGTTTGTCTTTGTCTCTCACTGCCTAAAACGAGAGGACTAATATAAGGAAGCGTTCCGCTGCGAGCACCGTGCAAAATTTGCAGAGTAGGGTTTATCCCATAGACAACACCAGCGTCATCTGTTTTCTTTACAAAGCGACCACTATTATCAGTGCATACCCCATCCTTACATTGAGGAGTAAGATCTCTGCCAAATAGCTCAGCAAAAACATCGTTTAAGTTCTTTTTGTTTCCTTCATATTTCTGTTCAAAGCCACCCGTGGCCCAATCGATATAACGAACTTCGAAGCTGCCATCGCTGTTGCGTTTGTAAAGAAAATTTTCGGGTTTAATATCATTATGAGCAAATCCAAAATCAGCAGACTTGTTAGCGCCCAAAGTTGCAAATTGCTGTGCTTCACGCACTAAAGCTTGCGATAAAGCTAGCATATCTGCTAGCTCTTGCAGATCAGCTGCCTTACGCTGAGTCGGATCATGGTAAGCAAGTTTATCTTTGGTGTAATAGTTTAAAGCTTCGTTTGCTTTATCAGCAAAGGTCTGTCCTTTAGCACGCCCTGTTAAAATATGATACTGTTGAGGAGTGCTATCTTTGGTGAATAAAGCACCTTTTGATCTTGGTTTATCTGACTCTAGCCAATATTGGGTCTCTCCCACAGAGGTATTATTGGCTTTCGCTGCTGCTGAAAGATTTTTTAAAATATCACTTTCAACACGATAAAAAGGATCATCGCGAGCCGTAATTGGGCGGGTTCGCAAATCATTACGACTTTCATCAGAAAAAGTAGGCTCAGTGTCAGGCACATAGCCTTTTTTAATGACCTGGTTTAAACCAGACAACAAACTCTCTACTTCTTTTACAGAACCATATTGCCCCACACCTAACAATCGGGAATGGGTAAAAAGGCGACGTTTCTTTTTTCCTTCGCCAGCATAAGCCTTATCCAATCCAGCAAAAGGTGCAATAGCACCTCGACTGCCACCAAAAGAAAAAATAAATTCACTTTCACCAGGTGGTTTTATAAGTGAGTAAGGCAAACTGTCCACATTTAACTGAATTTTAACTCTATGCTCACCCCCGTCCTTATCAATAATGATAATTTCTTGATTTGGCTGCAAAGCATAAGGAATCTTGAACTGCACCTCATGCATTTTAAGATTAAGCGATGCTAATTCTTTGGCTATTTGTTGAATCGCTTCAAAATAAGCGGTTTCCTCCTCTGGTTTTAAAGCAGGTTGAGCGTTTTGAGTGCGTTCCAGCAATTTGATAGTTTCTTTGGCCATGCCGTAAATATCATTTTGCAGGCGCTCGTAATCAGTGAACCCCAAGGTAGGAGCAATGTTAGTATACTCCTCCAAAAAGAGCTTGGTGAGCTTACGCTCTTTGTCCGTAGTGCAATCTTTTGATGTTAATATTTCATTTAAAGTGTTAAGTTTTTCTTTTCTTTCTTCGGTAAAAAGTGTTTTTGCTTTTTGTAAAATCGGATGCGCATAATTAGGTATATCGTTTTCACTCAAAGAAGCCAACGTTTGATAGGCCTGTTCAACGGCAGATTCCAGATTGTTAATTTTAACAGCTTCTACAAATTGATTGCTTGCTATTTTTTTGAGTGCTTCGGATACTTCAGATCCGGTGGTCACACCTTGAATTGGTGCTATAAACCGTAGCTCTAATAATTTCCGTAATAAAATTTCTTCGCTATTACCTAAAGATAAGTCACTTATTTTTTTAACTTCTTCTCTATTAAAAGTATCTTCTAGATTCTTTAATTGTTTTTTATACGAATCTCTTAATTCCTTTTTATAGGACTCTCGCAGAGCCACGTCTTTTATTGTGTTAAACTGCTTATCAAAGACCACCTCAAAGTATTGATCTAAAGACTGCTCTATTTCTGATAAGGTTCTACCCTTCAAGGTTAAATCTTGTATCGCAGGTATTTCATGTTTGAAGCGGTGCAATTTTTTTAAATCATCTACTAGAGGCTCGGAGTTACTTCCCAGTCCTTTAGCTTCTAAAATAGACTGAGTCACTTCATTACTACTTAAAGAAGAATGGTAAAAATCAACCTGTATCAAACCATTTTTAACTGTGAGAGTAGGGGTAAAAAATTTTTCAAATGCAGCATGTACCGCCTTTTGCATATTTAAACGGTCTTCCCCTTTTACCAGTCTTAGATCACCTATCGGAAAAAGTGCTTTTGAGTCTCTCGTCGGTTTTCTTTTGACTTTAATTTCATCAATAACGGCAACCAATTTTTTTTCTGCTAAAGAGAAGTTAGCAGGCAATGTCTGCGGTTTGTTAAATATTTGTTTTAGTGAATGCTGTTGAACTAAGGCGGAAAACTCATCATCAGAAACACCGCTTTTGGTAAACAATTCAATATCACGAATATTTCTACCCCAGAATAAATCGCGTGCTAGATTACTTTGTACTCTTTCGACATACTCTCTTCTGTCTGATTGGCCAAAGCGCAACTTATGAAGTACGGCCTTTTTAACTTTAAATGCCTCAATTTTAGCGTCATTATTCCAGCTATCTTCCGGCAAGATACCCAATTTACGCTCAACATCAAGAAGTAGTTCACTAATATTGCTTCCATGCGAATCTTTATACTCGCTTAAATTATCAATTACATTAGAATCTTCGACATTGGGTAACTTAGCGCCTAACAAAAGAAGAAATTCTTTGTATTGCGTATAGGAAGAGAATGATTTTTCAACGGTTATCCTTTCGCAACCACTACGAATAATTTCAAAGATACCCATAAAAATAAGTTTCTGTGCCTGGGTGCGCAGCAGATGGCTCTTTGATTCATCTTTATAGAGGTTAAATGCCTGGCTTATCATCTCGCGAATATCTTCGAGAGATAGCGTTTGCAACTGTACTTCTTGCTCTTTTTGTTCAAGCTTAAAGAGAATTTCTGTGTATAAACGCGTTTGTAATCTCTTAATTGCCACAGGGGCATCGGACAAGGTATCCGCCAAATGCCTGATATTACGGAAATTTGCTGCAAAATTTTGAATAAACGAGTCATCAATGTTAACTTCCGCATTTAAATCAAAGGGAGGATTTTTAGCCTCCTCTTGCAATAGGCTAAGTTGAAACTCAATTCGTGCCACAGCAGCCGCCTGTTTCTCTTTATAGGCTTGCAGTTGCTTATTTCCTAGTACATTTCTATAGGTTTGAAGCTGCTCATTTTCTAATATTTGCTCATCCACTTTTTCAGGCAGGCGAGCCAATCTGTCTTTAATTACTTGAAGTTCTTGTTGTAACTCTTTGTAGGCAAATGATAAAAGCGCTTGTTTAAGGAGTTGAGCGGAGGATTCAGAAAAGTTAATAGCGCTGATTCCAGCGATAAATTTTTTACAATAAGCCATCAATGAATTTCTTTTATTTCTGCAGATAAAATAATCATAGCGCCTAAATATTAAGATACAATTAAGATAAGAAATTTTTTCAGTCAAACTAATGAATTAACATTCGCAATTGTTAAATAGTGCACCAGAATCTATCGAGGAATTTTTGTGCCGGGCAAAAAATTGGAGGCGCGTCTTTGCGAGCGTAAGCGAAGCAATCTAGTGCTACCTTTTAACACAATTTGTCCTGAATTGCTTCACTTCGTTCGCAACGACGACATAAAAACTTAGTCCAGTGCAAACTAAGTTTCGATCTGTTTGTGATAATGTGCCAAGGCGGCGGCAATAACTGCTGCTTTATGATGGGGTAAAGATTTATTTGAATAGCGTAACCATTCGGGATGTGCTTCTATTAAACCGGTGGTGAGCATGCCTTCTTGGAATTCTTTGGATTTTAACATCTCTAAATAAAAGGGAATAGTTGTTTTCACCCCAAATACCCTCATTTCTTCCAGAGCCCGTCGGGCGCGGCGTAATACAGAAGGCCAGTCAAGGCTCCAAACCGTCAGTTTAGCGCAAAGGGAATCATAATCGGGTGGAATGGTATAGCCTGTATAAATTGCACTGTCGGTACGAACACCTGGTCCACCGGGAGCATAATAGCGTGTAATACGTCCAAAACTGGGCAGAAAATCATTTTGTGGGTCTTCCGCATTGATTCGAAACTCAATCGCATAGCCTCGCCGGGTAATTTTATCCTGGGTCAGTGTTAATTTTTCCCCAGCGGCAATACGAATTTGCTCTTGCACCAGATCAATCCCTGTAATCTGCTCAGTAACGGGATGTTCAACTTGCAGGCGGGTATTCATTTCCAGAAAATACGCTTGGTTTTGCTCATCTAAAATAAATTCCACCGTGCCCGCATTGGTATAACCCACAGCGACTGCAGCCTTGATAGCATAATCATACAAACGGTTTCGAGTTTCATCATTGAGTTGCACGGATGGGGCAATCTCGACAAGTTTTTGATGACGGCGCTGTATGGAACAGTCCCGCTCGAATAAATGCAACACGCTACCGTGATTATCTGCAAGAATCTGCACTTCGATATGACGAGGATTTGCAATGAATTTTTCCATAAAAACATGAGCATTACCAAAGGCTTTGCTCGCTTCGGATTGTACACGCACGTATTGATGCCTGATTTGTTCCGCGTCGTGGCAAAGACGAATACCACGCCCGCCTCCCCCAAATGTGGCTTTAAGCATTACCGGATAACCCAGTTTTTCCGCACAATTGACCGCCTCGTCAATTGTTTCCAGATTCTCATTACTGCCTGGTATAACAGGAATGCCTGCATGTTGCATTGCTTTTCTTGCCGCAATTTTCGATCCCATGGTAGCAATAACGGAAGCTGAAGGACCAATAAATACAATCCCGGCCTTTTCACAAGCAGCAGCAAAGTCGGGGTTTTCTGATAAAAAACCATAACCAGGATGAATGGCCTCGCAGCCGGCGGCCTTCGCACATTCAATAATACGATGGCCATTCAAATAAGCTTCTAAGGGTTTCTTACTGAGACAGTGCGAATGCGAGCCGCGTTTAACGTGTAAGGCATATCGGTCTGCGACACTATGAATAGTCACCGCTTCAACTCCCATCTCTTTACAGGCTCGCACAATACGAAGTGCAATTTCCCCACGGTTACTCACCAGAATTTTTTTAAACATCCATGCCTCTTATTATTAACGTCAATTGCCGGTTTTAGTCATTTGCACCCAGTTCGTGATATTTACAAATATTTGCAGAAACCCAAATTTAAGGTGCAGTATTTTAAAGAAAGACCTAAATCGTTCGTTAAGTCAACCGTCAGGATTATGGCTATAATTAACCTACATAAGAATTATAGTCTAGCCGCTTGAATACAATGGTCGGAGGCTGGTTATTTAATGAGCTTAATAAACAGTAAAAAAACCGCCTTATTCCAAGGAAGGAAAAGTTCGAAAACTTTGCCATCTACTAAAATTTTAGCTGATCGAGTGCATTTACTTTACGAGCAAAATCCTTTTGGTATTACAGCCCAGTGTGGCGCTGCAACCTTTCTTACTATTGCTATTTGGCCTGTCGTTAATCACCAATTACTCCTTGGCTGGTTTATCTATATGCTTGTAATCAGTGCTATTTGGTTTGGCATAGCAATGTCTTATAAACTCCAAAAGAAATTATATAACCCCAAAACCTGGTTAAAGTGGTTTTCAGCCTTTACTTTTCTTTCGGGGTGTGGCTGGGGCTTTGCAAGCTCTATTTTAATGCCCACAGAAAATCTTATTTATCAAAGCTTTGTGGTCATACTTATTTTTGGTCTCACAGCAGGATCCATTTCCTTTTTTTCACCCGTTGTTTCAACTTACGCTCTCTATCTTTTTCCAGCCTTTATTCCTTTTACTATCTGGTTATTTTGGCAAGGCGATATCTACATTCTTCTGGGATTTTGTGGGTTAATTTATATGCCTGCTGTGGTTATTAGTTGTTATTATTCCAATAAAATTTTACTCAATTTTCTTTCTTTACATTATAAAAATATTGATCTGGACACCCTCAATCAACTATTGGAGCGTCGTGTTGCTAAACGCACGCGAGATCTGGAGAAATCACTGGCCATTACTAAATCAACATTGGAATCAACAACAGACGGGTTACTTGTTATTGATTTGAAAGGTCGAATTGAATATTACAATCAAAATCTTATAAGTATGTGGAAAATACCAGAAAAATTTACCCCTAAAACCGATCTTTTTATTGTGATTGATGAACTCTTAAGTCAACTTAAATTTCCGCAAGATTTTTTGAAAAGAATCGATGAATTACGCGCTAATCCTGAACAGGAAACTGATTATGAACTCCTGTTAAATACTGAAAATATATTTGAATGGCATTCGAAACCTCATCAACTAAGACATACTACGGTAGGCTTTGTATGGAGCTTTCGCGATGTGACCATGCGTAAACAGATGGAAAAACAACTGGCTTATCAAGCCACTCATGATCTTTTAACTGGCTTACCTAATCGCACCTTACTCTACGATAGAATTCATCAAGCGATTGCTTATGCCAAACGCTATAATAATCAGTTGGCCCTATTCTTTCTTGATATTGATAACTTTAAATTAATTAATGACAACCTGGGACATAATTCTGGTGATATTTTGTTACAAAAAATTGCAAGAAGACTCACCTTGTTTCTGCGCCAAAGCGACACTGTTTCCCGTTTTGGTGGGGATGAATTTGTCATTTTATTTATTCTTAATGAAAATGATAATGTGACGCAACTTTCACAAAAGCTTCTCACTAAACTGACTAAACCTTTACAACTTCTTAATCACGAAATTGTAATCACTGCAAGTATAGGAGCCAGTCTTTTTCCCAATCATGGCAAAGACCCTGCAACGCTGCTCAAACATGCCGACATGGCCATGTATCTGGCAAAAAAAGAAAGAAATAATTTTAAACTTTTTGACGAAAAACTGAATGAAAGCACGCAAAGAAGTCTTGAAATGCAAATAGATATGCGAAATGGATTAATAGCCAAGGAATTTTTTCTGGAATATCAACCTACCATTGATTTAACAACAGGTGAAATTATTGGAGTAGAAGCCTTGGTGCGTTGGAATCATCCAACAAAAGGGATTATTCAACCACTGGACTTTATTCCAATTGCAGAGTCATCAAAACTTATCATTCCCTTAGGTGAGTGGATTTTTACCAATGCCTGTCTACAAAATAAAGCGTGGCAAGAACAAGGACTTAAACCATTACGTCTGGCTGTTAATGTCTCTGGGGTACAGCTTGTTAGAGATAACTTTGTGGGCTTTGTAAAAGAAACATTAAAACAATCTCAGCTTGATCCCCAATACATTGAAATAGAATTAACTGAAAGTATTATTATGGATGATAAGAAACAAAATTTGCACAAACTAAATCAACTTAAAGAACTGGGAGTTAGCTTGACCGTTGATGATTTCGGTACTGGTTATTCCAGTTTAAATTATTTAAAGGCATTCCCCGTCAGTAAGCTGAAAATTGATCAATCTTTTACACAAGAGTGCACTAAAAACCATAATGATGCCTCAATTATAGAAGCTATTATCGCGATGGGACATAGCCTTAAACTACGGGTTCTTGCTGAGGGTATTGAAACCTTTGAGCAGCTACAGTTTTTAAAAAGCTGTCATTGCGACGAAGGTCAAGGCTTTTTTTACAGGCATCCTATGTCCCCAGAAGCCTTTGCGCAATTACTGGAAAAGAATGAAAGGTTTTGTTTTGAGCAGCGATAGTCACCATTTCGTCACTCGTAAGATTGCTTCTTGTGCCAGAGTAAGGCGCTTTTCAATCTCCCCCACTTCGGCGTGCAAATTAAGTTGGTTCGCCTCATTAATTTGCTCCAAACGACTCTTTAGCGCCTGCCGTTGCTTTGATAACGATGCAATTTCCTTTTCCAACGCCTCTACATAGTGCTGACGCGTGGTAATCATGTTTAAATAATAGTTGTCTGGTGGCGGTAATGGATTGACTTTCAAACGGCATAATGCCACCAGGACATTAATTTTTTGCTGGATTCTTTGCGCCAGATAGCAACCGCTATGCCCATTTTGATAGTTGGTCAGACTATTAATATCCTGCTTTATTTCATTAATAAAAGCGGCAGGACTGGCTTCTTCTGATAAACGAAATAATCCTTTAGGTAAAGTTTTGGTTGAAATCATATGCCCCAGGTCCCTCATTTGCCATTCCAACTCAGGCAAACGAGCCTCTAGTTCTTCAAGCGATAACCCGACAGTCATATTAATTATACAGCAGCGGCATCAGATTTTATTGCAGTATTGGCACGCGCTTGAAACCAGGTACTGATAAAAGGCGGTAGACACATAAATATTAGTCCTGCTACCAGAGTTAGTTCATAACGGCTCACGGAACCTACATTAATACCCTCCGGAGGCATAAAGCTCACTACCAAGGTGGTTAAACAACCTACTATACCAACGCCTCCTACCAAGCCCATGCCAACTATCCCTCCAGGGATACGAAAGGCTCGAGGGTGGGAAGGAGCGCTAATGCGTAATTTAAAGGCAGCAAAAAACATCAGTAAGTACATCAGCATATAAAGCTGCGCTGCCAACGCAGTCAATAACCAATAAGAGCCATTAACGGAAGGCATAAAGAGGAATAAAGCAGAAAGAATAGTCACAATCACAGCTTGTAAAACCAACATAACAATAGGAGCGCCATTACGATTTGCTGTTTGAAACAAGGCAGGCAAATTTCCGTCTTCTGCGGCTACTAACAAGCCTTTGGTTGGAGCAATAATCCAGTTGCTGACACCGCCTAATCCCCCCATAACCAACATCACGGCTACCACAGGCATAAACCAACTTAAATGATACCTTGCAAAAAAAGCATCAAACGCTTGCATAATACCTGCGACGAGATTAATTTCATGTTGAGGTAAAACCACAGCAATAGCTAGTGACCCTAAAATTAAGGTACCAAGAATAATAAGCACTGAATAAATTAACGCACGAGGAAAGGCTTGTTGTGGATTTTGTACATCGTTGGCATGTACTGTCGCAATTTCAATACCGCAAAAAGACATCATAATCGCAGTTAGAGAAACCCACATCGATCTATCCTGCCAGTGGGGACTGATACTATGTGAATCAAATTGTACTTGCAAAGGGTTACCCCCCACTATCCACAGTGCACCCAAACCAATAATAAGAGCCATGGGTAACAATAGGCCGGAAAGAGCGCAAACGTTGCTAAATAAGGCAGATGAACGCATACCTTTTAGATTTATCAGCGTTGCCCCCCAAAATGAGCTGACAATAACCAACCACAGAAAATAAGGATTACTAGCCATTGCCGGATTGATTAAATAACCAATCGTGCCGGCTACAAATGATAAAATAGTGGGATACCAGATGACGTTTTCAATCCATTGTAGCCATATTGCCAGGAACCCAGTTTTCTTGCCAAAAGCTTCCTTGACCCAGATGTAAATTCCGCCTTGTTTCGCCCATCCAGAGGCCAGTTCTGCGGAAACTAACGCAGTAGGAATTAAAAAAAATAGGGCGCCCAGGATGAAAAAAGAAATCAGCTGACTTCCAAATAAAGCGGTTGCTGGCAAATTGCGAATACTATCAACTGAACCAACAGTAATCATGGTCAAACTGAAAACGGTTAACACGTGTTTTTTACTGCTCATTGCATTCCTTCTCTGCTGTTCCAAACTACTGGCAAAAGGTCATTGTAACGTGGACAAGCTTAAGATAACCTTAATAATCGTGTAAAAACTAAACAAAAATAGCCTTACTCTACGCCACCTTGATGAATTTGTAAATTAGTGAATCCTTTTAAAGGAAATATTTCTTTATTGTGGTGCATAAAATAGCGTGGCTTTATTTAGCTAATCAAGCCATTCTTTAGAGGCGATTACAATTTCTCCACACACCTTAAGTCTACGCCAGGCGATTTTAGAAATTCATAACCCCTGCAACAAAGTGAAAATAACAATTAAAAAATTGCGGTTTTTCGCATCCTCATTTTAGGAACATAATTATACCGTAAAAACTGGCCAGCTGTTCAAAATTGCATCATAATAAGATCGTCTTGCAATCGATAGAGAACTTGATAGGATAAATCTAATGCACTCAGAGGAGGCTACATGAATCGGCCTAGAGCATTCATCCTGTCTATTGGACTAGCAGTTTTTCTTTTGTCTCATCTCAGTCATTCTCAGTCCAGAGACCCTCACGTATGTCACAATGCAACCACCATTTACACGAATGCAACATTTATTACCTTGAATCCCAAGCAGCCTAAGGCCTCTGCCGTCGCTGTTGGAAGACAACGATTATTAGCTGTCGGTGACGAAGCGACTTTAATGCAGGCTTGTCGTGGTAAAGACACACGGGTTATTGATTTAAAAGGCGCCTTTGTTGTCCCAGGCTTTATCGATACTTATTCAAAATTTCTTCTTTATGGCTGGCTCTCTAAAAACGCTCTTGATGTATCAACCACCAATGCTTTGCAACAACCTGATTGGCAGGAAATTAAAAGCCTCGACAGGTTTTTAAATACCTTAAAGCAAATCTCTAACACCAATGGATGGAGTATTGTAAATGGCTATGATCCGCTACACATAAAAGGTGAATTGTTAAATCAACCGATGTTAAATAATTTGCAGCCGACTGTTCCTACGCTTGTTCTATACGCGTCAGGCAATCAAGCATTGGTTAATCAAGCAGCAGTGCAAAAGATTGCTGGTTTTCCTAACAGCAAGGATATTATTATCGATAAAAACGGATTTATTCGCGATATTTCCTTAGCAAACCTGTTTGGTACTCTTATCAGTAAAGAGGAGGTTAGCAAGGCCATACAACAGGCTGCACGGCAGTATAGCCGACAAGGTTATACCACTGCGACAGAAGCCATGTTTAATCCTGCCTGGATTCCAGAGTATGAGCAATTAACTTCGTCTCCCAATTTTCCTCTTGATGTAATTGTGTTGCCCTCCACGATTACTGAAAAAAAACGCATGGACTTAATTTACCAGGATCTTCTGCGTCTATATGTTGGCCCGGTACTGTTTAAAGTGGATGGTAGCGCCCAAGACGGAGCCGCATTTCTCACTACTCCCTTGCTGCAAACAAATCGCCCCCACTCAAGCAATAAATGGCCTGATGCCCTTAAACAATCTCCCAGGAAGTTAGAGCAATTTCTTGAGACAGCCGATAAAGAAAACATACCGGTAGCATTGGAATGTAATGGTGATGCTGCCATTGATTTGGCTTTAAATCTGATTAATAAGGTGCAAAATACACAAAGTAAAACGCCATTAAATGCTATTATTATCAATGCTCTTTTTGTACGCAATGATCAATTGCAGCGCCTGCAACAACTAAAGGTGAAAGTTAGTTGGTTTGTACCACACTTTTATTACTGGGGACCTGCTTTTTGCAGTTTCTTTAAGGATTGGCAGGGTAATTATCAAACTAATCCTTTAGCAAGTGCACAAAAAATTATGACTAGTCTAAGTGCTCACCCCAATTCCCCTGCTGCACCTCCTGTTCCTTTGCAATTGCTAGCACTAATAAATTCAGGCAAGTTGCAAAATGGGTTATCAGTAAATGAAAAATGTTTAGCAATAAAACCCGCCAAGGCATCATTGGATGTTACAGAAGCCCTGAAGGCATTAACACTGAATGCTGCCCTGTTATATGGGCTTGAGAACGATAAAGGTTCGCTCGTTCCTGGTAAATTAGCAGACATGACCTTGCTAAGTGCAGATCCTTTAAGAACGGATATACAGACTATTCGGGTATTAGGGACAATTTCCAGAGGAACCTTATATTTTAATCATCCATAAAGAAATAGAGCTATCCCATAGGCTACGAGATAGCTTTTTAAAGGGACGTCTTTTTAAGAACAAGGCACAGCAGCGATGTTATTGGAATTCTCATGCTTCTCGAGTGCAATAATATTTTTAATTTCTCGCTCGATAATTTTGCTCAATTCAGCATTTTTTCTCGTAGCATGCCATTGAATAGGAGACTCTTTAGTTGCTTTAGCCTGTGAGTCATAAACTTGAATGTACGTTTTGAGGGCTTCAAGGCATCTTTTTTGTTTATCCAAAGGCACCTCACTTAAACCGTCTATCTTAAACAAATCAAGAATAACATTTCCCAACGCACTGTTGTTCTTTACACTAGCTTCATCATCACCATAACTTTTGGTAATTTTCATAAGATCCAGCAGCATTGCTCCAGACAAGGCTTCTTTCAGAAAGGGAGCAACTACCAATGCATAATCCTGATCTTTGAATGAAACATCAACCTGGCTATAAGTAGCCCTATTATTACTGATATGTTGTGCCAGCGTTTGTATAAACTGTATGTCATTAATTCTATCAGAATTGTGGGTTGCAGGACGAATACTTCCCAGGAAACGGTTAAGATCTTTTTCCTTTCTTTTTTCCGTGTAGGCAATTGTCAATTGATTAGCGGCTTTTAATAAATCTGACATCGGGGGGATTCGGAATGGCATATTTTTCTCCAGTTAATAATTTCCTTATATCTAACCTCAAAAAACTATTAGGCCTAAAAAATTAAAGATTATTAGCTCAGTACCTCCTAAAAATTTTTAAGTAATAAGAAGGCTTCAAGTATACTCTTTATTAACGCTCAAAAAAAAGAAGAAGATGAATAACGACCTGCTTTTTCATATTTTTATCTTTCTCGCATCCGCTTGCATTATTATACCGCTGGCAAGTCGTTTTAAGCTAGGTTCAGTTTTAGGCTATCTTATTATAGGGGTCTTAATAGGTCCCTTTGGTTTTAATCTAATTGCCAATTCAGAACAAATTATGCATTTTGCTGAATTTGGTGTCATTATGATGTTATTTTTAATAGGATTGGAATTAGAACCTGCCAGATTGTGGGCATTGCGCAAATCCATTCTCGGTTTGGGCGGATTGCAAGTGACTATTACCACATTGCTATTAGTAAGCCTGGGGCTTTTGTTAGGCTATAGCTGGCGAATAAGTCTTGCTGTAAGTATGGCTTTATCTCTTTCATCTACAGCCCTGGTTCTGCAAATTTTGCAGGAAAAAAAATTAATGCACACCGCTGCCGGCGAAATTTCATTTGCCGTTCTTCTTTTTCAAGACATTGCGGTAATCCCTATTCTTATCTTAATGCCTATGCTGGGTAGTTCTGGTGCTGTAGCATCTACAGCTGAAAACGTTTCATCCTTAACCGGATGGTCTCATGCAGGATTAATTGCGGGTATTATTGGTGCGGTTATTCTAGCGGGCCATTACCTTTCACATCATTTTTTTAATTTAGTTGCACAAACTAATTTGCGCGAAGTATTCACTGCTACTTCTTTGGCCTTGATTGTTGGTATTACCTTATTAATGGACGCAGTAGGTATTTCACCCGGATTAGGTGCTTTTATCGGAGGAGTAGTTTTAGCCAACTCTGAATATAAACGGACATTAGAAACCGATATTGAGCCCTTCAAAGGATTATTATTAGGATTATTTTTTATTTCAGTAGGCATGAGTATGAATTTTTATCTTCTTGCCATTCAACCATTGACATTGCTTAGTGTCGTAGTCAGTTTTATTTTCATAAAAATTTTAGTGCTCTTAATGTTAGGACGATTTTTTGGACTTACTACCTTACAAAGTATTGCATTCGCACTGGTTCTCTCTCAAGGAAGCGAATTTGCCTTTGTATTATTTAAGTTTGCTCATCATACCAATGTGATTAGTCTGCAGGACGCAAATTTCTTTACCTTGGCTATAGCACTTTCTATGACCACTACCCCTTTTTTAGTTCTTGTTTACCAGCATTTTATTGTACCTAAGTTTTTAAGTGTTTTACCGCCACAAAAATTTGATGCCATTGATACTCAGCAACCTATTATTCTTGCCGGTTATGGTCGCTTTGGACAAGTTATTGGTCGCTTTTTAAATGCCCAAGAAATTCAGTTAACTGTGTTAGAAAAAGATCCACAACAGATTGAACAACTTCGAAAATTTGGAATTAAAGGTTATTTTGGTGATGCGTCTCGACTTGATTTACTCAGAAATGCAGGCGCACAACAGGCAAAATTACTCATTGTGGCTGTTGATGATCCTGATTCATGTGTTGAAATAGTAAAACTGGCAAAGCAGGAATTTCCTCAACTCAAAATTTATGCCCGTGCCCGTAATCGCCGCCATGCTTATGAATTACATAAGATTGGAGTTGATTATTTTAAACGAGAAACCTTTGATTCATCTCTCTCTATGGCTCTGGAAATTATGAAACTTTTAGGATACGAAGAAGAAAGTGTAAGAAGTAAAGCACAAGCCTTTGCCCTGCATGATGAAATTACCTTACAAAAATCCTTTGCTTTTTTTGAAGAAGAACATGAATTAATCAGTTTTACACAGCAAGCAAGAGGTGAGCTGGAGCGAATTTTACAAGATGATCAAACTACTTCAACGAGACAGAATGGTAAGGCTTAAGGAAATTCTCTGGCCATCTTAAGCAAAGTATCGTCATCCTAAGTTTATCAGGATGACGGGTAACATCCAAAATGACGTTGGTTTACTTATGCAGAACGATACATCTGTTCTGGGATTATTCACTTTCTTTATAGCGCTCAATGCTCGCCATAATTTCTTTTCGAGCTGCTTCAGGTCCTTCCCAACCAGTTACTTTAACCCATTTTCCTTCTTCTAGATCTTTATAATGTTGAAAAAAATGTTCAAGTGAAGAGAGTAGATGTTGTGGTAAGTCACTGTAAACGTCTACCTTCTCATACATCTTGGTTAATTTACTAGTTGGCACTGCCAGCAGTTTAGCGTCTACCCCAGCTTCATCTGTCATCTTTAACATCCCGACCACTCGGCAGGGAATAACGGAGCCACTGTATAAGGGTACCGGGGTCACAACCAACACATCAACAGGATCACCATCCTCAGATAATGTTTGGGGGATATAGCCGTAATTGGCGGGATAGTACATTGCCGTTGTCAAAAAACGATCGACAAATAATGCACCTGTTTCCTTATTCACTTCATATTTTACAGGCTCCCCGTGCATAGGAATTTCTATAATGACATTGATTTCATTCGGTACATCACGACCGCTCTTAATATTCATTAAGCCCATTTTTTCGCACCACTCTATATTTTAGTAACGCGCTATTATGCGCAAAACAGCTTTAAAAGGCAAAATTAGTTTTTACATTGTTAACAGTGAGTGATTTATCCCATGTAGGGGTTGTAACATTAACGGACAGATTATTTTTGTCCAAATAACTTCCTCGTTTTCCTATGATCCCATAGCCATAATTTAAAATTAAATTATCACGTAAATAACTTCCCTGGGTATCAGAAGCTAACCATACCGCAATTGATTTAAATTTGGGTAATTTAAAATTAGAAAACACGTTATTTTTTATTCGGCAATTTCTTGAGCTACTTGATAAAATTAAACCAACATACTCTAATCGAAATTTAGGGGGGTTAGCAGGTAAAGACGGCGCATAAATTACATTATTTAGTATATTACAACCAGTTGTATCACGAATGTTTAGGCCAACCAGGTAAAAATTGATGCTATCTTTGGGTAAGTAAAAATCCATATAACTTATGTGATTATTGAGCACATTTACGTTAGAGCCAGAAGCAGTAATTGCCATATATTTAGTGTTAATAAATACATTATTTTGAATATGGATATTTCGCCCCCCAGATGCAGATATAGCAAACCAAAACCCATCGAAATATCCATTTTTTATGGTAATATTATTTCGGTTCTCAAGATTAACCCCGATAGTCCAAGAGCCTGGATTGGGATCACTTAATTTTCTTCCATTTAAATCTAAGGTAACCGAATCTGAACTTATAGTTATTGAGCCCTGCATATCTTTTTTTAAATAGTAACATCCAGGAGCTGATATGACATTACTCTCAAGTAAAAAACAATGTTGTTCTCCTTGAGCGATATTATAACTTAATAATAAAAAAAGAGCTGAGATCCATTTTGTAACTTGATTTATATTCACAATTTTATCCATTTAATCTTGATTATTGGTGAAACTGGCAAAATAATTTCGTAGGACGTCGAATACAAGCATAAATCATAATATTTTAGTAGCTCAATTCATCATGGGTGAAGATAATAACTCAGAACTATTCCCTAAATTACGCAACTCTTTGATGAAATTGTTTATTCTATGCTACCTCTCTTGCGCATTCAACAGTGACTTAGGGTGGAGTGCTTTATGAGGTCGAATCTTCATCCTACATTTTTGCATCAAGTAAACATAGATATTCAATCCAGAGCACTTTTTTATCCTGGCTAACTCGAGCTATAATTACAGGTTAAGCCAAACTATCAGGATGAATATGAGCTGCTTATTTTGTAAAATTGCGTCAGGGGAAATAAAAGCGGATATTGTGTTTGAAACCCAGGAAATTCTTGTGATACGTGATATAAAACCACAAGCTCCCACACATTTATTGCTAATCCCTAAAAAACATATTGCAACGATCAATGATGCAGATAGCACGGATGAGCAATTGTTAGGCCGTATGATACTAACAGCAAAAAATATGGCCAAAGTTGAGCAGCTAAGCGAAGATGGATATCGGCTAATATTTAATGTTAACTCCGGTGGCGGGCAGGAAGTTTACCACATTCATTTACATCTACTGGGTGGCCGACAGATGACTTGGCCTCCAGGCTAGGATTCATACAATGCAGGAACTATATAAACAAATTTTAAAGAGAATTGGTGAAGATCCAGAACGGGAAGGCTTGCGTGATACCCCTGAAAGAGCTGCAAATGCTTTGCTTTATCTGACTAATGGGTATCACGAACAGCTCGATGATATTATTAATGATGCCTTATTTGAATCAGATATGAGTGAAATGGTCATCGTGAAAAATATCGAAATGTATTCCTTGTGTGAGCATCATTTGCTTCCTTTCCTTGGAAAATGCCATGTGGGCTATTTACCTAATGGTAAAGTATTGGGCCTTTCCAAGATAGCACGTATTGTCGATTATTTTGCACGTCGCCTACAGATTCAGGAGCGCCTGACTTCCGAAATTGCAAATTGTATCCAATCAATAACAGGAGCTCGTGGTGTCGCTGTCGTCATGGAGGCAAAACATCTATGTATGATGATGCGCGGTGTAGAAAAGCAAAATTCTGTCATGACCACCTCAGTCATGCTGGGTGACATGCGTCATAATCCTTCAAGTCGCAGCGAATTTTTGCAATTAATTAGTTGATAAACAAACCTCGTTTCAACATTTAGCTTACGAAGATAAGAATAAGTCCGTTGACGCCTATGCACGCAAGCGAACTATTCATTAAGCCACGACAGGATTTAGCAATAAGAGCACATTTGGCTTTTTAGTTGGGTCGAAAATGACCCAACCTACATTTATTCCTCTTCTGGCGAAGAGTGATACGTTTCTGTATCTTGCATTTCAGTTTCGGTAGTGGCTGATTCGTTTGCATCGACTTTGGCTTTTTCTGATTTTTTAATCTTCTCGTCACTCGCTGGATTGACGGGGGGTTGTGGTTTATCCTTCCACTCCAGTTTGACACGCCCTTGTTTATCCACGCCAGCAACAAATACCTCGATTTCTTGTCCTTCTTTTAATATATCTTCAACTTTTTGAGAGCGGTCACTACAAATTTGTGAGATATGTAGTAAACCGTCTTTCCCTGGAAGTAAGTTAATGAACGCACCAAAATCAACAATTTTGCTCACTTTACCGGTATAGGTTTGACCTACTTCAACTTCAGCAATTAATGCTTTTATTTGGCGTTGAGCTTCTTCAAGCGCTGCAGCATCGGGTGAAAATAATTGCACCGTACCACTATCGTCGATATCAATTGATACACCAGTGCTCTCACTGAGACCTTTAATAGTAGCACCACCTTTGCCAATAATAGTACGTATTTTATCCTCAGCAACTTTCATGGTAGTAATTCTTGGAGCGTGTTGAGACAACTCCTCACGATGCTCAGCCAAAGAGTTGTTCATTATACCAAGAATGTGAATTCGTCCTGCCAATGCTTGATCTAAAGCTTGCTCCATAATTTCTTTGGTAATACCAGTAATTTTAATATCCATTTGCAAAGCAGTAATCCCTTTTTCAGTTCCTGCCACTTTAAAATCCATATCGCCTAAATGATCTTCATCGCCAAGAATATCAGTCAGTACTGCAAAACGATCCTTATCCTTAATTAATCCCATAGCCACCCCAGCGACAGGCGCTTTTAATGGAACACCAGCATCCATTAAAGCCAAACTGGTACCACAAACTGTTGCCATTGAGCTTGAGCCATTTGATTCGGTAATCTCAGAAACAATACGCAAGACATAAGGGAATTCACTTTGTGAAGGCAATACCGCCATGAGAGCACGTTTGGCCAATCGGCCATGACCAATCTCACGGCGCTTAGGACTACCTGTTGCACCAGTTTCCCCCACAGAATAGGGTGGGAAATTATAATGAAGCATAAATCTATCTTTAGTTTCACCGGTTAAATGATCAAGGATTTGTGCATCTCTATCATTACCTAAGGTAGCAGCTACAATGGCTTGCGTTTCTCCACGAGTAAACAAAGCAGACCCATGGGCTCTTTCAAGTAATTTTGTGCGAATACTAATGGGGCGGACAGTTTTTTGATCGCGGCCGTCAATACGTGGTTCTCCATCAAGAATACGCTTGCGGACTATATCTTTTTCTAAAGCACCAAACATTTCTGTCGCACTAGCAATATTAGCTTCTGGTTGTTCGCTGATTAAAGTATCCAGAACCTGTTGCCTCACAATAGCTAACTGTTGTCGGCGCTGCAATTTATCTTTAATGAGATAAGCCTCTGTTATTGAGGTTCTTGCCAACTCATTAATGCGAGACTCTAATGCTGTATCTACAGATGGAGGAGTCCAATCCCATGCTGGTTTACCTGCTATTTTTGTGAATTCATTAATCCCATTAATGACATTTTTCATCATCTCATGGCCAAAAAGAACTGCATCCAACATTATCTCTTCGCTTAGTTCACAAGCTTCAGACTCTACCATCAGAATGGCATCAGTCGTTCCAGCAACTACCAAATCAAGTTGGGATTGTGCAAGCGCTTTATAACTTGGGTTAAGCAGAAACACCCCATCTTTATAGCCTACACGTGCAGCACCGATTGGCCCGTGAAAAGGAATACCTGAAATGGCCAACGCGGCTGATGCACCTACCATAGAAACGATATCTGCTGGCACCTCAGGATTTAATGACATCACAGTGGCAATGATTTGGACTTCATTGTAAAAATTGTCCGGAAATAACGGACGCAAAGGTCGATCCATTAATCGGGAAACTAAAGTTTCGTGTTCGCTAGGTCGTCCTTCACGTTTATTAAAGCCACCAGGAATTTTACCTGCTGCAAAGGCTTTTTCCTGATAATTTACGGTCAAGGGAAAAAAGTCACTGCCATCAGCAGTCTCTTTTTTACCTACTACTGTTACCAATACCTGCGTCCCATTCATGCTAGCAAAAACAGCACCATCTGCCTGTCTTGCTATTTCGCCAGTTTCTAACACAAGCATGTGCTCGCCGAAACGTATTTCTTTAGTGATTTTAGCCACGTAAATTTACCCCTTAAACCGTAGTAATGAAAAAAAAGGCGCAGAAAACTGCGCCCTTTCATTCAGACTAAGTATTATGTAAAGTCAGTACCATGGAATATGGTTCCAACAATTAATATGAATCTCGTAAACCTAAGCTTTGAATTAAAGTCTGATAACGAGCTTCATCCTTTCTTTTCAAATATTTGAGCAACTTGCGGCGTTTGTTAACTAGCTCCTGCAAGCCACGTCGAGAATGAAAATCTTTTTTATGCTCTTTAAAGTGATCGGTTAAATATTTTATACGACCTGTCATGAGAGACACTTGAACTTCAGGCGAGCCAGTATCTTTCTCACCGCGTCTAAATTCATTAACAATTTCTATTTTTTGTGCGCTAGTTAGCGACATATTCACTCCTAGAGATAGCCAGTGTTCTTTTAAAGGGAAGCATTTTACCAAGGCATGCTCTCATGCACAAGTATTAGTTAATAATTTGTGCACCATTTGTTATGTTCACTAAATTTCTGTTAATATTCCGCTGGCTCATTTCGCCAAGACATAAATGTCAACAGACATTCGTTAGAGAAATTTTTATACAACTGTTAAAAAATAGCCTTGGTTGCCTCTTCTGTCAATAGGCGTTTCACAGATAATTCGCCTAAAGACAATTCACCTAACCCAATAAATTGACCTGCTTCATTATGCAACCGCAGAAATCCGGTAAAATCTTCTCTATTTTTGCTCTTAAGCACTTTACCCTGACGCAATGCCAGCAACTCATCATTGTTTAAACTAACTGCTGGAAAATGAATTACGGCTCGCTCCATTGGTAATAAACATGCAAATAGTTCAGCGGATGACTTCTCCTGTAAATCAGCCAAACTATACATTGTTTCATCATCAAACCCTGAAGTACATACTCGATGCAGTTGACTTACGTGAGCACCTACACCAAGATAATCGCCAATATCTTCCACTAAGTTTCTAATATAAGTGCCTTTACTACAAGAAACTTTAATAGTAAAACGCTTACCATTAAACCCTGTAAGCTCCAATTGATAGATCATCACATTACGAGCTTCTCTCTCAATAGAGATACCTTCCCTTGCGTATTTATAAAGTGGCACCCCTTTATGTTTTAATGCGGAAAACATTGAAGGAACTTGTCTGATAGCACCTGTAAACTGTCGTATCGCTTTTTGTATCTCAGCTAAAGATACAACCACATCATCTTGTTCTTCGATGATTTGACCTAGAGCATCGCCGGTATTCGTTTTAATACCTAATATTGCTGTTGCTTCATATACCTTATCTGCATTCAACAAATACTGAGAGAACTTGGTAGCTTCACCTAGACAAATAGGCAACATGCCTGTTGCTAACGGATCAAGACTACCTGTATGCCCTGCTTTTTTCGCTCGATACAGTTTCTTTACTCGTTGCAACACCGCATTGGAAGAGAGACCTTCGGGTTTATTAACAAGCAAAATACCATGAATCGCCTGGTCACAACTCATCTTGCTCATCGTCATTTTCTGGATTGGCTTTGTCAATTAAACGACTTAATTTTTTGCCATATTCTATCGATTCATCATAAACAAAATGCAGTTGAGGTACGGTGCGCAATTTAACAGATTTGGCGAGTGCTGTCCGTAAATAGCTGGCTGCAGCATTGAGAATAGATGCAGTTAATTCAATCTCATTATTTAATACAGTAAAATAGACTTTTGCGTGGCCTAAATCCGCAGATACTTTTACCGACGAAATAGTAACAAAAGCAGGTAATCGCGGATCTTTAATTTCTTGCTGAATGAGTTGCGAAAGCTTACGCTGCATTAACTCCGCGATACGGTCAGTTCGTTTAAAATCCTTCCTCATAAATCCCGCTTAATTTCAACTGTTTCAAATACTTCAATTAAGTCACCCGGCTTAACATCATTGTAATTTTTAACCCCAATACCACATTCAAAACCTTGACGAACTTCAATTACATCATCCTTAAATCGGCGGAGGGATTCCAAAGTACCTTCATAGATAACCACATTATTTCTAAGTACGCGAATCGGATTATTTCGCTTAACAACACCCTCGACTACCATACAACCTGCAATAGCACCTAATTTTGGTGAGCGGAATACATCACGCACTTCAGCAATACCGACAATTTCTTCTTTAAATTGTGGTGCCAACATACCGGATAATGCACCTTTTACTTGATCCACAATATCGTAAATTACGCTGTAATAGTGCAGTGAAACTGACTCCTGTTCTGCAAGACGTTTCGCTCCTCCATCAGCACGAACGTTAAAACCGATTAAGATAGCATTTGAGGCTATTGCCAAATGAACATCAGATTCAGTAATTCCGCCTACACCGCTAGCAATGATTTCTACTTTAACTTCATCGGTAGAAAGTTTAACCAACGCATCGGCTATCGCTTCCACCGAGCCTTGAACATCCGCTTTAAGAACAATATTTAAGGCTTTAGTTTCAGCAGAAGCCATTGTTTCAAAAATACCTTCCAGAGAAGATTTTTGTCTTCTTGCTAATTTAACATCGCGGAATTTGCCCTGACGGAATAAGGCAACTTCGCGGGCACGCTTTTCATCTGGAACAACAATCGCTTCATCACCTGCATGAGGTACAGCGGATAAGCCGAGAACTTCAACCGGAATAGAAGGGCCTGCAGCATCTACCTGAGTACCGTTATCACTTACTAGCGCTCGAACACGCCCATACTGTAGACCGGCCAAGAGAATATCACCTCTATGCAATGTTCCACTCTGTACCAATACAGTCGCAACTGGGCCACGCCCTTTATCAAGTCTTGACTCAATAACCACCCCTTTGGCCGCACCATCGGTAGGCGCTGTTAACTCCAGTACCTCGGATTGCAATAGAACAGCGTCTAAAAGCTCATCGACTCCTAATCCTGATTTTGCTGAAATTTGTATAAACATCGTGTCACCACCCCATGACTCAGGGATCACTTCATAAGCTGATAACTCATTCATGACTCTATCAGGATCGGCATCAGGTTTATCCATTTTATTTACAGCAACAATAATCGGTACATTGGCAGCTTTCGCATGCTGTACTGCTTCGATTGTTTGTGGTTTAACACCATCGTCAGCAGCAACAATGAGAATAACAATGTCTGTAACCTGTGCTCCACGAGCACGCATGGCAGTAAATGCAGCATGCCCTGGTGTATCTAAAAAGGTAATTTCTCCTTTCGGTGTACTTACGTGATAAGCACCAATATGTTGAGTAATACCACCTGCTTCTCCAGCAGCAACTTTGGTACGACGGATATAATCAAGTAACGAAGTCTTACCATGGTCCACATGTCCCATAATGGTAACCACAGGCGCTCGTGACTCACTATGGCTGCCCTGACTAATAACGTCGCCTAAAGTATCTTCGATTGCATTTTCTTTAAGTAGGCGGGGCTTGTGACCCATTTCTTCAACAACTATTACTGCAGTATCTTGATCAATTACCTGGTTAATAGTAGCCATCGCCCCAAGTCCCATCATGACTTTAATTACTTCAGCAGCTTTAACAGACATGCGCTTAGCAAGTTCAGCAACAGTAATTGTTTCAGGGATAGCTACCTCTCGCACTACAGGAGCGGTTGGCATAGCAAAACCATGTGTGAGAGCTTCTTCTGCTTCTCTATATTTTTCTGACTTTTCATTGCCTTTGCGTTTTTTAGGTTTATTCCGTTTGGGACGACCATGCATTAAACGCTCATCTTCATCTTGCTCTGGGGCTATATATTTGCCTTTCTTTTTTCCTCGTTTAAATTCGGAATCCGAATCAACCTCTTTATCATGATGTTTTTTCTTTGCTGCTTTCTCTACTTTCTCTTCCAAATGTTCAATAGGTTCCTCAGCAATACTTTCACCGGGAATAATAGTAGTAACAGGAGTCGCTTCGGGTATTTCTTCTACCTGCATGTCTTCTTGAATTTCCTCATCTGCCATTGTTTCTTGTTCTGTCTGTTCAACAGATTCATCTGCGGTAGTTTCTACGGGCACTTCCTCCGCCGACAATGCTGCAGCGTCAGCTTCTTCTGTCACTTCTGGACTGGTTTCCTCCAGTGCGGCATGTTCTAACTCAATATCAGATTCTGTTTCATGTTGCTCAAGCAAACTTCGTTTCACGTAAGTTCGTTTTTTACGAACTTCAACATTAACTGTTTTACCAATTGTTTTACCGCTATGAATATCATGACCAATAGTTACTTGAGTCAAACTTTTACGCTTTAAAGTAATACGCTCAGGGGTAGATCGAACTTCCCGATTTGCATTCAGGTAATTGAGCAAAATCCGTCTCTGGTCTTCATTTAACGTTTGATTATCATCAGTAAAAGCCAAACCAGCTTCCTGTAGCTGATCTAATAGGCGTTTAGCAGGGATACCAACGACCTGAGCCAATTGTTTAACCGTCACATCCGCCATAATTTACCCCCTTTCAGCAATTTCAAAAGAAACTGCTCTAAAAATTCTAATGCTTCAAGCTCTTATATGCTCTAAATCAAAATTGCATGACTGCATTTTTGATAAGCCCGAAAATTCGCCAGAGCAAGGTAAACTATTTATCCTGCTCATGTAGCTATCCTGTAATTCGACCCTCAGTTATTGAAACCAAGGTTCACGTGCTTTCATAATAAGTTCAGCAGCTTTTTCTTCTGTCATACCCTTAATATCAAGGAGCTCATCAACAGATTGCTCTGCTAACTCATCCATCGTGGTAATACCTTTAGCTGCCAAACTCGTCGCCAGCGATTCAGTCATTCCCTCCATACCCAGTAATGATTCAGAAGGAGTTCCCGGTAAGCCTTGCCCAGAGGTTAGTGCCTGTGTTAATAAAATATCATTAGCACGATTACGTAATTCATCAATAATTTCTTCGTCAAACTCTTCGATGGCCAGTAATTCTTCTTTAGGAACATAAGCGACTTCTTCTAATGATGAAAAACCATGGGTTACGAGAAGATTCGCTATCTCTTCATCTACTTCCAGTGAAGAAGTAAATAAATTAATAATTTTACTCGATTCTTCCTGACTTTTATTGTTGAATTCTTCAACAGTCATTACATTGAGCGTCCAACCGGTTAGTTGACTAGCTAATCTAACATTTTGGCCACTGCGCCCTATAGCCTGAGATAATTGTTCTTTTTGAACAGCCAAATCCATGGTATGGGTATCTTCATCCACTACTATGGATGTAATATCCGCAGGCGCCATTGCATTTATAACTAATTGCGCAGGATTGTCGTCCCATAAAATAATATCAACACGCTCTCCACCCAACTCACTGGAAACAGCCTGAACGCGAGCCCCACGCATACCAACACAAGCGCCAACTGGATCAATTCGTCCATCATTGGTTTTAACAGCAATTTTGGCACGATTACCTGGCTCACGAGCAGCAGCTTTAATTTCAATAATATTTTCGCCAATTTCTGGAACTTCTATACGAAATAGTTCTATCAACATTTCATTACGGATGCGGCTAACAAATAGTTGCGGCCCTCTCGCCTGTGGTACAATTTCATAAAGATAAGCACGTACACGATCGTTTGGTCGAAACATTTCATTAGGCAACATTTCACTGCGCGGCATAAAGGCTTCGGCTTTACCTCCTAGATCAATAATAATATTATCACGCGTGACTTTCTTTACTGTTCCATAAATAAGTTGTCCCAATTTATTTTTAAACTGGTCAACCACTTGTTGTCTCTCTGCTTCCCGAACTTTCTGCATAATTACCTGGCGAGCAGTTTGAGCTGCTATTCTGCCAAACTCAACAGAAGGCATAGGCTCTTCAATACGACCACCAATTGTGATTGAGGGAGAGCGCTCCTGTGCTTGAGACAGCGTAATTTGACGCTCGGGGAATTCCAATTCATCATCCGCCACTACGTCCCAATAGCGAAATGTTTCATAGTCACCAGTACGGGGATCCAATTTTACTCTTACACCAATATCTTTATCTGTTAATTTACGAGTAGCGGATTCAAGTGCCGCTTGGATAGCCTGTAGCACAACATCCTTACTTACACCTTTTTCATTAGATAATGCCTCAGCAACTAATAACAATTCTTTGCTCATTGTTCGCCTCACTCGCCTGTCAAATTTGCTTTTACTATTTGGGAAAATAGTACTTCTAGCTGCTCGTCACCTATTTTCAATACTAAAATCTCTTCATTTGCTGAAATAATGGTACCTGATAATTTGCGACTACCATTTATTGGTTTAAATACTTTGATCTGAACATCCTGACCAATGTATCGTTTATATTGTTCCTTATGGAAGAGAGGACGAGGAATCCCCGGGGAGGATACTTCCAAACTGTAATTGCCTGGGATTGGATCCTCAACATCCAGTAAAGCACTAATTTGTTTACTCACCCGCTCACAATCATCTATGCCAATGCCATTCTCTTTATCAATATAAATACGTAGCAAGGAATGCTTTCCTTGAGATAAGTACTCACAGCCCCACAATTCGTATCCTAAATCCTCAACCAAAGGTTCTAACAATTGTTCAATTTCGCTTTTTATCATATGCTACTCGGCTACCCACTCTCTTTTTTCTAAGCAGGCACTATTTTCGGAATGATTTTCATCTGATTTTTTGATGAACCTGATGCGCCTGGCATAACTCCTTTCTTTAATGTGCAGATACTATTCAGAGAAAGTAGGTTTGTGCAATTATCTAACTACTAGCATTTATTGCAATTACTAATTAAACATAATAAAAAACCCCAATAAATGGGGTTTCTAATAGTGGTAGCGGGGGCAGGATTTGAACCTACGACCTTCGGGTTATGAGCCCGACGAGCTACCAGGCTGCTCCACCCCGCATCAACTGAAGGCAAGTATACTCACCCTTCCCCTAGTTATCAAGTTTTTTTTAACTTTATATTGCTGCTTACTTAAAAATAGTAACTTCGTCTCTACTGATTGAAGTTAAGAAGTAATTTATAAAATTGACTTGTCGTTTATAACCAATGTTAGCCACGAGAACCACTCTTCACTACATAATTCATTTTTAGCTGTAAAGTATAGTAGAAAAAGATCACAAGTGCAGAATATTGCTCCATCCAGTTATTTTTGAGAGTTCTGACCCACGTTGACCCTTTGCAGCAAATAAAGCTTTTGCAGGACTTAATCCAGTACAGAGGGAGATTAACTTCTTAGTAAGTAATTATCTATCATGAAGGTAGCAGGGTTTGCTGTGTTTTTTGATTTAGGGTTTTATCCATTGACTGAGATAAAAAGATAAATCGCAATATAGGAAATAGCGATTTATCTTTTTCTGAAAATCAGGAGAAGGCATTTATGCAAGCATTAATTAAGCCTGCAGGAAATAACCCTAGAAATAGTAAAGACAGAGCATTAGCTGAAAAGATTAAATTCATAGGTGTTGATAAAGTTACAGAAGTAGTATCCGTAGCTTCGTCAAAATACATTACTTTTACAATACGAACATAGTAGTAGGCACCGATCACAGCAAAGAGTAGTCCAAATACTGCAAGCCAGGTTAAATGGACATCAACCAGTGCTTTGAGAACGAGCAATTTTGTAAAGAAACCGACTGTTGGTGGAACACCGGCCATGGAAAACATAACGATAAGCATCATAAAGGCAATCCAGGGGTTGCGCTTATTTAAACCTTTTAAGTCATCCACAGCCTCTATTTCAATACCATTTCTAGATAATAAAACGATTAAACCAAAAGCAGCCACCGTCATGAGTGAATAAACAAGCACATAATAAAGTGCTGCTGCATAACCTGCTGCAGTAGCTGTCAAAATGCCGAATAATGCATAACCGACATGTGAAATCGCTGAATAGGCTAATAGACGCTTTATATTGGATTGTGTTATCGCGAGGAGATTACCCAAACCTGTAGATAATAGTGCCATAACAATTAATATCTGCTGCCATTGTGCGGCCGCATCGGGTAAGCCAATGGTAAGAATACGTAATGCCATGCCTATCGCAGCAATTTTTGGAGCGGAGCTCAGAAATAAGGTCACTGAAGTGGGGGCGCCTTGATAAACATCAGGTGCCCACATATGAAACGGAGTTGCGGCCAGCTTAAATCCAACCCCAGCCAAAATAAACACCAGTGCAAACGACAACAGAGTATTCTGTTGTTGCCAGTTAGCAGCTACAGCATTGGCTATATCCATTAAATCCAGCTTGCCAGTAGCACCATATACCAGAGACAAACCATATAATAACATTCCTGAAGCAATCGCCCCCATTATAAAATACTTCATGGCTGCTTCAGCTGCATCACTATTAGTACGACGAATTGCTGTCATTGCGTAAAGAGGCAGTGAAAGCAATTCTAATCCCAGATAAATCGTTAGCAAAGAATGTGCTGAAACTAAAACCATCATCCCCAGTGTAGAAAATAAACCTAAAATGTAATAATCCCCAGCTGGAATTTGACGCTCATCAATGTAATCTCTTGAATACAGAAAACAAAGAAAAACACTCAGATAGATAAACAGTTTCATAAGCTGTGCAACATCATCGCTAATGAATAAACCACCTAAAATGGTTAGCTTAAAATTACCGAGGAAAAGAAAGCTGATAAAAGCAGCCAGGAGCAAACCAATTTCAGCAAGAATAAAGGCAATAGAGGCAAAACGTTCACGCAGAAATAGATCAGCCAGCAAGGCAACACAAGCTGTAATTAGTATAATCATTTCAGGCAAAGCAATGTGTAGATTTTCTAATAATGCTGTCATATCAGTTTAACCTTGCTAGTTTATAATTTTGATTTATTTGCTTCAGCCAGAGTGTGGCTAACAGATTGATGAACATAGTCAAGTACAGGTTTTGGGTAAACCCCCATTCCTATTACCATTAAGGCCAATAAAACATAGGCACTTATTTCAAATCCGGTAAGATCTTTTAAGGCTGCTACCTTATCATTGGCAATAGGACCAAAAATTACTCGTTTGTACATCCATAAAGTGTAGGCAGCACCAATAATAAGGGTTGTGGCCGCCCAAAATGCAATCCAGAAGCTGGCTTTTACTGCCCCTAGAATAACCATAAATTCGCCAACAAAACCAGATGTCCCAGGTAAACCGGCATTAGCCATAGCAAAGAGCATAAAAAATGAGGCAAAAATAGGCATAGTATGCACAATACCGCCAAAATCTTTAATTTGGCGGGTATGCATTCGATCATAAATATAACCAACCCCTGCAAACATTGCGCTGGAGACAAAAGCATGAGAAATCATGACGACAATAGCTCCCTCCAATACCAAAGCAGCGTTAGGTATTCCTGACTGTCGAGCAATTGCAAAAATTGCAAAACAACCAAGTGTAACAAATCCCATATGAGAAATAGAGGAATAAGCAATCAATCGCTTCATATCTTGCTGAATAATAGCTACCAATCCCACATAAACTACGGCTATAAGCGATAAGGCAATTATGACCATTGCATATTTACTGCAAGCATCAGGTACAATCGGCAATGCGAAACGAATAAACCCATAAGCCCCAAGTTTTAGCAATATCGCCGCAAGCACAATGGAACCACCCGCTGGCGCTTCCGTATGTGCATCAGGCAACCATGTATGTACAGGAAACATGGGAATTTTTATTGCAAACCCAAGGAAGAATGCAATAAAAATAAGAGTTTGAGCGGTCATACCCAGTTTAATGGCATACAGGGTTTCAATTTTAAAAGAGCCAACGATATAACCCATGTATAAGAAGGAAGCCAACATGAGCACAGAACCCAAAAAGGTATAAAGGAAGAATTTAATCGCTGCATAAACACGATTATCAGAACCCCAAATACCAATAATCAAGTACATTGGGATCAGCGTAGCTTCCCAAAAGATATAAAAGACAATGGCATCAAGGGATGCAAAGACACCCACCAAAAACCCTTGCATAATTAAAAAGGCAGCCATGTATTGAGCTACACGCTTATGAATACTATTCCAGGTTGCTAGAATAACAATAAGGTTGGTAAAGATGCTTAACACAATAAGCAATAGTGATAAACCATCAATTCCCAGACTGTAGTTGATTCCCAGGCTTGGCATCCATGGATATTCATCCACGAATTGCATAGTATAAGCATTGACGTCAAAGCCAGCAATTAAAGGAATGCACATGATCAGCGTTAATAGTACGGTAAAAAGCGACAAATAACGCGCCACATTAGGATTGTCATCATCACCAGTGAGAAATACAAACACTCCACCAATGATAGGCAACCAGATCAATAAATTGAGCAAATGATGCATACCTTCACCTTATAATCAGCCTAGCAACAACCAGCATAAGAAAATAAACAGACCAAACACCATTACGGTTGCGTAATGATACAGATAACCACTTTGAATAGCACGTCCTCTTCGCGCAAACCATCTTACAGTACGACCAGTTCCGTTCACTATAAGGCCATCAATGAGCTTTTGATCACCGGTATTATAAAAGAAACGGCCTAGTCCTTTTGAACCACGAACAATCACAAGATTATTAAAGGCATCAAATCCATACTTATTAATAAGAATACGATATAGCCAAGATAATCTTCTTGATAAAACGCCTGGGATGGAAGGAGCAGCGATGTAACATATCCATGCGATCAAGATTCCTCCTATCGCAACCCAAAAAGTTATTGTAGTAACCGCGTGTAAAATTGCCTGCCAAGGCGAAGTAATTTCTCTGGCTATTTCACCGAGAACATTATGCTGAGGCAGTACGAATAATGACTTGCCTAATAATGTAGGTGCATCAAAGAGCATAGGCATATATAGCACATAACCTAAGATTATTGATGGGATAGCCAGCATAACCAGTGGAAGCCAAACAACCCAAGGGGATTCATGGACATGTGAAAGCGTTTGCTCATCCATTCTAGGCTTGCCGTGAAAGGTCAAAAATAAGGCACGGAATGTATAAAGAGAGGTAACCATTGCACCAAGTGCTACACAAAAATAAGCATAGCCGCTACCGGGAATTTCAGAAAGTTTAGCCGCTTCGATAATGGTGTCTTTGGAATAGAAACCTGCAAAAGGAGGAATCGCACAGAGCGCAAGACCACCGATAAAGAAGGTGATATAAGTAATAGGCATTTTATTCCAAAGCCCTCCCATCTTGCGCATATCTTGTTCATGGTGCATGCCAATAATCACTGAGCCTGCTGCAAGGAAGAGTAATGCTTTAAAACATGCATGCGTTAGCAGATGAAACATTCCAGCGCTGTAAGCAGAGGCACCCATGGCTACCATCATATAACCTAATTGTGACAGCGTGGAATAAGCCACTACTCGTTTAATGTCATTCATCACGATAGCAAGAATGCCGGTAAATAATGCACCGGTAGCACCAATAACCAAAATTGTACTAAGCGCTGTAGTGGATAGTTCTACCAAAGGAGAAATTCGTGCAATCATGAATACACCCGCAGTAACCATGGTTGCTGCATGGATTAGTGCTGAAATAGGGGTAGGACCTTCCATGGACTCAGGTAACCATACATGTAAAGGAATCTGGGCAGACTTACCCATGGCACCAACAAAAAGCAATAGGCAAATCACAGTAATCAATGACCATGAATGGCCAGCATAAAGTTCTACTGTCTGGCCTGCGAGTGCATTGGCACTGCGAAAAACAGTTTCATAGTCAAGACTTCCTGTATAGGCCAAAACCATTCCAATACCCAAAACAAAACCAAAATCACCCACTCGATTGACAATAAAGGCTTTCAAGCCACCTTCAATCGCTGATTCTTTAAAATACCAGAAGCTGATAAGTAAATAAGAAACCAATCCTACCCCTTCCCAACCAAAAAATAACTGCAGGAAATTATTGGCGGTAACCAACATCAGCATCATAAATGTAAATAAAGAAATATAGCTAAAAAAGCGTTGATAACCATCGTCATCAGCCATATAACCAATACTGTAGATATGTACTAGGAATGAGACGAAGTTGACAATCACCAGCATTACTACAGTTAAAGGGTCAATTAGAAACCCAATATGAAAGGCATAGGGAAACAGGTTTCCACCACTAGCCCAAGTAAAAAGGTTAACGTTGAGAATATCTACTCTACCACTTAGAATTTCCATAGCGACATAGATAGATAATAATAGAGATAAACCTACACCAGCGATGGTCACAGAATGTGCACCAACACGGCCAATTTGATTGCGAAAGAATCCAGCAACCACTGAGCCAACCAGAGGTGCAAGAACAATTACGAGACATAGTTGTTGTATACTCACGTTATCAACCTTTTAAATGATTCATCTTGTCAACATCAATATTGCCCCGATTACGATAGAGCAACATTACAATGGCCAAACCTATTGCTGCTTCTGCCGCAGCAACCGTTAAGATAAAGAAGACAAATACTTCGCCTGCTACACCACCATAATAATGGGAAAAGGCGATAAAATTGGTGTTGACTGACAGTAACATTAATTCAATACAAACCAGCAATAATATGATATTTTTACGATTAAGCATGATGCCAACCAGGCTTAATCCAAACATAATTGCAGCTAATATCAGATAATTATTAAGTGGTATCATTAAATATTCCTGGGTTATTTCTCTGATTTCATAGTAATAATTTCAAGTCTGTCTTCAGGACGTGTCATTATTTGCTTGGTAATATCCTGACGTCTTGACCGAATTACTCCTCGATGAGCTAAAGTGATCGCAGCAACAATTGCCACCAATAGCAATACCGCCGCAATTTCGAAGGCAAAAAGATAATCCGTATAAAGAACCAAACCAATTTCTTCAGTGTTAGATACTGGTTTTAAGGGAGCGATGTAATGTTCGTCGTCTGCACTTGTTGCCGCCGTTGGAGTGGCAACCGTTTCAACTGCTTTGTTAAAAGATTCTTCGGGGATTGCAATTAATAATAATCCAGTCAATAAAGCGACTAAAATTAAACCAAAGGGAAGATAACGGACAAAATGAGCTTTCATTGATTCAACATCGATGTTAAGCATCATCACTATAAAAAGAAACAATGTCATTACTGCGCCTACATAGACCAAAACCAGAATAAGGGCTAAAAATTCTGCCTCCGCAATAATCCATAGGACCGCACTGGCAAAAAATGCGACAACCAGAAACAAGACGCAACGAACTGGGTTATTCTGTGTAATAACCATTAATGCAGATAGCAACGCCAATCCAGCAAAAATATAGAATATGATTTGTATCAATAACTCATGCATTTTTCACCCCATTAGCGCCATTTTTTGTCGGCTTCTCTGTCAGCGGCCAATTGTTTTTCCATTAAATCACCAACAGCCAATAATTTTTCTTTTGTCATAATATTCTGACCACGTTCACTAATATGATAGTGATGAATGGGGGTTACAACGATTGAATCAACGGGGCAAGATTCTTCACATAATCCACAGTTGATGCATTTAAACATATCAATATCATAACGTGTAGTGCGCCGCGAGCCATCTTCGCGTGGCTCAGATTCGATAGTGATAGCTAACGCTGGACATACAGCTTCACATAATTTACAAGCAATGCACCTTTCCTCACCATTCGGGTAGCGTCTTAAAGCCAACATTCCACGAAAACGTGGAGATAATGGGGTTTTTTCTTCAGGAAACTGCACAGTGACTTTCTTTTTAAAAAAATATTTACCAGTCAATTTCAGACCACTAAATAGCTCCCAAAGTAAAAAGCTGCGCAGATAGTGTTTAATATATCGATATGCTTGTTTCATTCGCTTGCTCAATTAAGACTGGTTAAAACCATGGTTTTAGTTGTGCTACAACCATTAAGGCAGTAACAATAACCCAAACGATAGTCACCGGGATCAACACCTTCCATCCTAAACGCATTAACTGATCGTAACGATAGCGCGGAAAGGTTGCACGAATCCAAAGATACACGAAAAGGAAAAATGCAACCTTAAGCAACAACCAGATAAAGCCAGGGACTACAAAGAAAATATCATTCAGTACAGGTATACCTTCAAAAGGAGATAACCACCCCCCGAGGAAAAGTAAGGCAAGCACTGTGGAAATTAAAATCATGCTCGCGTATTCAGATAGGAAAAACAAGGCAAATCCTATACCCGAATATTCAACATGAAACCCGGCAACAATTTCTGACTCACCCTCTGCCAAATCGAATGGTGCACGGTTGGTTTCAGCAATACCAGCAATCCAGAAAACAATAAAAAGAGGTAATAATGGTAAAAACCACCAATGCCAAAGGCCACCCTGTTGTGACATCACAATATCGGTCAAATTCATGCTGCCTGCTGCTAATAGAACGCCGACGAATGAGAATCCCATTGCAATTTCGTAAGAAACAGTTTGCGCAGCACTTCGTAATGCCCCAAACATGGCATACTTTGAGTTTGAAGCCCAACCAGCAATAAGAACCCCATAGACCCCCAGTGAGCTCATCGCAAATAAGTATAAAGCACCTGCATTAATATTGGCCAAAACAATGCCTTCCGAAAAAGGAATAACCGCCCAACCAGCCAACGCTGGCGCCAATGCGAAAAGAGGAGCAATAACAAACAGGTACTTGTTTGATTTTGTTGGAACGATAATTTCTTTGGTAATTAACTTCAGCAAATCAGCAAAAGGTTGTAATAATCCTCGCCAGCCCACTCGATTGGGGCCAATGCGGATTTGAATATAACCTATCACCTTTCGTTCAGCATAGGTTAGGTAAGCTACTGCTATAAGCAGTGGTACAACAATGATCACAATTTTAATAATGATCCACAGTAAAATGCCAATATCTTGTAGCATACTTTTATCCTAACCCTTTATAGTTATGGCAGCAAAAGAGTGTCCCAGATCAACGGTTTCTGGCATTGCGTTTGCCACCCAAACAACATCGGGAGCTATACGCTCATCTCGCTTAAGCGGCAATGTTATCTCAATATCACCCTGAGATACAGTAGCCACGCCCTCTAATTTCAATCTATCAGCCGTCTCCGGATTAATTTTTATACAGGCTATTTCTGCAGCAGCACAAGCTTGTAAAGCCTGAGCATGACGTACAATCATATCGGAACGGTACAAGGGCCACTCACCGACACGAATCAAATCTTGATTCGGCAGTGGCAATGACTCCGGATAATAAGGTTGATACTTTACCTCTGCAGCCATATTGACGAGTGATTTAATTTCCTGCAGCACGTCTTCTGATGAAAGGTAATCAAAATGTTTACATTGCAACAAGTTGCCCAATACTCTTAGTATTTTCCAGGCAGGTCTTGCTTCTCCGTGAGGAGACAATGCCCCTTTTACTGTTTGCCAAGTTCTGTTTACATTAAGATAAGTACCTGATGTTTCAGCATAAGGTGCTATCGGCAGTATTACATCCGCATAATCCTGCATTGACTCCTGTTGAAATGCAGATAGCATGACTACAAACTCAGCGCCCAGCATTGATTGACGAGCTCGATAAGGGTTGGCAAAATCATAACCCGGCTCTACTGCCAAAAGAAAGTATCCTTTTAATTTAGCATTCAGTGCAGCTTGCACATCCAGTCCGGGTGCTTCAATTTCCTTGGCTGCTGCTGCTCGATGAGGTAGCATACCTGCTAACCAGCCACCAGCACTATTTGAACCCGCTGTTAATCGTAAAACCCGAACTCCAAATTGCTCTATCTGCTTAATCAAGGTGCGTAGTAGGGAAGCATCTGGATGATTTTCACATAATGCTCCTGTAATAATGGCTGCATTAGGTTGTCGTAATGCATTTGCTATAGCCAAAATATGTTTATCAGGTTGCAGACCTAGCAGCAGTTTTTGAATCGCTTCAGGTAATTTACTAACATCTTCTGCCATTGCCAAAACCAGCTTCGCCACTTGTACAGACAATTCCTGAGGCGAAACAATAACCTTCTGTGTCAATTCAAAATGATACTCATAATCCACTGGATTAATAGCAAAAATCTTGGCGCCGTTACGAAATGCCTTGCGTACCCTTACACCAGCCAGAGGAACTTCGCGATGAATATTGCTTCCCAGTAAAAGAACATGACTTTGGTTCTCTAGCTCAGAATAATTCAGTGAGCTTTCAGGCATAGTAGCTTGTGTTGTCTGATCACGAAAATCTACTTGTTGAATCCGATGGTCTAAATTATTTACACCGAGTTCTCGCATCAACTTTTGCAATAAATAAAACTCTTCCAATGTTGATGATGGCGATGCGAAGGCTGCAAATTGCTCTGGACCATATTGCTTAATAACTCGGCTGATGCCTTCAGCAGTAAATTTCAATGCAGTTGACCAGTCTACTGTTTCCCATTGGCCATCACGCTTAATCATGGGCTGACTTGCACGCGCTTGATGCTTTAGCCCTAAATAACTGAAACGATCTCTATCCGACAACCAAGTTTCATTAATGGCCTCATTTTCCCGCGGAACAACACGCATAAGCTCATTGCGACGAATGTGTAAATGGATGTTAGAACCCAAACAATCATGTGGAGCAATACTGTCATACTGAACGAGCTCCCAGGCTCTGGCTGTAAAACGGAATGGTTTAGAAGTCAAGGCGCCAACAGGACAAAGATCAATAATATTACCTGAGACTTCTGAGGTCATGCTATGCTGTACATAAGTACCAATTTGCATTGCTTCACCGCGACCTGTGGCACCAAGCTCTCTTACTCCGGCAACTTCTTCACCAAAACGCACGCATCGAGTGCAGTGAATGCAGCGCGTCATTTCTGTGGAGATAAGCGAACCCAAATTGTCATCATCTACTGCTCGTTTGCTTTCTTCATATTCAGACGAGTCGTAGCCAAATCCCATTGAAATATCTTGTAATTCACATTCCCCACCCTGATCACAAATAGGACAATCAAGGGGATGATTTATAAGAAGAAATTCCATAACAGCTTCTTGTGAACGAAGCGTTTCCTCTGATTTAGTAAAAACTTTCATGCCATCGGTAATTGGGGTTGCGCAGGCGGGTACTGGTTTGCGGCCATTTTCAACCTCTACCAGGCACATCCGACAATTAGCAGCTACTGAAAGCTTCTTATGGTAGCAAAAGCGGGGAATATAAATTCCCGCTTCATCAGCAACCTCAATTATCATTTTACCGTTTTCAACTTCAAATGTTTTACCGTCGATTTCAATGGTAGCCATTGTTTAAACCTTCTCAATTATGCTGCGACGATCGAGCGTTTATGCTTAATGAAATATGCAAATTCATGATAAAAATGCTTTACGAAACTCTGTACGGGCCAAGCCGCTGCTTCTCCTAAAGCACAGATGGTACGTCCTTCAATTTTATCTGCCACGTTTGCCAGTTTTTCAATATCGCCTGGCTCTCCATGACCTTCCTTAATTCTGTGGATTAAACGAACTAACCAGCCCGTACCCTCACGACATGGCGTGCATTGACCACAGGATTCATCCATATAAAATTCAGAGATGCGATAAAGAGCATCCACCATGCAAGTAGTTTCATCCATTATAATCACTGCACCTGAGCCTAAACCGGAGCCTGCCTTTTGGATACTGTCATAATCCATATCCAACTCCATCATGACATCACCAGGTAATACTTTCATAGAAGTACCACCAGGGATAACTGCTTTAATCTTACGTCCTTCCCTTACTCCACCCGCTAATTCCAGCAATGTTTTAAATGGAGTACCCAAAGGTATTTCAAAATTACCAGGCTTATTAACATGACCACTAACACTAAAGCATTTCATACCACCATTGTTAGGTTTACCTAGTTTCAGAAACCATTCGCCTCCTTTTTCCATAATAACAGGGACAGAAGCAAAGGTTTCTGTATTATTGATGGTGGTCGGTTTACCATAAAGACCATAATTTGCAGGGAATGGCGGTTTAAATCGTGGCTGACCTTTTTTACCTTCCAAAGAATTCAATAAAGCCGTTTCTTCACCACAAATATAAGCGCCAGCACCTAAATGATTATACAAATCAAAATCAATCCCGGAGCCTAAAATATTTTTTCCAAGAAAACCAGCAGCGTAAGCTTCTTTTAGCGCCGATTCCATGCGTTGAAAGGGAAGCCAAAATTCGCCACGGATGTAGTTATATCCAACTGTAGCACCCATTGTATAACCAGCAATGGCCATCCCTTCTATTAATTGATGAGGATTTAACGCTAAAATTTCACGATCTTTACAAGTCCCTGGTTCACCTTCATCAGAATTACATACCACATATTTTTGAATCGGCGAATTACGATTCATGAAACTCCATTTAAGTCCAGTAGGAAATCCTGCACCACCACGTCCGCGTAGCGCCGATGTTTTAAGCTCTTCTATAATTTGTTGAGGCGGCGTCTGTTCTTTTAGAATGCGCTGCAATGCACTGTAGCCACCGATACTTTGATAAGCAGCCAACGTCCAGGGCTTGTCTAAGTGAAATGTTCGGTAACAGACTTGATTTAATTCAACCATGACAACTCACCTCTATCGTTCATTGGTACTGTTCCAAAACCTGGTCAATTTTCTCAGGGGTTAAATTTTCGTGATACTCTTTATCCACCTGCATCATTGGGGCATTTACACAAGCCCCCAAACACTCCACTGATCTTAAGGTATATTTGCCATCGGGCGTTGTTTCACCAAGTTTAATACCCAATTTTTTCTCTAAATGGTTAACGACTTTCGAGGAACCACAGAGTTTGCAAGAGATATTGGTACACACATTGATTAAGTGACGTCCAATTGGTTGATGTTCATACATCGTATAAAATGTAGACACCTCGTACACTGCAATGGCAGGCATATCAAGATAGTCTGCTACAGCATCCATTAACTCCGGCGTTAGATACCCGTGTTCTTCCTGGACTACCATTAAAGCCCGCATGACTGCTGATTGCTTTTCAGTAGCAGGATATTTTGCAATCCAATGATTAATTTCATCCATACCTGCGGATGATACAAATTGACGAAGTAATTTAGCTGAATTATCAGACATTGTTTTCTAACCCTAATACTAATTAGTTATGCAGGTAAAACCTGCTTAATCTAGCGATCAATTTCTCCAAAGACAATATCCTGGCTTGCCAGAATCGCCACACCATCAGCAAGCAAATGTCCACGCACCATTTCATCATAGCTGGATAAATGAGCAAATCCTGGTGCTCGAATCTTTAAACGATAGGGTTTATTCGCACCATCTGAAACCAGATAAATACCAAACTCACCCTTAGGGGCTTCTACTGGTGCGTATACTTCACCTTGTGGTAAGCAAAAACCCTCAGTATATAGCTTGAAATGGTGGATTAATGCCTCCATATCGTGTTTCATTTTTTCACGAGTTGGTGGTGTTATTTTGTGATCGTCAATTTTTATTGGCCCCGGATTTTTTCTTAGCCATTCAATACATTGTCTAATGATTCGATTGGATTGTCGCAACTCTGCAACCCGAACAAGATATCTGTCATAACAATCACCTGTTTTGCCCACTGGAATATCAAAATCAACTTTATCATAAGCTGCATAAGGTTGCTTTTTACGTAAATCCCAAGCAATCCCTGATGCACGAAGCATTGGACCCGTAAAACCCCATTGCAGTGCCATCTCCGGTGATACAATCCCAATATCAACTGTTCGCTGCTTCCAAATTCGATTATCGGTCAAAAGTGTTTCATACTCATCAACACGTTTGGGAAAACGTTCCGTAAAAGCCCATAAAAAGTCAAGTAAACTGCCATGTCGATGCTCATTCATTTTTTCTACTTCGCGCTCACTATGCCAACGCGATGGTTTGTATTGAGGCATTGAATCAGGTAAGTCACGAGCGACACCACCTGGACGATAATATTTCGCATGCATACGGGCACCAGACACAGCCTCATAGCAATCGAATAAATCTTCTCTTTCACGGAAACAGTATAGAAATACTGTCATTGCACCGATATCAAGGGCCGTGGCTCCAAGCCATAACAGATGATTTAATATCCGCGTAACCTCGTCAAACATTGTCCGTATATATTGTGCACGGAGTGGGATTTCAATATCCAGTAACTTTTCTATCGCCAGTACATAAGCATGCTCGTTACACATCATGGACACGTAATCCAAGCGATCCATATACCCCACATTTTGCACATAGGGTTTTGTTTCTGCTAATTTTTCTGTGGCCCGATGCAATAAACCAATATGGGGGTCAGCTCGAACAATAGTTTCACCTTCCAACTCCATAACCAGACGTAATACTCCATGTGCTGCTGGATGCTGTGGACCAAAATTGAGCGTATAATTTTTTAATTCAATCATTGCTCATCCCCCTGCTTTTTTGGCTCAAGATAGCGATTATCATTTCTTATTACTTTAGGTACGAGTATCCGGGGCTCTATCTCTACCGGCTCATAAATAACTTGTTGTACCCGCGCATCATAACGCATTTCTACATGTCCACTGAGGGGAAAATCTTTACGGAAGGGATAACCAATAAACCCATAGTCGGTCAAAATACGACGCAAGTCTGGGTGACCATCAAATAAAATGCCAAATAGATCATAAGCTTCGCGTTCAAACCAATTAGCAGATTTCCATATTTCATGCACAGAAGGAATAATCAAATGGGAAGCACTCAAAAAAGTCTTTACTCGTAGACGGTGATTCTTTACAGTAGATAATAAATGATAAACAACAGCGAACCGAGGTTTAGTAAGTGCGTAGGCTTTGGCTGCCTGTCGCTCCACGCCTCTTGAAAATCCATGTTCGGTAGCCGATTCAGTTTCCCAATCATATTCACCGTAAAGCAAATAATCTACACCACAAAGATCAATAAGTTGATTGAATTGAAATGCTTCATGATCACGCAATTGATAGAGCGCCGCTTTAATAGAATTGGCTTCACACTCTAAGGTAATCTCGTTATTATCCAAGTTTACCGATGAAATCAAGCCATCCAGTTCAGTTGTTAATTTTTCAGCCAAATTCATTAATTTTGTCATCTGATGCACCTGTGCTGGTCTTAAGCTTCAATTATCTGCTTGCGTCTAATCTTATTCTGCAATTGGATAATTCCATAAAGCAAAGCTTCAGCTGTTGGGGGACAACCTGGTACGTAGATATCAACGGGCACAATCCGATCGCAACCTCGAACTACAGAGTAGGAATAATGATAATATCCGCCACCATTAGCACAAGATCCCATTGAAATTACCCATCTAGGCTCAGGCATTTGATCATATACGCGGCGCAACGCTGGCGCCATTTTATTACATAAGGTACCAGCGACAATCATCACATCTGATTGCCGTGGACTTGGTCTAAAAATAATACCGAACCGGTCCAAATCGTAGCGGGCAGCACCAACGTGCATCATTTCAACCGCACAACATGCCAAACCAAAAGTCATGGGCCACATTGAACCGCTTCGCGCCCAACCTACCAGCTTTTCCACCGAGGTTGTAACAAAACCAGTTTTCTGCAATTCAGCTACAGCCATAGCAAGCCTCTATAAAATATCCGGGTTTAATAAACGTTATGGTCATTCCATTTAAAAAATGAATGAAGCTTACTCCCATTCAAGAGCGCCTCTTTTCCACTCATAGATAAAGCCAATTACCAACAGGCCCAAAAAGATCATCATCGCGGAAAAACCGAACCAACCAATCTTACGTAAAACTAAAGCCCAAGGAAAGAAAAAAGCCGTTTCCAAATCAAATATAATAAAAAGTATAGCAACCAAATAAAATCGAACATCAAAAGGAATATGAGAACTTTCGAAGGCACCAAAGCCACACTCGTAAGGAGCATTTTTGGCTGAGCCCGGATTATGTTTGCCAAACAGTGAACCTGCTGCCAACATCACAAGACCTATGATAAGGCCTATTACGATAAAAACAAGTATAGGTAAATATTGGGATAGCATCATTCCACATCGCTCGGATTAAATGGTGCCGAAGGCCGGACTCGAACCGGCACGGCTTACGCCACCGCCCCCTCAAGACGGCGTGTCTACCAATTCCACCACTTCGGCATAGTTAATTATTGTTTTCCACTCTTACTGCTATCAACCGGTACTGGAATTTTACTTTCCGGTACACTGGTTTGTTGAGGTATGACTTGCTGCGCTGACTTCTGGTATTGAGAAGATACCATGTACGACAGAGACAAACTCGTGACAAAAAATGTCAAAGCCAAACCGCCGGTTAATTTGAACAGGAAACTGCCTGTACCTTGGCTGCCGAACACCGTATTAGATGCCCCTGAGCCAAACGCCGCACCTATGTCGGCACCTTTACCATGCTGAATTAGCACCAAGCCAATTAAGACTATGGCAATCAGCACATGGATCATCAGAATCAATTGATACATTTTACAATATCCACAAACTGTTGTGCATTAAGTGATGCACCACCGACCAAACCACCATCCACATCTGGCATTGCAAACAATGCACTTGCGTTTTTTTCATTCACGCTACCACCGTAGAGTATAGACAATTGGCTGGCATCATTACGATTAATTTTTGCTATTAGGGCTCTAATGAAGCAATGAACTTCTTGTACTTGCTCCGGTAATGCAGTTTGCCCTGTTCCTATTGCCCATACAGGCTCATAGGCTACTACACAATGATTAAAACAATAATTATCAGTTTCAGTAACAGCTAATAATTGTTTAGTTATTACGCTTTCTGTTAATCCTTCTTTACGCTCTTCAAGCGTCTCACCAACGCAAAGAACGGGTATCATACCATGTTCTTTTACATGGTGGAATTTATCTGCAACAAATTTTTCGCTTTCACCAAATATTTGTCTACGCTCTGAATGACCGACCAGGACATAGGTGCAACCAAACTCCTTAAGCATAGAACCGGACACTTCTCCAGTAAATGCACCTGAATCTTGTGGGAACACATTTTGCGCTCCCCACTGAATAGCGCTTCCTCTTAATTCTTGCTGTACCAATTCCATATAAATAGCGGGTGGGCATACCAGACAGCTCGCGTGTTGAAGTCCTTTGGTTAATATTACTAACTGCTCACAAAGCGCTTTAACCTGGCGAATGTTGCCATTCATTTTCCAGTTACCAGCAACGATTTTTTTCCTCATTTATCCCCCACCGGATTACGGTGCGAGACTATACAGTAAAGTTTATTTAAATCCTAGTACTACTAATTATTTTTTCTTCTTTTTTGCGCTTTACTTGTCAAATTTTAGATCTAATTGACTCTTGTCAATCTAATTAGTTCAGTTAGAATCATTAGATAGGCGCAAGGAGGTGCTGTTATGAAAGATAAAATTGTGGACTTAATCAAGGAGCTGGCTAGTTTACAAGAATCCTACTCACTTGAAACTCTAACCTCTATTTTTGATAGTAAAAAAGAACTGTTTGTAGCCGATGTAAAGCTACCAGAACAATATACCTCATTTTGGTTTATATTGCGTAATATCTACTCGGAACTCGCTGTGTGGCAACAATTAGCGACTGAGCAGCAGTTAGAAACTGCTTTAAGAGTTGACATTTCCTCTTTCTCTGCTCAACTTAAAAAAATTAAATCCCGGCTCAATCACATTACAGAGGAACTCTTACAGCAAAAAGGCTACCTCTCTAGTTCCGGAGCTTTATTCGATGACTACAATGCTTATTTGCTTTCACAAAATCCTTTAATTGCTACCATGGTGCCTACCTCTCCTCAACAACAGCAACACGTACTTAGCAATTATTTAAAAATTCTTCAAGAGCAATTAACTACTATAACGCTGGATACAGCACGTCTTAATCTGGCAAATTTAATTCTTAAACGTAAAGAACTTAGTATAAAACTAAAGCAATTTAATGTGGTTGTCACTGACAGTTGTACTGATGCACCACTTCTCTATGACAAGCTCAAAGAACTTAAAGATCGTCTAATGAATCTTAAAACTGGTATCGATAAAGCACAACAAGAATTAGCGGAAAATATTTCTACCGAGGATATAAACCAGGAAATTAAAAATAAGACTAATCTAATCGAGAAAACAAAAGCAGAATTACTGAGTGTCGACGTAAAAATTAGCAGAAGTGAATTACCGTCCGATATAAAAGTAATGCTCCAAAGTGAGTACAGTCTCGCAGGCAATAAAGAGATTTTTCTTGCGGAACATGAGAGTCACTTAAGCTGGTCAAGCTCCCTTTTTAATCCCTATTCCTGGTATTCGTGGAGCACAGACACTGAATATAAAAACAAATTAAGTCGTTCACAGTCTGAATTTGATTATTTGCAACTGTTACATCAGAAAGAAGAATTAGCCACTCAAATTCAGCTGCTAACCCAACAACTTGTAAGTGCTCAGAATTTACTCACAACTTCATCAACAACTATGAGACTTTCTAATGATTTAACTCAGCTGCAACAATACACACTTCAGTTGCTCAATGAATATAATCCTAATTATAAACCTGCCACGCTCAATAATGTTTCCTTGCTGACAGAGATAATTAACACCGTAGGCCCTCTTAGCAGACAAATTGAAGAAACAGAGGAATCCTTACGATTACTTGTGCAATTAATACAGATTAACAGCTCCATTTTAGAAATAAGAACTACTAATGCCTTAACGGATGAAATCGACGCGTTAATGCCAAGCCCAGAAGAACTTACTCAATTACGTTTGACTGAGTTGGCTCGACAACAAGATACAGAAGTATTTCATGAAAAAATAAAAGCCTGTAATACTTCTCTAGCCAGTTTGGCTACTATTGCTGAATTAATGAAAGAACAAGAATTACTGCGCAAGGAAAAGGCAAGTCTGGAAACAGTGCTTAAAGCCAAAAAAGCGAAACTGCCGCAAACAACCAGTCCTAATTCTTTTGAAATTAAAGTTGCACCGATTAAGCACTCGATACAATTACAAATTGCTCACTTGGATGCTGCGCAGCGGACAATGCTCACTGAACCAGAGCACCCCTTGATTCAGGAGCAAGTAGTAAGTGAAAAATTCTCTAAATTAATTGCCTATCAAAATAGTCTTACGTCCTGGAATTGTGCAATAGTAGAAAATAGACATTTTTTCCCTGCTCAATTACAGGATTGGTATCAACAGCTCTATATTACACTGCAAATGAATGTAAGAGATGATATAGTCTGCCATCAGGCTTGCCAGCTGCTACGTGATATTTATTTTGAATTAAAAATAGCAAAAGAATCTAAAAATTCTCCAGTGCTTACTAAATACCAAACATTATGCCCGAAGCCTCAGTCCACATGGCAGTCCCTCATTGCCCTGAAACCAGGGCTTCCTTTACTACAAGAGGGTAAAAAGTTGACTGAGGTTCAACATTCGGTATTATGGAATCATTTAAAAAAACTTTATCAGCAGCAGCAATTACTGAACAAGAGCCATCCCAGAGAAGGGCAATTGTTACTGCAGGCTATCCAAAATTTGCATCAAGGCTGTTTATTATATGAAATAAACCCCAAACACCCTGCGCTTCAGCATTTACTCTCCAGTTTAGACGATCCACGCTATGAAATATTACAAAAGCATCGTGGCTTTCATAAAGTTTATGAGTGGATGGCAAAATTATGCTCTTTCTTGCTTGATTTAATAAAAAAGCCACAAGAAAAAAGCGATTATCGACTATTTTGCTTTTTTAAGCCCACAAAAACTGTCCAATTGCTACAGGATGCAACTATAGAATTGGCTAATTATACTATGAGCGCCGAATGATTTAGAAGAAACAAAAATTTCGACTCCTACATGTTGCGGCTTAACTTAACTCTAATCACTCTAAGTGGCTTGTGAGGTAAAATACTGCTTTTCAATATGCAGAATTTCATTGCTCAGTTGTTGAGATAAAGACTTGACCTTATTACCGTCTTTACCTTCGACCATCACTCTTAATAGAGGCTCAGTTCCAGAGGGGCGTAATAGAATACGCCCTTCACCTTGCCACTCATTACTAAGTTCAGCCACAATTTCCAACACTTGACGATGTTCAGCCAACTCTTTAGCATTTGCGGTTTTTATATTAATTAGTGTTTGTGGTAATAACTGAATACCTGCTGCCAATTCCTGCAAGTTTTTTTGTTGCCTTATCATAGAAGCCAATACTTGCAATGCAGCCACAATACCATCCCCTGTTGTGGTTTTATCCAGACAGACAATATGGCCAGAGGATTCACCGCCTATTTTCCAATCTTGTTTCCTTAAGCTCTCAAGCACATAACGATCCCCTACTTTCGTACGCAGGAATGGGATGTTTAATTCTGCAAGGGCCTTCTCCAAACCATAATTGCTCATTAATGTGCCAACAACGCCACCTGATAAAAGATTCATTTGCTGCCGATCTTTTGCAATGATATAAAGAATCTGATCACCATCCACTATATTTCCAACAGCGTCCACCAAAATCAACCTGTCGCCATCCCCATCTAAGGCAATACCAATATCCGCTCCTGTTTGTAAAACCTGCTGACGTAAAGCGTCAGGCGCAGTAGAACCACAGGACGCATTGATATTAAAGCCGTCTGGCTTGTTGCCTATGGCCAAAACATCGGCGCCCAATTCGTTAAATACATTGGGGGCAATGTGATAAGTGGCTCCATGAGCACAATCAACGACAATTTTGAGGCCTGTCAGACGTGTTAATGAAGAAATCGTTGATTTGCAAAATTCTATATAACGTCCAGCAGCATCATTAATACGTGCAGCCTTACCTAAATGTGCTGAGGGAACTATTTCCAAAGGTTTATCCATTTCAGCTTCGATAGCTAACTCCATTTCATCAGGAAATTTACTCCCATCATCAGAAAAAAATTTAATGCCATTGTCTTCAAACAGATTATGTGAAGCACTAATAACAATCCCTGCATTGGCACGTAAGGTTTGTGTTAAATAGGCTATACCGGGAGTCGGCATTGGCCCTAATAAACCTACATTTACACCTGCCGCAGAAAGACCCGCCTCTAGCGCTGATTCCAGCATATAACCTGAAACGCGTGTATCCTTACCAATAATTACTTTGCAATTGTTCCCCCTGGCAATGACGCGCCCCAACGCCCAGCCTAATTTTAAAATAAACTCCGGGTTAATAGTGGATAAGCCTACTCTGCCGCGAATTCCATCCGTACCAAAATATTTACGTTTCATCCTTCATACTCTCTAAATTATTGATGATTTTAGCTAAAGTGCATTTTGCGCCAAAATGCACTTACACTCAATAACGTCGCTAACACACTTCTATCGTAGGTGCTCTATTATAGTTCATTGTTTACAGCCTCATTATTAATAGCATCCAGCATTGCAAGAACCTGATGCGTTTCATCAACATCGTGTGTTCTTAGAATTGCTGTTCCTTGCAAGGCAGCAACAATTGCCATTGTTAACCCCCCCAGTAATCGCTGCTCTACCGGCTTTTGTAAAACAGCACCGATTGTTGTTTTACGTGATACACCTAACATGACGGGACGATTGTATTGATTAAAAGTGGCTATATTTTTAACCAGCCGCAAATTGTGTTGTGGTAATTTGCCAAAACCAAAACCAGGATCAAGAATTAAATTTTCAAACTTAATCCCTGCTGCCAAACATTGCTTTATTTTTTGCTGAAAAAAGAGATGCAACTCATCAAGTATATCCCGTTCATAATAAGGGTGTTGTTGCATCGTCATTGGCTCACCTTGCATATGCATCAGGCAAACTGGGACTTCAAGTTGTGCGGCAATCCGCAGTGACTCTTCTGCATTTAAAGCGGTGATATCATTGATCATATCAGCACCAACCGCAATTGCTTCCTTCATCACATGAGCTTTTGTTGTATCGATAGAAATACAACACTCTGTTTCTTCTCTTAATTTTTCAATGACCGGAATAACTCTGGACAATTCTTCCGCGCAACTCACGGGCTCAGCTCCAGGCTTGGAAGACTCACCTCCTATATCAATAATATCTGCTCCGGCCATTATCATACTAAGGGCATGCTTGATAGCGCTATCGCGCTGCAGATATTTTCCGCCATCAGAAAAAGAGTTAGGAGTTACATTCAGAACACCCATAATTAAAGGCTTTTGCTGATACAGCGTAACCGATTGCTGGTAGGACTGACACCATTGCTGAAACTGCATACTATTCATTGGATATCACAACATTAAATGACAGTAGATGCACCCAATATGGCTATCGAGTGCTTACTCTGAACTGCTAATGTTCGCCTGCCGGATGGTCAACAGGCTTACCGTTTATGGTTGTTGGGGTAGTATCGCCACCTTTCTTATCCTTATCAAGAAGCTTCGTAGCTTCCCAATCATCTGGAGGAGAAGGTTCCTGACCAGACATAATTTCCTGAATTTGCTTCGAATCAATGGTTTCATATTTAATTAATCCTTCAGCCATCAGGTGAAGTTTATCCATATTTGCCAAGAGAATTTCTTTAGCACGTTGATAATTTCTATCCACAATTTCTTTAATTTCGAGATCAATATTCTGGGCAGTCTTGTCAGAAATTTCTTTATGTTGATTTACTGTGCGACCTAAAAATACTTCGCCCTGCTCTTCACCAAACGTCAATGGACCAAGATTGGAGAGGCCCCAGGTGGTAACCATTTTACGAGCAATTTCAGTAGCGCGCATAATATCATTCGAAGCACCAGTAGTTACGCTTTCTGCGCCAAAAATTAGCTCTTCTGCAATACGTCCTCCAAAAAGACTGGATAGTTGGCTCTCCAAGCGGCGCTTGCTATGACTGTAGCGATCTTGCTCTGGCAAAAACATCGTCACACCCAGGGCACGACCACGAGGAATAATCGTTACTTTATAGACAGGATCATGTTCAGGAACAGAAAGGCCAACAATAGCATGCCCTGCCTCATGATAAGCTGTTAATTTTTTCTCATTCTCATCCATGACCATGGAGCGTCTTTCAGCGCCCATCATAATTTTATCTTTTGCTTTATCAAGCTCAATCATACCTACCTTGCGCTTATTGGCACGAGCAGCAAATAAAGCTGCTTCATTTACCAAATTTGCCAAATCAGCACCTGAAAAGCCAGGTGTTCCACGTGCAATAGGGAGTATTTCTACATCCTTATCAATGGGGACTTTCTGTAAATGGACTTTTAAAATTTGTTCACGGCCGCGAATATCAGGCAAAGGCACAACCACTTGACGATCAAAACGACCTGGACGCAACAAGGCTGGGTCAAGAACATCAGGACGGTTGGTAGCTGCAACCACAATAACGCCTTCATTACCCTCGAAGCCATCCATTTCGACGAGCAATTGGTTTAAGGTTTGCTCGCGTTCATCATGACCACCACCTAACCCTGCACCTCGATGTCTACCCACGGCATCAATTTCGTCAATAAAGATAATACAAGGAGCATTCTTCTTAGCCTGCTCAAACATATCTCGAACTCGAGAAGCTCCCACGCCAACAAACATTTCCACAAAGTCGGAACCCGAAATTGTAAAAAATGGCACCTTGGCTTCACCGGCTACTGCTTTTGCCAATAACGTTTTACCTGTCCCAGGAGGACCAACCAGCAAGACCCCTCGTGGAATGCGACCCCCTAAATTCTGGAATTTGGAAGGATCACGTAAGAAATCTACCAACTCTTTAACTTCTTCTTTAGCTTCATCAACCCCAGCAACGTCGGCAAAAGTCACCTTCACCTGATCTTCTCCCAGCAGGCGTGCACGGGAGCGTCCAAATGACATGGCACCGCGACCGCCGCCACCTTGCATCTGTCGCATAAAGAAAATCCAGACACCAATTAACAATAACATTGGGAACCAGTTAATGAAGAGATGTAACAGGAAGCTTTCCTGTTGTTTTTCCTGACCACTGATATCGACCTGATTTTTTAATAATTCGCCTAGCAAAGCGTCATCTTGCATCGGCATATAAGTGACAAAACGGTGATTATTTTTCGTAAGACCTTTAATGACTTTGTTGTCTTCAATGGTTACGGTGCTAATCATGCCTTGATCAACTTCCTTCAGGAATTTGCTATAGGAGATTTTTTCAGCGGATGTGTGGCGAGGGCCAAAATTACTGAATACTGAAACCAGCACTATTGCTATTATCAGCCACAAAAATAAATTTTTTACCATGTCGTTCAAAGCATTAACCTCGTTTTGTGACGTATTTCTACGAACGATAACGTTACTATAAATTATAGCCCTTCGCCAGCAAATAGGTTTCTCGCGAGCGAGAACGTGAAGCAGCAGGCTTACGAATGACTACTTTATCAAATTGCGCACGCGCTTGCTTTACCAATTCATCAAAACCAGCACCGTGAAAAACTTTCATTAATAAAGCTCCCCCTGGTTTTAGCATCTTGGCACCAAAATCAAATGCCAATTCAGCTAAATACATCGCGCGCGGAATATCAATTGCTGCCGAACCACTCATATTTGGGGCCATATCTGATAAAAGCAAGTCCACGCCATGCTCAGGAATTCTATTTATTAATTGCTGGAAAATTTCATCCTCACGAAAATCCCCCTGGATAAAATTTACTCCTGGTAATGAATCCATTGGCAAAAGGTCTAGTGCAATAATCGTGCCGCGTCCTTCAATTTTTTCAGACACATATTGCGTCCATCCTCCTGGAGCAGCGCCTAAATCGACGACAGTCATCCCGGGTTTCAACAAATGCTCCTTCTCATCAATCTCTTTTAGCTTATAAACTGCTCGACTACGGTAACCTTCTATTTGCGCTTTTTTTACAAAAACATCATCAAAATGCTCCTGCAGCCAACGTTTACTACTTTTAGAACGGGACATACGCTAATCATCTTACTCCAGATTCATTGAATGATACTGAAATTTACTACCTTTTCCCAGCAAAACGTGCAATAATTTGCCATTTAATTTAAGGATAGTCCCTATGGACACCGCATTTAGACAATCGCTAAAAGCAAAAGCCCATCACTTAAAGCCTGTTATTCTTTTGGGAGCCAAAGGTTTAACACCAGCTGTAGTAGACGAAACCAATGTCGCTCTAACCGCCCATGAATTAATTAAAGTTAAATTAAGTGGCATAGAAAAAGAAGAGCGGCAAACGATAGCTTCTGAACTTTGCCAACAGCTTAATGCCGAGCTGGTACAATTAATCGGCAACGTTGCCATTATTTATCGCAAAAATGAAGAGAATGCTTAATTCCTTCTTCTTTTACATTTTTTGCAGCTATCATTGAAATGGGTGGGTAACATTACCCATTCGCTATTTCCTTATCTATCTGTATCATTTTTTAAATCATTGCATTCCTCCTGACTGAATAAACGTGCAAGAATCTGAACTTATGGCTGCGTTGCAAAACCCTGAGGTATTTAAACGCTCTTTTGCAACAACGGATGATTTAGAGAGGGCTGTTACAGAATTTCCACAGCATCGGGAGAATCTAATTCATTCTCTTTTAAATAATTTTGATGAATTTAAACGTCTGCTCCCCAATAATAAAACTTTACGTGGTGCTACAACACTATTTCCCCATGTTATTCATTTTGTTTTGAATAACCCTCAGGAATTTAAACGTTTGTTTACAAGCAAATTTGATTTCTGGTGGACTATTGAGAAATTTCCACACAATGGCAAGATGCTGCTCGATTATCTCTTTAACACTCCCAGTGAATTTCAACGCTTTATTCCCAATAATCACATTTTACGCGCGACAGCGGCGGCATATCCTGAATATGCACAGATTTTAATAAATCATGTGATGAACCATCCAGAAGAATTAAAACGTCTTTTTGCAACTGCCTATGATTTGGACAATACTCTCCAGGAAATTCCGCTACATAGTGAAGTGATAATTTATTCGCTTTTAAAAAAACCTGAGGAATTTACACGGCTTTTTTCAAATGGCGATACTTTATATTACACTTCAGAAAAACTTTCCTGTTTTATTGAGCACGCGACGACTAACCCCACGGCGTTTAAACGACTTATTGCCAATACTAAAGATTTCCATCTTATTTTAAAACTGCTCCCCCAGTATACCGAAAAGTTAATGAATTACATCATGAATAACCCCGCAGAATTTAAACGTCTTTTTCCTAACAATGCTGAATTAAATGAAACCAAAACGCTGTTTCCCGAGTATGCTAACAGACTCACACAACAAAAGGATAGCTTAAAAAACCTGATAGAGATGCAAAAAAATGCCTTAATGCTCAAGCAAGCAAAAAGAACAGAGCATGCTTTTTTTGAAGCGATGCCAAACGAAACAATAGCAAATATTGTTACTTATACCAGTAACTTTTCGTTACTTAGTAAGGACGATTCGTTTAAAGAAGCTTCTTCTTTAATGGCGCAAAAATAGTGTGTGTCAAACATACACTCTCTCTTTTTTGTTTATTTTTATAGTAACCTTTGTGCTATATATGTAACATATCATTTCGACATTGAATATTATGAGATCACTAACTGCTCTTTTAATCTTAGCCAGTGTCGCAACCTTTCTCCTTGCCGGCTATTATTTAATTGAAGCCTGGCGAATCACCCACAATACCGTTGCCACAAGGGGAGAAGTCATCAGTTTCGTCGTTAAACCTTCACAAAACAATGTGGCTCGTGCAACGATGCTGCGTTACCCCATTGTACGTTTTAAGAATAAAACAGGCGATACAATAACAGCGACTGCGCATCTAGGATATTATCTCCATCAATATAAGGTTGGTGAGCATGTTCCGGTCCTCTATCACGTTCATAACTCCAATCATGTTGCGATCGGTAACCCCATTGCTATTTGGATACGTTTTGTTCTGGTTTTTATAGCAGCACTTTTCTTTACTGTGTTAGCTTGTGTCACGGCAATGACTCGAAATAAATAACCCCAATTCGCTAAATAATCGCTTGCAAATGAGAATGATTATCATTTATATTGATTATCTACCTGGATTAACACCTGTTGAACTTTTCCAGGCTCGTAAGTCAACGGTTTTGATGTACCTTACAACGGGGAGATTATTATGGCCTTAGCCTATGGTGACTTTCATGAGGTAACCCATCAACTTCGTTTTATGCTCTTTGAAATAGGCATTGGGCTTCCTCAGCAAACCATTGAATATTTTATTACGCAGGCTCATCGTGAGTGTCTGCGGCGCTTACAGCAAGCCGCAAGCCTTGAGGGATTAACTACCTCACCTATTAATAGTCATCACATCCATGATTTTATTGATCAGTTGCAAGAACAGCTTAAACACAAACAGCCTACTTTAAAATTTTTTAATTGGCAGGCATTTAAACACGAATTGGATGAAACAGTGGCTAATGAAGCCATGGCTCAAGCTTACCGCCAATGCTGGCAACTGGAATTAAGGAAGCAGGCAAAGCGCTTTTCCAATTTTTGGCAATGGTTATGCGAAAAAAACAATACCTATGAAATTTTACAGCTTTTAGAGCAATGGGGATGTATTGGTCACCCCTATTATCCAAATTTTCGCGCCAAAATAGGATTTAGCCGTCGTGAAGTTTTGCAGTACTCACCTGAATTTAATGCGCAAATTAATCTTCACTGGTGTGCTTTGCATCAACGACACACTTACCTTGCAGCACACAATCTTGGCTATAAGTCTTTAATAAGGAAACACTTCCCGAATGAATATCAACTTTGGCGAAATCATTTATTATTTAAGCAGTATAATCCTGATAATTATTTGCCTCTGCCACTTCACCCCTGGCAGTGGCGCAATCAGATTCAACAGCAGTTTTCGTCATTAATTGATAGTAAAGCGTTAATTTTGCTACCTCATCTCCAAGTGGTTAAACCGACCATGGCTTTTCATACAGTAATGCCGCAAGCAGCAGGCGCCTGCTACTTAAAGTTAGCAACAGCGGTGCAGACTGTTTCGGCAAACCATACAATCTCACAAGATTCAATAGACCATGGCTCCCTGTTGGCTCTTTGGCTTAATCACTTGCTGAAGAAACATGACAATTATCGACAGAGTCTGTTTATAGCTGCTGATGTAGCAAGTTTAGGTGTGAGTCCTACCCTGGTACCAGCATCCCAGTGCAAGCAACTTGCAGTAATCTTATGTGACAATCCGATGTCCAAGCAAAAGAATGGGCAAATTCCAGTGCCGTTGGGTGCACTCTTTGCACAATCACCACTCTCTGGTAAGCCGCTTTTTATCGATATTCTTAATAGCAGCGGAATAACACCTCACGCTTACTTTAAAGATTATTGCCAAAAATTATTGTCAGGCCAACTGCATTTACTGTTGCATTACGGCATTGCTCTTGAAGCCCACCCACAAAATACCTTAATTGTCTTTAGCAATCATCGCCCAGTGGCGCTGATTATTAAAGATTTAGAGAATGCCTGTCTTTGTCTGCACCGATTTTATGAGCATGTCTCAAAACCTAAACTTTCCCCTGATTCAAAGGTAATGACTGAAAATTTAAATGAACTTGTCAATAAATTTATTCATGGCAATTTTTTAAGCAATATAATGGGTTGGATTGATAATCTGAGCCATAATTATAGCCTTGCAGCAGATGATTTATGGCAGATTGTGCATGAAGAAGTGAGAAAGCAGCTGAAAGATTTTACTTCGGAAATTAATGTTGAACTTTTAAATTATTATAAATATCAATTGCTTGAGCGAGACTGGCGACCTTTCTCCTTATTGCCAATACGTCTTTCCAACGTCAGTAATGCATGTCTGGCACCTCCTATTTTTAATCCTCTTAGTCACCTGCGCTCCTCTAACAAACGTGACAGTCGCACAAGGATTGTATAAACTTGACAAAGTCACTTGCCTTGGTTATTACCAGATGGCAATAGCCCTAACATAAAATCCAAGTCAGATGAGGGTATGTTTAAGTTACCATTTCTAAGATATATACCAAATGCTCTTACTGTATTGCGTTTCGTATTAATAGTGCCATTTTTGGTCTTTTTGTACGAAAAGGAATATACGCGTGCTTTTTATTTATTTCTTATCGCAGGACTGACTGACGGATTCGATGGCTGGTTAGCCAGGCATTTTCAATGGCAGAGCACTTTAGGTTCATTTATCGATCCTATGGCAGACAAATTACTCGTGGCCTCCAGTTTTATTTCTTTAGCATTCATTGGTTCATTGCCCTGGTGGCTGGTTATTTTGGTGTTTTTACGCGACTTAACAATTTCTTTGGGTGTTCTGGCTTGGTATTGGTTTATTCAGCGTCAACTTAATTTTGAGCCAACGCGACTAAGTAAGATTAATACCAGCTTACAACTTGCTTTAGTGACTTTATGTCTTTTTGAATTGGCTTTTTTTACATTTGCGCCTTATTTAATAGAAACACTTATTTTTCTGACTGCAATAACCACCGCTGTAAGCTATTTGGACTATGTCTGGACTTGGAGCAAAAAAGCTTTCTCGCGGAATGCTTGACAAATGAATCAGCAATTGGCTTTAGCAATTCAATTAAATGATGAAGCGACCCTGAACAATTTCTGCTGGGACAATAATCCGTTGTTAAAGCAGCAAATCGAGAGGTGTTTGTCAGGCACGGGGGAACGATTATTGACCCTTTGGGGAAATTCAGGTTGTGGTAAATCGCATTTGCTACAGGCTTGTTGTCAAGCTCTGAATGGTCAAACAACAATTTATCTTCCCTTACAGATTTTAAAAGAATGGGGGCCGGAGAGCATTGAGGGCGTGGATAAGCATAATTATGTTGCTATTGATGACATTGATTTAATTGCTGGTGACGCAGCGTGGGAAGAGGCACTATTTCATCTTTACAACAAGGTACGTGACAATGAGGATACAACCTTAATCATCAGCAGTGGACAACCTCTGACGGCAATAAAAATAAATTTGCCAGATTTACGTTCGCGGTTGAGTTGGGGTTTAGTCATGCAACTTCATGAACTCAACGATGAATTAAAAATTAAAACCTTACAATTGCATGCACAACAGCGAGGTTTTAAATTACCAGTGAGTGTGGGACAGTTCCTGCTTAATCGATGCGGTCGTAACATGCATGATTTGCAAATCACGCTACATCAATTGGATGAAGCTTCCCTGGCAGCTCAACGTAAAATTACTATTCCTTTTGTGAAGTCAATTCTCAATATTTAACGCTGTCACACAGGCCAGTATTATTAACTTTTAAGGCCCCTATACTGCTCATAAATAATCATTTGCAGTTTTTTCCAAGGGTTGATTAACCAATTCAGAAGACCACAGATCATTTAATGATTTGGTTTTTCTTAATAATGTCTCACCAAAAAAGGTTTGATTAGCACTGTATCGTAGTGCCACAGTCGGCTTTTTATCAACAATAGCACGATTTGCTGCAGTAGCCTGAGTGGACTTAACTCCAACTAAGGACTCTTGCAATGATTTTAATTGAGTCTGCAAGCGTTCTATTTCTGTCAGCAGTTCACTATTACGTGATGCAAAAGCAGTGGCTTGTAGAGATAAGGCATTTTTTTCTGACTCAAGACCAGCTATTTTTTGGGTTAACTCTTTTTTCTCTTCGTTAAGTATCGTAGTCGTGTTTAATGGAGTAATCTTTTCTTCAATATTGCTCAATAGAATTTGCAATTTTTCTGTCTCACGATCTACCACTTTAGACTTGCATAATGCATCAATTTTCTCTTTATCCAATCCTTTCCAACGGCTTATAAGATTTTCTATTCCGGGGCGTTCTACAAACCAATAAACACTAAAGGCAGCCAAGCCAACGACAACACTGGCAAGTATAACAGGCCAGAAGGTTGCAGCAACTGAAGTAAGAAATAAACCGGCAATTGCCAAGGCCACTGTTTGACCTGCAAAAAATCCACCACTAAAAAAGATAATACCAGCGACTGCGGCTGTAGCCATTCTTGCGATTTTCAAATAGGGATTGTTTAGAGCTTCCTTAAGCTTGTTCCGGGATTCATTTAACGCTTGATGCCTTTTAAGAAGCATTTCTGCCAGTTTTTTGTCCTCTTCTAATTGTAGTTGGGTTTTATTTCCCGGTTTTGAAAGTTCGTAGCGTATAGCCTTAATTTGTTGGAACTCATCAAGTAACACATCCAGAAGTTTCGGCGCATCCCCTTTCTTTACACCTAAATTTTTGGAGATCTCAACCAAGTCAAAACTATAAAATACAATGATTGAAAGCACGGAAAATAAAGTACCCACCGCAAAAATAGCAATGGTTGGAACGGAGGAAAAAATACCCATGATAGCTGTAACACCATCAAAACCCTCACAACCAAAATAGAGAGTTCCGGCTATCGCTAAAAGAAGGTATTTGGCCCGGCTTAACCAACTCATAGGCTTTTCTTTTTTCTTAGGTTTGGAAGGCTGAAGTGACTCTTTAAAATCTTTTAAAAGAGAGGCATTTAAAGAAGCAACTAAAAATGCCGTCTCTTCATCAGTAGTAGTTTGTTGAACTTTTTCAAGCCAACTGAGCAGTACTGCTTTCTCTATTGTCGTTTGTTGTTGAAATATAGCGGTAAGTTCGGAATTTTTTGACAATCGAGAAATCAAGTCTTGGCTTGTGGTACTCAGTAGAATGGCCATGATTGCATTTCCCCCTAACGCGAAGTTCAGCCTTCCCTAGATACTTACGGGCATAATCTCCCTATAATACTGTTAATTTATTAACCAAATATTAAGCAGGCTAAAAAAAGGCGAATTTTTATATAAATTTTTGTAAATGTATATTTTTATATTGCTGCTCAGGAGAAGCATTAATTCATCTTATTTTTGTGTTAGTAAATTGCACCGACATTTCACCATTACTATACTTTGATGGATATCACCTCAATAGGATAAGCCCATGAAAAAGCTTATAGAAGTTGACAATGTTTATAACTATGACCATTTAGGCTTTACTAACTGTGTTAGCTATAATGGCATTATTTATATTACCGGCCAAGCAGGCATCGATGCTCAAGGCAATCTCGTGGATCCAGGAATCAAAGAACAAGCAGTTAAAACATTTGAAAATATTCAAACCGTTTTGAAAGCAGCCGGCGCGAGTCTTGCTGATATACTGGCCATGACTTGTTTTATTGTTGATATTGAAAAAAATGGTCCTGCTTTTTTTGCAACTCGAGCAAAAATGATGCCGGTTAACTCCTTCACTAGCGCATCAATAGGTATTTCAAAATTGGCAATGCCAGGACTTCTTGTTGAAGTTCAATGTACAGCAGCATTACCGAGTAAAACTCACTTGTAATTAATTCAAGGGGAGGTTCAGTGCGAGGTATCCCTGCAAAAGTAACTGTAACCTGTTGCAAAGAGATAATACTGACACCTAAAGGCAACTTTCATTGTATGCAGTACGATGGGATGTTAGAGTGGTGAATCATTCAATTCTATCTTTCCTGAAGGTGAAGAAATATAGGGTTTAATTTGGGCTCTATCAATCCTAGTGGAAAGCCTCTATTTGCCAAAAATAAATAACTAACTGCATAATCTCTATAACAGAACCGATAATCATTGGAGGATTAATGGATAAGAAAAGGGAAAAAAAGCTTCATGAAAACAGCAAAAAACAACAAATGGAGGAATTTTCCAGCGATCACAGTGGCCAATTTCTAACAACCAATCATGGACTAAGAATCAATCACACTGATGATTCGTTAAAAGCAGGAGCTCGAGGCCCTACTATCATGGAGGATTTTCACTTTCGTGAGAAATTAACTCATTTTGATCATGAACGAATACCAGAAAGAGTTGTTCATGCGCGCGGCTCTGGTGCTTATGGCTATTTTCAGGTCTATGAATCTCTTGAAGATTTAACCATGGCAAAATTCCTTCATGACCCTCAACAAAAAACACCCACCTTTGTGCGTTTTTCCACCGTTGTTGGCTTTCGTGGTTCTGCTGATACAGTCAGAGATGTGCGTGGTTTCGCCACAAAGTTTTATACTGAGCAAGGTAATTATGATTTAGTCGGCAATAACATGCCGATTTTCTTTATTCAAGATGGTATTAAATTCCCTGATCTTGTTCACTCAATTAAGCCAGAGCAAGATAACCAAATGCCACAGGCATCCGCAGCCCATGACACCTTTTGGGATTTTGTGGCTAATACCCCAGAATCAGCACATATGATCATGTGGGTTTTATCCGATCGTGCGTTGCCACGCAGCTATCGGATGATGCAAGGCTTTGGTGTTCACACATTTCGCTTTGTTAATGCCAAGGGCCACGGACGGTTTGTTAAATTTCACTGGCGACCTTTGCTTGGTATCCATTCTTTAGTTTGGGATGAGACACAAAAAATTGCCGGTAAAGACCCGGATTTCAATAGGCGCGACCTCTGGGAAGCTATTGAAGCTGGCCATTTTCCTGAATTTGAATTTGGCATTCAGGTTATTGAGGAGCAAGATGAATTTAAGCTCGGTATTGATTTGCTGGATGCAACCAAAATTATCCCGGAAGAACTTGTTCCTATCCGTTGGGTGGGTAAAATGACGCTTAATCAGAACCCAGAAAATTTTTTTGCCGAAACAGAACAAGTTGCCTTTCATCCGGGTCATGTGGTGCCTGGCATTGATTTTACCAATGATCCTCTTTTACAAGGCCGCTTATTTTCCTATCTTGATACTCAATTAATTCGCCTGAGTGGGCCTAATTTTCATGAAATTCCCATTAATCGCCCGCTTGTTCCTGTAAGTAATAATCAACGTGAAGGCTATCATCGCATGACAGTTGATAAAGGTAAACAAAGCTATTTCCCCAATACAGTGGCCAAAGGTTGCCCAATGACCGCATCAAGAGCTGACGGAGGTTATCTTCATTATGCTGAAAAGATAGCCGGCAACAAAGTGCGCGAGCGTAGTGAAAGCTTTAAAGACTTTTATACCCAAGCCTCCCTTTTCTACAACAGCATGACTGATCCAGAAAAGAAACGTATTGTGAGTGCGTTTCATTTTGAATTGGGAAAAGTCATGGATAAAGGCATCAGAAAACAGGTGGTTGAACTGTTTAATCATGTGGATGGTGAATTAGCTGAACAAATAGCTCAAGGAATAGGGGTTGCACCGCCTGCATTTAAAAAAGGCAAAGCCTGCGACAAAATAGCCAAAAACCTGAGCCAGGAAACATCTGAACATACCGCAAAAAACAGTATTGCGACACGTAAAATAGCTATTCTTGTTGCTGAAGGTTATAGCGCAACCGAATTAAAGCTGGTGAGAAAAGCACTCGTAGCCGAAGGTGCAGTGTGTGATATTATTGCTCAATTTCAAGGACCACTCAAAAGTGATAGTGGTGATGAAGTGGATGTTGATAAACATTACGCAACCACTGCTTCCGTACTATACGATGCAGTATTTATTCCAGGTGGCAGTCGCAGTATAAAAGTCCTGGCTAAACAGGGCGATGCACTCAATTTTATTAATGAAGCATTTAAGCATTGTAAACCGTTAGGAGCCACGGGGGATGGGGTGGACTTACTGATGTTATCGTCTATTAAAGGAGTGACCTACTCTGCAGGAGAACTCCAAAATGATCAGGGCGTAGTGACTATCAAACAGCACACTGATCTTATGCCCTTTATTGATCAATTTAAAGCGGCTATAGCTCAGCATCGCCACTGGCAGCGAAATATGAAAGACGAAGTCCCGGCCTGATTTTCAGGACTACGGATCCCCTGGTAGTATTATCATCCCGGCATATGTGATGCGGGATGATACCATCTTGCAATCCCTGTTACAGGATCATCACTCCAAGCTGACTAGCGCCCTTACATTTCAATGACTGAACTTCGCTTGATAAAGCGACTTAGCTGCGACGAGGTAATTAGCATTAGCAAACCAATCGCCAGGGTGACCGCACCAATCCAGGCGAAGACGTTGGTGTAAATCATTAAAGATTCAATGCCGGGTGTTAAATTCTCAGGTAATGAGGTAAACGAAGCGACTGTGGCGCCTATAAATCCGGCAATAGCAGAGGTTAAGAACCACATCCCCATCACAAAGCCAGCAATACCATTAGGCACCAGTTCAGCAACCATTGCCACCCCTAAGGCGGATACGAGTAATTCACCTGTACTCTGAAAAAAATAACTGGCAATTAACCACCAAGAGGACACTATTCCCGATTCATCATGAAAATACCTGGCAAAAAATAAAAGCCCAAAGCTGATGCCACAACAAAGCATACCCACTGCAAATTTATAAGGAACAGGAAATGAAATTCCCTGGTGATGCAGCTTCCCATATAACGTTGCTAATACAGGACTTAAAGTAATGATCCAGATTGGATTTAATGCCTGAAAGCTTTGCGGATCAATAGAAATCCCAAACAGAACAGGCGTCACATTGTGGACCGCAAATAAATTTAAAGAGGTAGGCATTTGTTGATAAAGGGTAAAAAAAACCACCGCTTCCAACATCAGAATAAAGGCAACAAGCATCCGCATAAAGGAAACCTGATTTTCTCTACGCATGTAAAAAAAATAAATAGTGACAACCACCACTGTAATTAGCCAGACAAGATTTTTAGCCAGCATCACATGCTGTAACAAATAGGCCGAAATCATCGTCACTATCACAATGCCAGCTATCACTGTCAGCCATTGCCAAAATTTAATTTTTTTTCTATCAGCTATTGTGTTAACTGATACCACATGTCGCCGTTGGAACCAATAATTAGCCAGTCCCAACACAAGACCAATAAAGCTAATAAAATAAGCATAAAAATAACCATACATGCTGGAAAGAGCCGGCCCCACAAATAAAGCAACGGTTGAACCTAAGTTGATCGCCATATAGTACAATGTAAATCCGCCGTAAAGACGAGGATCATTTTCTTCATAGCATTTTGCCAATAAGCTTGAAGGATTTGCTTTAAACAAACCGTTACCAACACACACTAAACCTAAAGCTAAAAAAACATGTTCTTTGTCGGTAATAGCTAGGGAGAGATAGCCCAAGGCGAGTGTAATTAACCCTAAAACAATGGTGCGCTTGGTTCCTAAAACATTATCACCCAAGTAACCGCCAAAGGAAACGAGTCCATAAACAAGCGCAGAAAACGCACCAAAGGTATAATATGCAACGGTATCACTAAATCCCAGAAATCGGATAAAGTAAAGCGTCAAAATGCCCTGTACTGTATAAAAGCCGAAGCGTTCCCAGATTTCCAGCATAAAAATCATATGAAAGGCTCGAGGTTGAGCACGAAACAAGGCGAGCATTTTTTCCTTAATGGTGAGAGGAGGATTAAATTAAACGCTATAATACTTTAGCAATAATTGCAATGCTGCGATTAAGGCAATAACTATTTGCCTTGTGTTACTGATGATTGATGACAAAATCACCTTTTTTATTCTGTAGGCCGGCCACTGTGTCATTTCCTTCCTGAAACAAGGCTGGTGAATGTTTTGACGCAAGTATTTTTTTAATGGTAATTTGATGCAGGTCAACCCCCTTTTCCTGCAGTGCCATAAGCAAGGACTTATCGCTTAACAATTGCTCTCTTTCTTCTACTTTCATTTCAATTTGGCCAATGGAAACTTGAAGCAGTTGCAGATCCGGCTGAATCATTTCTCGGCCCAGGAACTCTCTCCACTCTTCCAGATTAAAAGGAGGCTCAGCTGAAAGCGCAACTTCTTTTATTGTCTGCAAAAATGCCTCCGGATTTTGATGATATTTTGCAGGCTGTAATAATTTATGTTCCAGTTGTTCACGTTGCTGTAAAACTTCCACTTGCTCTTCCAATACATGGGTTGCTTCTGCACCATATAATTTGACCATCGTTAACCCTGTAGACTCTAAATTGTTTATGGGAGAAGGTCTAGTTTGCTGCTCTATTGTTATTGTTGTTTCCTTTTTGCTGGTTAATTTATTGATTAGCCATTTAACCAAATTTATAGCTGGTGGCGTCAGAATACGAGCGAGAATATACGCACTTACTAAAGCAGCAGAAGCTGCTACTATTCCTAAACCAATAACAGGAAAAGCCAGAGAGACTGCTAAACCAATAACTGCAAAAGCAGACACTCCAATAGCCAGCGTTTTGTCAATCACACTGGCAATATTCATTCTGGCTGATTTTTGCGAAAACTGCAGTTGCTTATCATACAGAAGTTGCAGCTCATGTTTTAATCTATTGTAAGAAATTTCAAGCTCGGCAAATTCTTCTATAAATTGCTTAAAATTTTCTGGCTCTTTTTCAATTTTCGCCTGTAATGCTTTAGCGAGTGTTTGCAGATGCTTGAATCTTTCCTCTTGAGGTTTAATTTCATCATCAACTTCACGCAGCGTTTTTTGAATCTGCAGGTATTCTCGCACATGTTTCACTAATAAAAAAACACTACAACCCAAACCAAGAATGGCAGTCACTAAGGCAATCGGAGGGGCTGCGGCAGGAATCGCCAGTGCAATAATGGTAAGGGTTAATAATACTGTCGAATAAAGCCATCGTGCATTTTTATTCAAGGTGACTGGTGGTTCTTGTCCAATCAATAAAGCAGCTAAATAAATTAGAGGAATACGGAAAAAATCAATTAAAGCAAGTCCTAATCCCGCCCATTGAAATCCCTTACCAGCTGTCTCGGCAACACTAACAGCATGTCCTTGAACAACAACTAATTTGCTTATAGAAGTACCCGTACCATTTACACCATGAAAAAAATTGGAAAGTATGGGGAGTTTTTTTAGCAGCAATAAAATAATTACCTTGTCAGGCAGAGGACGTCCCCTTAGGCGCGTATCATGCATTTCTTGCAGCCTTTTTAAAATTTCTATGGGCGTTAAGCTCGCATTTAACACAGTTTCTTCCTCTTGCGATTGAAGAGGCATTTTATCGCCATCGCTCATTGTGTTCTCACTGATTACTCTTGCCTATTGTACCAATTGATCATTAGCAGAAAATTAACGCTAGTCAATCATTAACCAATTTTGGTTGCACAAAACAAAATTTATGAGATTGCGAAATATTACCATCTCTTGCAAGAAGCCCCCTAGTCAACTATATTTTTATATCTTCAAAAAAATAAGTAGTTATGACAAAAAAAGGCCTTTATTTAGCTGGTGGCGGGGCGCGTGGTGCTTATCAAGCCGGCGTACTAAAAGCTATTAATGATATTTTACAGGTGAAGCCACTTCCTTTTCATATGATTAGTGGAGTAAGTGTGGGCAGCATTAATGCGGCTGTTCTCGCTGAAAATGCGCATGATTTCCCTACTGGCGTAGAAAAACTCGAAGCAATGTGGGCAGATATTTCGTGTCAAAAAATTTTTAATGCCAGTAACTATGAATTAAGTAAATCCGTCTTACGAAATTTAAGTCATCTAATTGTAAAGCAGCGTCAAACCGGTCATCTCCTTGATACAAGTCCCTTGCAGGAATTTATTACTGAAAATATTGATTTTGAGCTAATCAGAACTAATATTGCAAGCCATCACCTGGAAGTCATGGAAGTGATTAGCCAATGCTATGAGACACAACAAACCATTTCATTTTATCAGCATTGTGATGCCCCTGATTTTGTTGATTGGCATTATCCGCGTCATATTAGCCAACGTACCACCTTGACCATGGAACATATTCTCGCCTCCAGTGCTCTTCCTCTTTTTTTCCCTACTGTGCGCCTTGATGGATTTCATTACGGTGACGGCAGCATGGGTTTGGTAGCTCCATTACGAGGTTCCATTCGTTTTCAAGTAGAAAAAATACTCATTTTAGGAACCCGGCAATTGCCTGTATTTGCCAACCCCGAACATTTAAAAACTGGTAATATTGGCTTTGCCCGCATTTTAGGAGGGATGTTAAACGGCATATTCCTCGATAATCTGGATAGAGATATTGAAATGGTTAATCGCATGAATGATATCGCCCGGCTTTTATCAATGTGGAAAAAACGCCGTTCGCCCTGGCGTCCTATTGAGACCCTTCATTTAAGGCCTAGTATGGATGTCTCACAAATTGCGCAATCTCAATATAATAATATGCCTACGCTGCTGCGCTTTTTACTCAATGTATTGGGCGCCAAGGATCATTCCGGTGATTTGCTAAGCTTCTTGCTTTTTGAAAGAGAATTCACGCGAGAATTAATTGACCTTGGTTATCAAGACACCCTTTCAGTAGCTCCGGATGTCATTAAATTTTTCGCCACTTAGCCTACCCTCTCAATAAACATTGGTTACTCATGGTACGCAGCGTAGTTTAGCCAAAACAACCTCTGTTTTCACCCTGACACCATGCCAAATAAAGAAAGCTTCTGCTGCTTGTTCAACTAGCATGCCAAGACCATCAATACCTTTACACTGATGTGTCTGTGCCCATTTTACAAAAGAAGTTGCTTCTTGAATGTTATAGGCTAAATCATAACAGTAAGTAGTGGGTTGCAGAATATTCAAAGGTAATTTGAGCGCCTCTTTACCCAAACTGGCGGAAGTTGCGTTGATGATTAAATCGAACTGCCCTTTTAATTCATTAAAACTGCAATAAGAGAGTGTTTGAAATTCCCTATGCAAAATCTCAGCTCTCTCTATCGTGCGATTTGCCAAAGTTAACTGGCTAATACCACTATCCAGTAAAGGACCAATTATACCGCGAGCAGCCCCTCCTGCACCTAACACAAGCACTTTTTTATCGGTTAAAGGAATATAGCGGCTTAAATCTTTGATCAAACCAATACCATCTGTATTGTCAGCACAAAGTATGTCATCCTGCATCCATAAGGTATTGGCAGCTTTTGCCTGCAAACAACGTGCAGTTCTTTTCTTTGCCATGGCAAAAGCGCGTTCCTTAAAAGGCAGAGTGATGTTAAGTCCCTTGCCACCCTGTGCAAAAAAGTTGGATACTTGAAGCTCAAAACAATCCTCAGCCACCAGCTTTTTTTCATAAATAAGTGATAGCTGGGTTTGTTTTGCAAATTGTTGATGAATAAAGGGAGACAAGCTGTGGGCTATAGGATTACCCATAACAGCAAAATGATTTTGCATATCCTACTCTTTTTAACTTTATACACAGAAGGTTTATGGGAGATGACGCAACCCTTTGCAGCAAGGTCCAACTCTCAATCAGTGAATGTCTATTTGAAATTTTCCCCAGATAACAATGCCTTAAAACTCATAAAAGACTTTAATCGCTATCTTGGTAAAAATAAAATTTTTTCACACTACCGCCTGACTCCCTTTCTAGTCGCTCACCCTCTCCATCTCACCTTGTATTTAACCAATTATAATCCCAAACATTTACCACAGATTAGTCAACGAATCCAACGTATTGCCAAGCAGACCAAACCTATTATAGTTAAAACTGGAAAAATTGAAATCAGTTCTAGTAGATATACGATGTTATCTATTTCCAACAGCAAACCTCTTCAGGCGTTAAGTAATAAAGTCGTAATTCAATTAATGGCGTTTCGTGACCAAAGAACTCCAATTCCTTCCTGGGTAAAAAATAATGCAGCCAAGAGGCTTTCTTTTTTACGGTTTGGCAGTCCGAATGTGTTTGCGAATTTTTCGCCGCATTTCTCAATTTTCGCTGCCGATCATTTAACCTCAAAGGATGCCAAAAAATTACAGGAGGCTTTAACTCCTTTACTCAACCAATTTAACAGCAAAAAATCAGCTCTTGATGCGCAGGCTATTGCTATCGGCATTGGTTTAGCCGATGCGCAAGGTCAGATTATGCAAGAACTATATGCTTTTCCTTTGGCTGGATTAAATACCTTCACAGCCTAATGTTTTTTTAAATGCTCATTGCTTGCAGATTTTTTTGAACCAGATGGAGCTTTCTTTGCTGCTGCTTTGCCAGTATTACTGGAAAGATTGGCTATTTCAGCCATTGCCCTTCTAGGATCAAAACTGGAATCTGAAAGCGCAGGATCTAGCAAAGGCTTGGTAATATCAATTGCCGCCCTGGTAGGGGCCATCGCTAGTCTGGTTGGATCAAGTAACGATTTTAACGTTTTTGCTGTATCCAATGTTGATTTGGAGGAATTTTTAACCGTTTCTGTAATAGGTTTTAACGTTTGCTCAAATATCGCAAAGGATTGGCGAAAATAATTAAGTGCTTTATGACCATTTTCAAAGGCAAGATTCACCTGCTTTTCGATAAATTCCTCAGGACTTTTAATGGTCAACAAATCTTCAGCTTTAAGAAATTTAATCTCTTTCAATAAAGCCAAATTAAGCTCGAACATTTCTTGAAAAGGTTTCTGAATATGTCTGGCTATTTCACTCCACTGCTCTAGATATCGCTGATTCATACACCCTCCCTGTCACCTATGAAGTACCTATCTATTTAGTTTAGACCTTACCCCACAATTGGCAACCATAGGCT